>JAJXZK010000334.1 GCA_021780095.1 Acidobacteriota bacterium | reverse complement strand
CCGGGAAAACTGTCCGACTCAATCCACGCGCGCATGCCAAGCGCTACTTTACCCATTTGCGGCTCCGGCAAATAGGCGCGGACCCACACTGGGTTATCGAGGGCCAGCGTGAACACCGGAGTCTGCGGCGTGACCATATCGCCGGGTTCCAGAATGCGGTCTTGAATGACGCCATCCGCGGAGGCATAGAGTTGCGTATCGGCCAGCTGTTTTTGCGCCAGGGCCAAATTCGCTTTGTCAGCCTGGAGCGTGGCCTGCGCCGCCGCAACATCTTCCTTGCGGGGCCCAATCACGGCGAGCCGCAACACTTGCTCTTTGGCCACCAGTACCTCCTTCTTTGCCGCCAGCTTCGCCTGTTCGGCAAGGTAAGAGCGTTCGGCATCGTCGCGAATCTGCAAGGAAACATACTGCTGCTTCGCCAGGGTCTTCTGGCGGCGATAGAGCAATCCTGCATTCGTCAGATTGGCCTGCGCGGCGACCACGTCGGCTTGCGCGGCGGCAACATCGGCGCGCGCCTGTGCGATCTCCTCCGGACGGCTGCCCGCCCGGAGTCGCGCAACCACCTGTTGTTGCGCCGCCATGGTGGATTGGTCTTTTGCCACCGCATCTTGAAAGCGTTGCTGCACCAGTTGGGCGACAAGCTGGCCTGCATGGACGGCGCTGCCTTCATCGACCAGCAGCTTGTCGATCCGCTCGCTGTCATTGAAGGCAAGCTGTACCTGACGAATATCGACGTTGCCATAGAGCGTGATGGAATCACTGGGAGCATGTTTCCCCTGAAACCAGCGCCACCCAAAGAAGCCCGCAGCCAGAAGCAGGACCAGAATTGCCAGAATCGAAACGCGTTTCTTGACCGAAATCATGGATATTCTCCCAGCAAAACAGCCGTGCTGCCTACTTTGAAGGACTGCTTTCCAGCATAGTATTGATGGCATCGATATCCGCTGGCGTCAATACCCCAGCGGCCGCCTTGAGTTGCGTTCGAGCTACCAGTTGCGTGTACAGGGCCAGATAATAATTGCGTTGCGCGGCAGCATAGTTGGTCGTTGCCGTCAGCAGGTCAATGATGGAACGGCTGCCGATCTCATATCCCTTCCGCGTGCCGTCCATCGATACTTTGGCGGAAGCTACCGTTTGCTGCGTCGCCTGAAACTGCGCGACGCTGTCCTGAAGATCTTGGAATGCGGTTTGCGTGTCCAGTTTGATCTGGTCCTGAACATTGGCAAGGCTGGCACGGCTGGCCCTGGAAAGTGCCTCTGCCTGATGGATCTCCGCTCGCGTGCCGCCACCCTCATAAATCGGAATGGACAAATTGAGCGAGCCGCCAACCTGGTCGATGGCCACGGGCGGAATCAGCGTTCCCGCGGCGTGCTGGCCGATGCCACTCAACGTCAATGTGGGCCAACGCGCCCGCTTGGCATACTGCACCTGTTGCTCAGACACTTTCAATGTGGCCCTTGCCTGCTGCAGCAGCGGCTGGTTTGTGAGCGCCGCCGCGAGCCACGGTCCGATCGTGTCCGGCTGCGGACCTGTGGGCTGCAGCGTGGTTACATCTTCAAGCACTCCAACAGGCTGATGCGTGAGCCGCTCCAACTGGTTCGTCGCCACCGTGACCGCATTGTTCGCCGCAATCAGGTCGGCCTTCGCCGCATCCAACTGCGCCTGCACTTCCTGCACCGAGATAATATCTCCGCTGCCAACCTGCAGGCTGGCGCGGGTCTGCTTGTCGATGCTTTCGAACAGGTCCATCTGCTGCTGCGCTACGCGCTGGTTGGCTTCCGCCTGCAAGATACCAAAGTAGGCCTGCGTCACCTGCAGCGCGACCGCTTGCTGCGCATACGCCAGAGCCGCTTCGCTGGCCCGGATGCGGCTGTCCGACTGCTTCATCGCCGTGAACGCCTGACCGTTGAAGATGGATTCCGTCAGGCTGGCGCTGAAGATGTCGGAATGATATCCCGTGGAAATCGTTTGCGCGCCGAAGCCTGTGACACGGCCTGTGTTCATACCTCCGCTGGCTCCACCATTGATGTGGGGAAGCAACGCCGCGCGTGCCAGCGGTCTGCCGGCCAGATCGTGGTCCAACTGCGCGCGTGCCTGGGCGATGACAGGAGAAGTCGAAGCAGCCTGTTTGTAGGCTGTTTGCAGGTTCTCCGCGTCAGAAGCGACGGCATGGCAAACCACACACCAGGAGAAAGCGAACAGGGACATGCAGATTGCACGCAAATGTCGTTTCAGCCGAATGGCGCCTTCTTCTTTCCTCCAACCAACAGGGTTTCTTTTAACTGGAAACATTTTCGCTTTACTCCATTGATGAAAATCATCTCTCCGTGGCATCACCGGATGACACGCGCAACACACGGATCAGGTCACAATGCAGGATCGTTCCTATCGCGCCGCATCGCCTCCAATCACGGAGCGTTCCTTTCAGGCGAGGATGGTCTTGATCTCCTCGACACTCGACACACGGCCGTAGAGTTTTACCTGGCCGTCCACGACCAGTGCAGGCGTCTTCATCACCCCTGCGCGCACAATCTCCTGAAAATCCGTTACCTTTTCCATCGTGAACTCCATGCCGAGTTGCGTAGCCGCAGCTTCTACGTTGTTCGCTAGCCGCGCGCAATTTGCGCATCCTGGTCCGAGTATTTGCAATGTCTTCATGCTTTCTTCTCCAGTCCTTGACTCACATAAAAAAGTTGAACAGATAGCCGACGACCAGAATTCCTACCGTCACGACGCCCACGAAAGCCGCGATCAACGGTGGACGAAGCACCTTGCGCAGGATGATTGTCTCTGGAAATGACAGCCCGATGACCGACATCATGAAGGCGAGTACCGTGCCGAGCGCCGCGCCCTTCTGCAGTAGCGCCTGCACAATGGGAATAATTCCGGCGGCATTCGAGTACATGGGAACGCCGATCAGCACTGCCAGCGGGACCGACCACCACGAGCCCTTGCCCATGATGTGGGCCATGAAGTTCTGTGGTACGTAGCCATGAATGCCCGCGCCGACGGCGATTCCCGCCGTCACGTACGGCCACACCTTGCCGACGATGTCACGCACCGCCTCGCGGCCAAGCTGGATTCGCTGACCCCAGTTAAGCCGCGATTTCTCGTCCGCAGTTTCGCCCATCTGCACCGCGTAGACCCATGGCTCAACATAGCGCTCCATCTTCAGACGGCCAATCGTCCAGCCGGCGATCATCGCAATCAGCAGCCCTGTTCCTGCATAAATACCGGCGACACGCCAGCCGAAAAGCCCAAAGAGGAGCACCAGGGCGACTTCATTGATCATCGGAGCCGCAATGAGAAAAGAAAATGTAACGCCTAGCGGAACGCCGGTCGTCACAAAACCGATAAACAGCGGCACTGCCGAACACGAACAAAATGGTGTGACGACGCCGAGCAAAGCTGCCAACACATTGCCCACCGATTCGCGCGTCCCGGCAAGAATCGCCCGCGTGTGCTGCGGCGCGAAGAACGACCGCACAATCCCTACGCCGAAGACCACCAGCAACAGCAGCATCAGCACTTTCGGCGTTTCAAACACCATGAACTGGACTGCGGAGCCCAGCCGTGATGCGGGGGAACAGTGCAGGACCGTGAACGCAAACCAGTCCGCGAAGACGCTCAGTCGCTGGTAGATCATCCACCACACGACGATCCCCGCTCCGATCAGAACAACGCTGCGAAGTGTGGATTCCTGTGGTGTCTTCTTCTGCCTTCCATCCTTGACGTCGTCGGGATTGCTTATCTGGATTGCCATGGTCTTACCTCTGCAACGGGCACCTTTACCGTATTGAAATGTCCGGATCACCGGCACTTACTTCCCCCGGGATGGACGCTGCTTCGTGGCGCATCGTGGTTGATCGTGTCACTGCGCGGCGCAAGCGGGTTTTGGCTGTGGTCCGGGAAATGGTAATCATCGAGACGTTCGAGCGAGATCGCCCTTTCCGGCGGCGTGTTCAGCAGCGTCCGGCTGTATTCATTGGCGTCTCGTTCAAAGCGGTCGATCTCCTGAGGAGCAACGGCTTCGCCATGCGCACGGCGGGAGCGGATGGATTGCTCCAGCGCCGCGAGTTGCGCGGGATAGGCACCCGCCCGCAATGAAACCCGCATCGCGTTGCCGGTCGAAACTCGCTGCACAACGAAGCCGTCGCCGACTGAATTGTCCAGAATGAGCGTTCCCTGATTGATGCGTGCGCCTGTCATCCACGCACCGGCATCGGCCCAGCAGGGAGCATTCTTCGAGACCACCCGGACGTCCGTGCGGTCCACAACACCATCAGGAAACAGCACCCGCAGCGCGGCGCTCAACTCCACCCACGCCGTCACAAGGCCATCACAAAGATGACCGTGCATCCGTGCCATATCTTTCAGGGTGATGCGTTTCGGATACAGATTGCGCCTGCCCAGCGCGCTGTCGGTGTCCAAAACCATGAGTGGTTGAAGGTAGCGCGCCTGCGCGGCCCACGCAGGATAAAAGTCCTGCTGCACCCGCTGCTGCGCTAGAGAGGTCTGGGTCGCACTCAGGGACGCGAGAACCAAAAGGAGCGCGAGCCGCGAAGCAAAACTGCGGCTGTTCTGCCGGCTTAGCGCACCCTCATTCAGTCTAGGTCTGCAATGGCGGTTCAGGGCTTCTGCTCGCGCGGTCATCTCGTTCTCTCTTTCAGAACCTGCGTCGCACAAGTGAAGAAGTTGCAAACACAAGGCGTCAACAGCCGGTAATACACGGTGGTTCCGTCGCGTCTGGATTCGACGATGCCGTGGGCGCGAAGCAATGCCAGGTGTTTTGAGACGGTCGACAGATCGCCGCCGACAAGATCCCTCAGCTCTCCAACCGAGCACTCCCCGCGGCTCAGCCGATCCACAATCATCAGGCGAGATTCATGGGCAAGGGCCTTGAGCATGTTTGCCTGTTTCACGAAGGCTTGCACTTTTCCATGAGTTAACATTGTTTCCTTCTTGGCCATGTTGCCATGCAGGGACGCAAAATGCTGTGATCGACGTCACGGGAGTTGCAAAGAACGCTCGGACCGTCGCGACTCGCGCCTCAATCGCACTTTCGACGGTCTGTGGGCAGTCAGAATTCATGTGTCCGCAAACCACTCCCCGGTGACGAGCGACGCAATTCTCTGGAAACGCAGAATTTCGGCCGCAACGAGGCGAAGCCCGGAACCGTCCAATTCTTCGCCTCCCCTTTTCCGGGCCAACGCGTGCACCAGGTATGACACTCACCATTGCCGCGGAAATCCGGTTCGGTTCGGCGCCGTCGAGAGCTGAGGAAGTTATATGGGACAGCGGTTCTCAAGTCCGATCCGCGGCGGCAGAGTGGAGCTTTGCTCGGTTTAGGGTTGGCTCGCTGCTGCCCGTACAACAGGCTTAAGGGTCTGTATCGTATCTCGTGGGATGGATGTGGTACGTCGGACGATCAATTCGGTCGGAATCATCAGGTTTGCCTTCTCGACCGCAGGCGTCTGCGCTTTCGCTTCGGAACACAGAACCGCAACCGCGGCTCGGGCAAGATCGAGGCAGGACATTCGAATTGTGGTCAGGGGCGGAAAGGTAAACTGTGCGATATGGACATCGTCAAATCCAATAACAGAAAAGTCGTCAGGGATGCGCAAGCCCGCGCCGAGAATGGTGTGCATCACGCCAATGGCAGTCATGTCGTTGGAACAGAGGATGGCGGTGGGGCCGTCGTTGCACTGCAATAGTTGTTCCATCGCGCGCATACCGCCTTCGAGTGTGTGGTTCCCCTCAATCATCCATGCGGGATAGGCCTGCAGGCCAACCTCTTCCATCGATTCCGTGAACGCCCGATGACGAAGCCGCGCGGTGTGCAAATTGAGCGGTCCACTGACAAAAGCGATTTTTCTATGGCCCAATACGGCAAGATGCTGAACCCCTTGCCAGATCCCATGGCGATAATCCACATTCAGCGTCATGGCGGCGGGTTGCTGGGGCCTGGAATCGACATAGACCAGAGGGATTTTTCGTTTTGCCAGATCCTCCAGCAGCGGTTCTTCAATTCCGAAGGTCATCACGGCGATACCGTCGACCTTTCGTTCCAGCATCCTGCGGACACAGGAGATCATGCGCGCAGGATCGTAGTTGGTTGACGTAATCAGAATTTCATAACCGCGCTCGACCGCGCACTCTTCAAAATTCTGAATGAGTTCGGGAAAGAAAGGGTTGGTAATTTCGGAAACAATCAAGCCGAGAATATGGCTCCGTCCCGAAACTAAGGCGCGTGCCTGAGTGTTGGGGACATAGTTCAGCTCTCGAATTGCCTTCCACACGCGCTTGGCCATGGCGGGGTCAACAGTGGGAATGTGATTAATGGTGCGCGAGACTGTGGCAATCGAGACTTTCGCATGCGCCGCTACGGCGCGAATATCCATCCGGGGAGGCTTTCTGGTGCGCGGCTTACGTTTCTTCTGTGCCATGTCGAGCGTGATTTCGCGCCTAAGACTTTGGAGCAAGCGGGCTGCGCCCGTTCGTGTTCTTCTTGCCTGCAACTTTCAAATTCCTGCGGATTGATCCGCGCACAAGTTTTTATTCGAGCGACTGCGTCGCAATCTTTCGTAGTTCCGGCAAAACCCTTCCTAGGTGCACTGCAGCGGCATCTCGCTGCCCGAGCGAAAAATAAACATCCCTATAAAGCGGGTACAACCGCTCATAGATGGCGACGTTCTTCGGTTCCGGCTGATACGTTTTGTGCGGCAGGCACAACGCATCTTGCGCCCCTTCGAGCGATGGATAAGCGCCTGCGGCCAGGAATGCCATGATGCCCGAGCCCAGACTGGTCGGCACGCCATTTGGTACCAGCACAGGCTTGCCCAGAACGTCGGCGTACACCTGATTCAAGACAGCATTATTCTGCGGCACACCACCGGCATTGATCACGCGGTTAATGCGCACGCCATGCTGCGCCATTCGATCCAGAATGATGCGAGTGTGCAGCGCGGTGCCTTCAATCGCAGCAAATAATTCATCTTGCGCGGTGTGCAACAAATTCCAGCCCAATGTGACTCCGCCCAGCTCCGCATTCACCAGCACCGTTCGGTCGCCGTTGTCCCAGCTCAATCGCAGCAAGCCTGTCTGGCCTCCGCGATATTTTTCCAGCCCTTTCGATAAATCGTTGACACTAGTTCCAGCACGCCGCGCGATCGCGTCGAAAATGTCTCCGGTGGCGGAAAGTCCAGCCTCCAATCCAGTAAACGCCGGATGAACACTGCCCGGAACGATGCCGCACACACCAGGAACTAGATTCGTCTCGCGAGAAATGGCGATAATGCAGGTGGAGGTGCCAATCACGTTGACAACGTCACCCTCGCGAATGCCCGCGCCCACCGCATCCCAATGCGCGTCGAAGGCTCCCACAGGAATGGGAATCCCAGCCTTCAGACCTAACTGCTCTGCCCAGTATTGGCTAAGATGGCCTGCGAGATGATCTGAAGTTTTTACGGGACTCTGCAACTTCTCGCGAACTCCATCGAGCAGCGGATCTACAGAAGATAGAAATTTCTGTGAGGGGAACCCTCCCCAGCGCTCGTTCCACATCCACTTGTGGCCCAATGCGCAGACGCTGCGCACCACCTTCGAAGGATCCGTCGCGCCGGCCAGAGTCGCCGCGACCATATCGCAATGCTCGAAGGCACTGGCAAACTGCGTCCGCTTGTCAGGATTATGCCGCAGCCAATGCAGCACCTTGGCGAAGCCCCATTCATGCGAGTAGACGCCACCGCACCACTCAATCGCCTCCAAGTGTTGCTGATGCGCGAGTGCGGTAATCTCCTGCGCTTCCGACTTGGCGCGATGATCGCACCACAGGTAATACTCGCTCAGCGGTTGCATCTTTGCATCCACTGGAACCACGCTGGACCCGGTTGTATCAAGGGCAATAGCCGCAATTGATTCACCCGATATGCTCGCTGCAGCGATCGCCTGATGGCACGCTTGAATGAGCGATTGCATCTGGTCTGTATGGGACTGTGTTGCGTACTCCGGATCTTCTCGCTTGCGGTGCAACGGATACTCGACCGAAGCCGTCGCCAGTCGCGCAGGCTTGCCCTCTTTCCGCTCGCTATCGAAAATCGACACGCGCACACTCTGTGTTCCGAAATCTACACCTGCAACAATCGCCATTCGTCGTCTTCTTCCAGTTTGGGGAACTTCTCTCGGTCGAGAAAACCGCGGCTTTTACAAAACTGACCGCGTCTCTAAGTTCAAGCCTCCGCCGCCGTGTTTACCGTTGCTGCCTGGGGAAAAACTTCACGCAGTAGATCAGGCCCAAGACCAAAATCATTCCTCCCCACCACACCGCCGCATGCAGATTTGCGAGTACCACCACGCTTCTCTCATGTGTCACCCAGGCATAGACACCGTGACCGCCGATCAGTACGCCATAGATGGTGAGCAACACGCCCACGAAAAACCAGATCGGAATATTTCCCGGCACCCCAAGACTGCGCATTCCAATTCCTCCAATCCTGATACCCTGCTTACCAGAACAAAATATTCAATCCGGCAAACAAAACTACTACGATCACCGCCCAGAACCATTGATTGCGATAGAACGGCACTGGCTCCTGAAACGGCAGTTTCGTGACGCCATAGACCAAGCCATCCAGCTCCACGGCCGGCCTGGGCTGTGTGAACAGGCTGACAACTACCGTGACCGCAATCGAAATCAAAAAACTCCACACCGCGCGATACAGATTCTCCGCCATGCTTTTCGCATCGGGCGAAATGGCGACCATCGACAATGCCGACGGATCCATCCGCACCCACACAAACAAGCTTACTGAACTCAATATGCCCAGAAACAACCCCCAGAACCCGCCAGCAGCGGTCGCCCGCTTCCAGAACATTCCCAGCAGGATCGCACCCAGCAGCGGCGCAATGAAAAAGCTGAACAGCGCCTGCACATAATCCATGATGCCCGCGGCATGCATCACCAGGTAGGCAGCGCCGATCGACACCACAACACCCAGCACCGTGGCCCAGCGACCAACGGCGACATAGTGGCTGTCGGACGCGCGCTTGCGAATCAGCGGTTGATAGATGTCGTACGTCCACACCGTCGCGAATGCGCTGACGTTGCCGGCCATGCCGCTCATGAATCCAGCCATAAGCGCGGTGATGCCTAGTCCCAGCAAGCCGGGCCCTAGATAGCGCACCATCATCAGCGGCAGCACCTCATTAAAGCTATGCGGGTGCAAGGCGTTGACGTGGTTCTCGCCCACCAGATGCAACAACGTGCCGTCTGGATTTTGCAATACGACCAACCCCAGCAGCCCGGGCAGAATGACGATGAATGGTACCGCCATTTTGAAGAAGGAGCCGATGATTGGAGCCATCTGCGCTGCTCGCAGATTTCGCGCCGCCAGCACTCGCTGTACAACCAGAAAATCCGTTGTCCAGTAGCCGAAGGAAATCACAAATCCCAGTCCGAAGACGATGCCCGTCCAGTGCACCCCCATCGGGTTCGTACTGAAGTGCGCTGTGTCGCGCCACAGATGAACGTAGTCCTGTCCCCGATAATTGCTGGCGATCTTCGCAACCATCTTGTGCCAGCCGCCGGCTTCCACCATTCCAAGAATCGGGACCAGCAGCGCTCCCGCCCAGATCAATACAAATTGCAGCACCTCGTTGTAGATGGCGGAACGCAAGCCTCCCAGCCCCACATACACGGCCACCGCGAGCGACGACATGAGAATGCTGAATGTGATATTCCAGCCCAGCACCACCTTCATTACCACGGCCATCGAAAACATGTTGACGCCGCTCATCAGGATCATCTCGATCGCAAAAGAAAAGGCGGCGAGGATGCGGCTCGACTCGCCAAAGCGCAACTTCAGATAACCGGGCACTGAATGCGTCTTGGAGACGTAATAAAAGGGCATCATCACCAGGCCAAGAAACAGCATGGCGGGGATGGCGCCAATCCAGTACCAATGCGTGGCCAAAATGCCGTACTGATAGGCGGACCCAGCCCAGCCCATCAGTTCCAGCGAGCCCATATTCGCACTCACGAAACTCAGCCCGGCAATCCAGGCTGTCATCTCTCGTCCAGCAAGGAAAAATTGTTCGCTGGTGCTGCTCGCCTGTCTCAAATAAAAGCCGATGAATAACACCATCGCAAAATAGATTGCGATCACCGATACATCCAGCGGTGTCAGGTGGGCCAGTTGTCCATGCAGCGGCGAGGCCGCGACAACCGCAACCAGGGACAGCTTCGAGGAGAGGTTTGCATGCAGCGCCGACATCATGCTGCGTTAGTCCTCGCGCTCGCGGGCATTCTCGGTCGTCTGCCCATAGGTCGCATTCGCTCCATGCTTCCGTGTGTGATGTCTGTCCATCAGGTGCTTCGGAATTTCGGCGGTCGGACCTGCCAGCATTTCCGTATGCAGCGCAAGCCGGGCCACATACTCCAACGCCACCGCATGATGGACCGCGTCGTCAATCGTTCTTCCCCAGCAGAAGGGCGCATGACCGGCCACAAGAACGCCTGGAATCGACATGGGATCGAGGCCTTGGAAACATCGCACGATCACTTCGCCGGTGTTGTGCACGTAATCTTCCCCCACTTCATCCGCGCGCAACATCTCCGTCACTGGAACGGGCCCGTGGAAATAATCTGCATGAGTAGTGCCGTAACAGGGGATGGGCTTCCTGGCCTGTGCCCAGGCGGTTGCGTACTCAGAATGCGTGTGCACCACGCCGCCAATCTGCTGAAATTTGCGATACAACAACAGATGTGTCGCCAGGTCGGAGGACGGCTTCAGCTTGCCCTCAACAATTATCCCGGCAAGGTCGGTGACCACCATCGCTTCAGGGGTCAAGGCATCATACGCGACACCGCTCGGCTTGATGACGACCAGGCCTTGCTCGCGCGCGATGCCGCTGACATTGCCGAAAGTCGACACCACCAGCCCTTGTCGCACGATTTCTTGATTCGCGCGAAGGACCTCGCTTCTCAGCCGCCCCACTAACATGCGATTCCCCATGGAGCGCGACAACCCATCGGATGGTCGCGCCAGTTCTCGAAGAAGCTGCCTTGCAATTGATAAGTAAACCTTTACCTTGACATCGAACGACTATAAGTGGCTCCGGCCGTGCCTGTCAATCTTCAAGAGCGCAGCTCCTTCGGCCTGTATTCCCGAGCTGGGGTAACCTGGCAGGCGTCCTGCGCACACTTTCGCAATCATCTCACCCTACGGTAAACATTTACTCAATGAGGCTTCCAAGTTCCGCGCAGCGGGGATCAATTCCTTCTATGTCTTTCCGACCATTCTGCTTTGCGCCGATACGGCAAGAAACGGATGCCAGGAAATCTGGGGCAACACCAGCGATGCAGCGATACTGTCGCACGGCAAAGCCAGGAGAAATCGTAACGGTTTCGCTGAACGTGGGGGTTTTTCTTCGCAGATCACCCGAATCCGGCTGCGCCATGCCTGTCCTGTCGCGGCGCATCGCCATACCCACTCCGAGTCATCGGACAAAATGTTCGAAACTTGCGCGCGATTAGATGCAGACACCGCTGCAACTCCTTGCCCAGGTTTTTCCTAGCGCACGACCACCGGCGGCGTCCGCAATTGTTCTCGCAGCACACCCGCCAGCTCGACTGCATGCCGCAATTTGACCGCCGTTCCCGGTGTGAGCGTCGGATCTTCCAGCGCCAGCTGGGTCTGCAGCAGCAGTCCGGTCAGGGTGGTATTCATTTCGCCTTCCATAATCCGGGCGGCGGCACGCATGGCCAGCGACAGCTCGCGTTCGCGCCGCTGGAGCGCGGCTCGCACTTCACGCAATAAGCGATTACAGCCGGAGATGCCAAGGTTCACCTGGATGGGCACCGCGACCCCGGCGTGTTGCCACAGCACTTCCGCGCCCGCCGGATCGGCTTCCACCAGGCTTTCGTCCAGCACCATCACGGCGTAATCGCGCCGCCGCAGCGCCGCCAGGGCAATGCGGCGGTTCTCCGCCACCTCGACGGTCAGCCCCAGCTGTCGTCCCACGGCAGCGGCACAGTTTTCGGCTCCCGACATCGTCGTCACCAACAAGACAGTTTGCTGCATGGGATTCTCCTTCAGGTTTTCGGTTGCGTTCGGATGGGATGGACGATGGGGCGCCAGACGCGGCCCCGCGCGCTCTAGACTTCCGGCTCGTCCGAGATTCCGTATTCCTTCAGCTTGCGATAGAGCGTCGTTTTTCCGATGCCCAGTAATCGAGCCGCCGTCAGCTTGTCCCCGTCCAGTTGTCGCAGCGTGTTCAGAATGGCCTGCTTCTCCATCTCCGCAATCGTCAGGATGCTGGCATCCACCTTGACCGGCTCCTCGTCCGTTGGCTCGGTGCTTGCCTGCCAATGCATCCTGTACTCCTGCAGTTGCGTCGGCATATCCCCCAGGTGCAACACCGGTCCGGAGGAAAGCGCGCATGCCCGCTCAATCGTGTTCTCCAGTTCGCGCACGTTACCGGGCCAGTCGTAGCTGCCCAGCACGCGCAATACATCGTCGCTCAGGGTGTAGGACACGCCCGTCTCGCGCCGCCGCCGTTCCAGAAAATGGGCCGCCAGTAGAGCGATGTCAGCACGCCGCTCGCGCAGGGACGGCACTTTCACGTTGACCACGTTGAGGCGGAAGAACAGGTCCTTGCGGAATCTGCCCTGCTCCACCATCGACACCAGGTCGCGATTCGTGGCCGCCAGGATGCGCACGTGGATCGGGATTCGCTGGTTCGATCCAATGGGCCGAATTTCTTTTTCCTGCAGCGCCCGCAAAAGTTTTGACTGTAGGTCGAGCGGCAGCTCGCCAATCTCATCCAGAAAGACCGTGCCTCCCTCGGCGGTGGCCAGCAGCCCTTCCTTGGAGCGGTTGGCTCCGGTGAAGGCGCCTTTCACATAGCCGAACAATTCGCTTTCAATCAGCGTGGGCACCAGCGATCCGCAGTCCACCGGAATGAAGGGATGAGTGGCGTTGGGCCCGTTGTAGTGGATCGTCCGGGCCACGATCTCCTTGCCGGTTCCGCTTTCTCCCAGGATCAGCACCGGATGGGTCGTGTGCGCCACTTTCGACAGGATGCGGTACACCCGCTCCATTTCCGGGCTGCGCCCGATCAGGGTGCCGAAGCCATCGGAAGTACGAAGTTTTTCCCGCAGGCGGCGGCTCTCGGTGTCGAAATGACGTCGTTCCGAGGCCCGCTCCAGCACATCCGACAATTCGTCCATCGTGAAGGGCTTGGTCAGATACTCGCTGGCCCCGGTGCGCATCGCCTCAACCGCGGAGGAAACGGTGGCATATGCGGTCATCACGACGACGACTGTTTCCGGGTATACCGTGCGAATTTCTTCCACCAGGGGCAGTCCGCCGCCGCCCGGCAGCTTCAGGTCCAGCAGAACGATGTCCGCCATGTGCGCCTTCAGTGCGGCGCGGGCGCCGTTCGCATCGTCCACACTCGACACCGCAAAGCCAAGGTTGCGCGTGATGTCGGAGACAGCAGTCCGGATGGCAGCATCGTCATCGACCACCAGCACGTGCATCATGCCGGCTCGCTCCATGGGGGGGATTTGAGACGTGGGGGTAAACATTCGCGTTGTAGTTAGCATGGTACTCGGGTTCCTTTCTGATGTGCGCCGAAATTGTTGGTTCGCCGGGTACCGGCGGGTGTCGGCGTCGCGCTCTTCGAGGCGGGTACGACGTTTCTCGCCTGCGAAATTGCCGGTCGCGGTGTTACCGGAACCAGTTGCACGGGCAACTCAATCGCGAAGCATGTACCCTGTCCGATACGGGAACGAACCCGCACCGAGCCGCCGGCGGCCAGAACCAATTCCCTTACGATAGCCAGCCCATACCCCCGCTCTGACTTGGGGTTTCGCGTTGTCGACTTGGTTGAGAATCCGGAGTTAAAGATATGGGGCAGGATGTCCGCCGGGATGCCGTTGCCTGTGTCCGATACACGCAACACGAGGGGACGCCGTTCGGATGTGCCATCGTACTCGAGTTCAATCGTCAGCCGTCCGCCCTGCGACATGGAATCGATGCTATTGCGCACTAGGTTCAGCAGGATGCGATCGAACTCCGCTTCCCCCAGAACCGTGGTTTCCGCACGGGCTGTAATCTTGCTTTCCACACGAATCTTGCTTCCTGCCATCTGCCGGAACAATGGTTTTCTTTTCTGAAGAACGATCGCCAGGTCCAGTGCCTTCGGCCCTGCGGCTGCCGCTTCCGCATGGGGGAACCCTCGCGTCGAGTCAGTCCGCGCGGAGTCGAGCAGCGACGTGACGAGATCCTGTCCGCGCTCCACTGCACTCGAAAGCTCATCCATCCAGGTGCGGCCGTGGCCTGCCACCGCACCGGAACTGCGCAGCAGGTCGCAGTAGACCTGCAGCACCGTCAGCCAGTTGCGCGCATCGTGCGCCAGATGGCTGACGGCCGCCGCCCGCTGTTCTTCCGGCGTGCCGGTCGACATCGTGGCGGCATCGGAACGGCTCGGCTCTTGCTGCTGGAACGCTACGGTCATGACGCAATCTCCAATCTTGCAACCTCGGCAGGACCCCGCCGTTTCTCGCCTGCCAGCTCAGGGGCAATACGCGCTGCCCGTCGGATCCACTCACTCACCAATCAACGGTCGCGTCGACGATCTCGAGGTGCCTGGTTCCCGTGGTAGGACCTTCAACACGTTCGATTTTCATTCGCTTCCGCCCTACTCCTTATCACGTTTCGTGCCAAACTGCTCCTCCTCCCCTAACCATACGAATTCATGGGACTTATCTGGAACAGCCCTCCCCGACTCCCATTACCAAAGGAACCCTCTCGTATCAAAATGAAATTCCCATTCTTGCGCTTTCCCTCGCAAGTCCAACCAAGCAAAGCCACTTCCCCTCAAATTCCCAAATTGAACCAGGTGCAAACTGGTTTCCCACTCCGGGATCAACCCGCACCACGCCTCCTGGAGTCCCATTTTGGCGCTCCCGCCGGTGCAATTCTCGCCATACTCGTTACAATGGAATCCACATGCCCGCTCCCGCTGTCACCTATTTCCGGCCCGAAGGCCGCGCTCCCGATGCGCTCCGTCCGCTTCACCTGACCCTCGATTTTGTGCCCACCGCCGAAGGCTCGGTGCTCATCGAGCTGGGACATACCCGCGTTCTCTGCAACGCCACCGTGGAAAATGGCGTGCCCGGGTGGCTGCGCAACCGCGGCCAGGGCTGGGTCACGGCGGAATATGGCATGCTTCCTCGCGCCACCCTCACCCGTACCCCGCGGGAAAGCGAGCGCGGCAAAGTCGGCGGTCGCACCCATGAGATTCAACGCCTGATTGGCCGCAGCCTGCGCGCTGCCGTGGACCTGAAAGCCCTGGGCGAACGCACCATCATCCTGGATTGCGATGTCTTGCAGGCCGACGGAGGAACCCGTACCGCCGCCATCACCGGCGCTGCGGTGGCGCTGCAGCTCGCGATCGATCGCCTGGTCGCTGCCAAAACTCTGGCCGCATCGCCCATTCGGCATCTCATCGCCGCCATCAGCGTTGGCGTGGTCGACGGCACACCGCTGCTTGACCTGGCCTATGAAGAAGACGCCCGCGCCGATGTCGACATGAACGTCGTCGTGACCAGCGCCGGCGAGTTTGTCGAGGTGCAGGCGACCGCGGAACACAACACCTTCTCCCGCGACCAGCACTTCGCCCTGCTCGACCTGGCCGCGCGCGGCACGCGGGAACTCATTCTGGCGCAGCAGGCCGTGCTCACGCCTCGACCGTAACTATGACGCTCGTCACCGCTTGCCTTTCCGCCGCCAGCGTAAAATGAAAACGATGGCATGGAAGGGATAGTCCTCTGAAGCGTGAACCTGGCCTTTCCAGGCCGCAACAATCACCGACCCTACAAGATAAAACCAAGGAGTAAGACCATGAAGCTCACCCCCGGCAAACTGGCCGGCATGAAAGCCCTCTCAGATGATCGCGGCGTGATTGCCGCCGCCGCCATGGATCAGCGCGGTTCTCTGCAAAAGTCTCTGGCCAAGGAAAAAGGCGCTCCGGTCGACAACCATGCGCTGATTGAATTCAAAACGCTCGTGACGGAGGTCCTCACCAAGCACGCCTCCGCGATTCTGCTCGATCCGGAATACGGACTGCCTGCCGCTCAGCACCGCAACGGCAAGGGGCTGCTGCTGGCTTATGAAAAGACCGGCTACGACGCCGCCACTCCCGGCCGCCTGCCCGACCTGCTCGATCACTGGTCGGTACGCAGGATTCAGCATGAGGGCGCGAATGCCGTGAAGCTGCTGCTCTACTACACCCCGTTTGAAAAGAAGGAAATCAATGACGTCAAATATGCTTTCATCGAACGCGTCGGCGACGAGTGCCGCGCCCACGACATTGCCTTCTTTCTGGAAATCGTCGGCTACGATGCCGAAGGCGGCGACGAAAAATCCGTCGGCTATGCCAAGAAGAAGCCGGAAATCGTGACCCAGGCCACCAAGGACTTTAGCGACGAAAAATTCGGCGTCGACGTCCTCAAGATGGAAGTTCCCATCCAGATGGAATTTGTCTCCGGCACCAAGGCCTTCAAAGGCACAGCTGCCTACACCAAAGAGGAAGCGCTGCATCTGTTCCGCAAGGCGGCGGAAGCTTCCACCAAGCCCTTCATTTATCTTTCCGCGGGCGTCTCCAATCCAGTCTTTATTGAAACGCTGCAGCTGGCAGGCGAGTCCGGCGCCAAATTCAACGGCGTCCTGTGCGGCCGCGCCACCTGGAAGGACGGCATCCCCGTCTATGCCAAGCAGGGGGCCAAGGCATTTGAAAATTGGCTGAAGGATGACGGCGTCAAGAACATTGAGAACGTCAACACCGCACTCAAGGCCGCCACTCCGTGGCATGAACGGTTCGGTATGTAAGCTCGCACCCTCGCCTGAAAGGCACCACCAGCGGGACCGCACGCCATGTGCGGTCCCGCTGCTTTGCAGCTGCGATTCCTCGCAAGCAAGGCCGCGCGATTTACAATCAGCACAACCAAATGAGCACCCTAAACCTGAAGCCAACCCACGCCCCGGTCAAGGCATACTACGAGACGCTCGAAAAATTCGGTCACGGGAAATTTGACAACGAAGGCAACATTCGGGGCGCATTCGAGGATCTGTTGAAAAAATGCGCCCGCCAGTTCGGCTGGATGCTCGTGCCCGAGTACCGCATGGCGCGCAAACGCCGCAACCCCGCCAGCATCGACGGTGCCCTGCTTGACGAATTCAACATCCCCCGTGCCTATTGGGAGGCCAAGGACAAAAAAACGGCCTCGAAGCCAAGATGAAGAAGAAGTTCGAAGCAGGATACCCCGCCTTCCTTGCCTCGGCATCACACCGACTGAGCAGTATATTCTTAAGTAGCTAAAGTTAGATTCAATAGCAGCACCCAAAAGACGTTAAAAACAAACACGAGGCGCTGAAAGTTGAGCATCCTCCTCACGGACACCGAAATCAATGTGCTTATTAGCGAGCCCAAGCAGCTTGAGCCGGGATATATGAGCAAGCTGCAACTAAAGCAGAAGCAGGGTCATAGGGAGAGGGAATTGGATATAACCGGAGCGAACGGGTCAGAATTCAGACTGGTTCTCAGGCAGGGCCTCCTGAACGTGCTCGACTTCTCGGCAATTCTTGCATACTCTTCAAACTCGTCTTCTCAGGTCTTCCGTCTACGTCGGTACAACGGAAAGAGCCATGAACATACAAACAAGATCGAATGTCAAACCTTCTACGATTTCCATATTCACTTCGCTACGGAGCGATATCAGCGCTCCGGTTTTAGAGAGGATGCCTACGCCGAAGCGACGCATCGGTATGGCGATTTTCAAAACGCGCTAACGTGCCTTATTCAAGATTGCGGACTGGTGCTCCCGTCTAACGGACAGGATTTGCTTTTCTAGGGGCTATGTATGGAACTAGAGGCGATCGTCAAGGATTTCAGAAGCAAAGTTTGTGAACAGCTCCGACTCACGCAAGAGGGTGAGAATCGCTTTCGCGTGTTCACGCCGTTCATGTTTGAGGACGGCGATCACCTTGCAATCGTACTGAAGCGCGAACGTGAGCACTGGATGTTGTCCGATGAAGGCCACACGTATATGCACCTCACTTACGATCTGGAAGAAAAGGATCTCCGAATAGGAACGCGTCAAAAGATCATAACGAATGCGCTCTCGGCGTTTTCCGTCACAGATAGTTCGGGAGAACTTCTCATACCAATAAAAAACGGCCAGTATGGAAACGCCCTATATAGCTTTGTCCAGGCGATCCTAAAAATCGCAGATGTTACTTTTCTCACGCGAGAAAGAGTCAGATCTACGTTTTTGGACGATTTTCAAGCGTTCATTGAGGAGACAGTCGTGCAAGAACGGCGCCGATTCGATTGGCACGATCCGAAACACGATCCTGAAGGCCTCTACTCTGTCGATTGCCGTATAGAGGTTCCGGCTCACGATCCAATTTTTATTTATGCATTGCAGTCTGATGACAAGGTTAAGGACGCCACTATTGGATTGCACCAGTATGAACGGTGGGGTGTACCGCATCGGGGAGTCGGGGTCTTCGAGAACCAGGAAGACATCAACCGGAAGAGTTTAGCGAGATTTAGTGACGTATGCGACAAACAGTTCTCAAATCTTGCAACGAACAAAGAGCGGCTGGCTAAGTATCTCACTGCAACCGGTGTGATTCAGTAATGAAGAGGTCTTTGTAACCCTTGCTCGACCCGCCGGATGCGACCCCGACCCGGAGTACATCGTCCGCCTCATCGGCCAGATAATCACCGTGAGCGTGGAAACGGTCAAGCTTGTATCCGAACTCGCGACGCTCAAACTTCTACCCTAAGACGCTCCGCAGACCGTCTGACCTGCGCACCGCGCAAATCGCGGCTTGACTTCGCGCCGGCTTATTCCTACAGTCGCAGTATGGCAGCGAACCGTTCTGGCAATGACGGGACAGGCAGTGATTCCGCGGGCGACGCAAGCGGCGCACCCATGGGGCCGCGCAAAGATCTGGTCCTGACCGCCATTGTCGAGAGCTACATTGCCACCGGCGATCCGGTCGCGTCGCAGGCCATCGCCCGCCAGCAGAATCGCGAAGGCATGAGCGCGGCGACTGTCCGCAACGTGATGGCGGACCTGTCCGAGGCGGGCTATCTGGAACAACCCCACACCTCCGCCGGCAGAATTCCCACCCCGCAGGCCTTCCGTTATTATGTCGAGCAGTTGCTGCGCCGCAAATCCTCGCCGCGCCAGGCCCTGCCGCAACCTACACAGGAACAGATTGAGGAGAGCTTCAACGGCGTCGCCAATGCTACCGACTTCTTCGCCCGCACCTCGCACATCCTGGCGCTGCTTTCCGGCGGCGTCGGCGTGGGCCTGGGCGTTCCCATCGCCGCCTCTGCCGATTGGGAAATGCTGGAACACGTCCACTTTGCTCGGCTTGGAAATTCTCGCGTGCTCACCGTCTTGGTGACCACGGCGGGCGTGGTGCGCGATCGACTGCTGATGCTCGAACACGATCTGTCTCCATCTGAGCTTGAAACCGCCGCCAATTATCTGAATCAGAATTTTCACGGCTGGGGACTGGAAAGCATTCGCAATGAACTAACTCGCCGTATGGACCACGAACGCCGTGAGTATGACCAGGTTCTCTGCTCGCTGGAACTATGGGCCAAGGGCGCGATGAATCCGAGTGGGGACCGCAATACCCACGAAAAATCCATCTTTGTCGACGGCGTCGCCAACCTGATGGCCACCGAAGCCGACCAGAGACATCTGAGGGAGATATTCCTTGCCCTGGAGGAGAAACAGCGCATTATCGATCTGCTTAACGCGTACGTCGATAGCAAGCAGCCTTCCGTCCGCGTGGTCGTTGGCCTCGAGGAAAGCATTCCCGAGATGCGCGACCTGGTGCTGATCGCCGCCCCGGCTCGCCGCGGTATGGAACATCTGGGGACGGTCGCCGTCATCGGGCCCACCCGCATGCAATATGCCAGCGCCATCGGCACTGTCACCTACGTCGCCGATCTGTTTGGACGCTGGGCGGCGCAGCCCTAACCGATTGCAGCACAAGACCCTGCTCAGCCGCGATCTTGCCGTTTTGCTGCGTATCCACCGCATCCGATCCCCGCTCTTCCTCAACTGGTTACAATAGAGGTGAGGAGTAGAGGAACTGGCGACTCGCAAAGTTGATGCGTTTGACGCATCTCGCGCATCTGTTAAGAATGAGCCAATTATAGAGAGCGAAGACCCGGAAGTTTGCCAAACGATTCGCCGGCACTACATTCCATCAATTGACACAAGAAATTATGCGACACGACGAAGTCTTGAAGTCGGCCAAAACGGCCCATTCTATGAAGAACGACAAAGATATGCCCACGCAGGCTCCGGCGGTGGAGACCGCGGAGCCCGAAGCCGAGAATGTAGCCGCCATCGACGCGGCGGCGCCCCCGGCCGAAGTCGAGCGCCTGCAAACAGAACGCGACCAGCTCTTCGATCGCCTGGCACGCTTGCAGGCTGAGTTCGACAACTACCGCAAACGCGAAACGCGGGAGCGGGCCGAATATCGCGACTATGCCCTGATCAACACCGTGGAACAATTTCTTCCGGTGCTCGACAATTTTCAGCTCGCGCTCAGCACTCAAAGCACTGCCGAGCAACTCCGCTCTGGCGTCGAATTGATTGTCCGCCAGATGGGAGAAGTTCTGCGCTCTCTCGGCGTGCAGCCGATTCCTACGGTCGACACGCAATTCGATCCCCGCGTCCATGAGGCCATCGAGATGGTCGAACGCGACGATCTGCCGGACCACCAGGTGATGGACGAAGTCCGCCGCGGCTATACCCTGCGCGACCGCTTGCTGCGCCCAGCCTTAGTTCGAGTCGCCACCAATCCAAATCAGAAAACAGCATGAGTCCAACTGCCCGCGTGATCAAAGCCGACTATTACGAAGTTCTTGGTGTCGAGCGCACTGCCTCCGATCAGGAGCTGAAGAGCGCCTACCGCAAACTCGCCATGCAACATCATCCGGATCGCAATCCGGACGATCCTGCCGCCGAAGATAAGTTCAAGCAGGCGAGCGAGGCCTACCAGATCCTGTCCGATCCGGACAAACGCGCCGCCTACGATCGCTTTGGCCACGCCGGCGTTAGCAACGGCGCTGGCGATGCCAGCGGTTTCGCCGGCATGCCCGACCTTGGCGACATCTTCGGCGATCTTTTCGGAGAAATGTTCAATATGGGCGGCGGCCGCCGCTCTTCACGCGCCCAGCGCGGTCGCGACCTGCAGTATGAGCTGACCCTCACCTTTGAAGAGGCGGTTTTCGGCAAACAGAGTGAAATTGAAATTCGCCGCATGGAAAACTGCACCATCTGCCAGGGCACGGGCGCCGAACCGGGACACGGTCCTACCGTTTGCCAGCAATGTGCGGGTCGCGGCCAGGTTCGTTTTCAGCAGGGATTTTTCTCCGTCGCGCGCACCTGCCCAGTCTGCGGCGGCACCGGCAGCCTGGTCACCCATCCCTGTCAAAAGTGCAAGGGAGAAGGCCGTCAGGCAGCCGACCACACCATCAACGTCACGGTTCCCGCCGGCATTGAGGATCGTATGCGCATCCGCTACCAGGGTGAGGGCGATGCTGGCCGCTATGGGGGGCCCTCGGGTGATTTGTATGTGGTGGTTTCGGTCGAGCCGCATCCGTTCCTTGAGCGTGAAGGCAACGATCTGCATTACGTGTTGCCCATCTCCTTTCCGCAAGCGACACTGGGCACGGAAATTATGATCCCAACGCTGGAAGGCGAGACCAAGCTGAAAGTTCCCGAAGGGACCCAGAGCGGCACAGAGTTCCGCCTCCGCAACAAGGGTGTTCCCTATCTGAACGATCACGGTCGTGGAGATTTAGTTGTTCAGGTAGTGGCGCAGGTGCCGCGCAAGCTGACCAAACCGCAAAAGGAATTAATGCGCCAGCTCGCCGAAACTCTCACTGTTGAAAACACACCTTCATCGCGCAGCTTCCTCGGCAAGATGAAAGACATCTTCAGCTAAAGCAAGCGCCGCACGACCGACAACAAAAAGGACTTGTCATCCCGACCGAAGCGCGCCAGTTTTGGGCGGGTCGCCGCGGCGACTGGAGGGACCTGCTTCACGGTCCACGCTCCAGAGATTCCGTTCTTTCACAAATAACGACACAGCAGTCGCTATCCGTTCCACCACGCGCCGATCAAACCAGCCACCGCGATTGCCGCCGTTTCGCTTCGCAAAATATTCTTTCCAAGGCTTACCGATTGCCAACCGCTTTCATTGAAGCTCGAAAGCTCCGACGAAGTCCATCCGCCTTCCGGTCCGATCGCGGCATAAATTTTCGCCGATGGGGTCACATCTCGACCTGTTGTCATCAAAGATTCCCACAGCGAACGGGATCGCTCCTGCTCCGAAAAAAGATAGCGTAGCGCGTTGCCGCTTTCCGCGATGCAATCGTTCACCGACGTCGGATCGGAAATTTCCGGCACCTGACTGCGGCGAGATTGTTGCGCCGACTCACGCGAGATTTTTCTCCACCGCTCGCACCGTTTTGTCGCCGCCAGCACCAAATGTTTTTCGCTTCGCTGCGCCTTCAAGGGAATGATTCGCGCCACTCCCAACTCCGTCAGCTTCTCGATCGCCCATTCCATCCTTTCAAAACGAACGATGCTCACTCCCACGGTCAGCGGAAGAGAGTCTGTTGCATCCACTTCCTCATGCAGCGAAAACTCGACAGCGACGGCAGACACTTTTTCGACCACCCCTCTCCGAACCGCATGTCCAGCGACGATATCGAATTCCTGGCCGACCTGCGCGCGCAAGACGCGCGCTAGATGCGCCGCCTGTTCTTTCATCAGTGTGGCGGAATTTTCAGTCCATCGATCTGCGATCCAGCGTCGGCGAGTCATATCTTCTCCGCTGAGCCTACCGGACAGCAGCAAAAAACAACAGACCGCCGGCAGACAAATTGTACGTTCCCACAAAACAGAAGAGGGAGCGCTAAGCGCTCCCTCTTCTGTTTTGCCTTTGATTGATTCGGTTAATTACTTCTTTTTGGTGGTCTTCTTAGCTGCCTTCTTCGTTGCTTTCTTTGCTGCTTTCTTGGTTGCCATATGAACTATTCTCCCTTTCGATGTGACATCGAGAACTGCAGTCTCGTACCGCAGTTACACGAAGGTATAGTTTTGCGCAAAATTAATGTCAAGAAAAAAATTACATTCATGTCGCTTTTTTATGGCTATCGAGTTGTCATTTTTTCTAAAGGGGAATTCTTTCTTGTGATGCAGCGCACGCGCACTCCAAAAATCATACGACCCGCGACTCGCGCGTCGACACATGTCAGCGCGAAACTGGAAGCCATTTATCCCGTTGCGATCATTGAATACGATCCGCAACCGCGCATCGACCAGAGGCAGCGCGCGTTGCAGCACAAATCCTCGACGCAACGCGATCGATGCTCCCACACTGGCTATTTCGCTCCTTCCGATTTTGCAGCCAACACCTCGCAACCTCATCCACTGGACTGCAGACGGCGGAGCAAGCCAGACACGACCACTGCGCCGTATACTTTTCTGTTTGCACCCGAACCGCATCTGCGAAAGTTGAAGGGGATGGTATGGAAGACATCGTCATCGTTGCCGGAGTTCGCACAGCCGTCGGAAAGTTCCTTGGCTCGCTCGCCGATTTTTCGGCGACGCAGTTGGGCGCCATCGTCGTTCGCGAAGTCGTAGAACGCGCCGGCATTGACCCCCCGTCGGTCGATGAGTGCATCATGGGGAACGTTGTATCGGCCGGCCTCGGGCAGAATCCCGCGCGACAGGCGGCTATCTTCGGCGGTCTCTCGCCGGAAGTCAGAGCCTTCACCGTCAACATGGTTTGCGGATCAGGATTGAAAGCAGTTTCGCTCGCGGCCCAGGCCATCCAGACCGGCAATGCGGAAATCGTTGTGGCCGGCGGAATGGAGTCGATGAGCAATGCTCCCTATCTGCTGCCCGACGCGCGCAAGGGTTTTCGCATGGGCGATAACAAGGCGGTCGACAGCATGGTGAGAGACGGACTGTGGGATATCTACAACGACTACCACATGGGCATGACCGGCGAGAACGTCGCCGAAGAATATTCCATCACCCGCGAAGAACAGGATGCCTACGCGCTAGAGTCCCACCGCAAAAGCGCCGCCGCATGGAAGGATGGCCACTTCGCGTCACAGATTGTTCCCGTCGAAATTCCAGCAAAGAAGAAAGGCGGCGAGCCCACCCTCTTCAGCCATGACGAGTCTGTCCGTGAAGACGCCACCTTGGAAGCGCTGCGAAAGTTGAAGCCCGCATTCAAGAAAGATGGAACTGTCACCGCCGGTAACGCCCCGGGCGTCAACGACGGCGCCGGCGCGTTGCTGGTAATGTCCGCGAAGAAGGCTGCGTCACTCGGATTGAAGCCCATGGTTCATATCCGCGCCCAGGCCAGCAGCGGCATCGAGCCCAAGTGGGTCATGATGGCTCCGGTCACCGGCATCCGCAAAGTATTAGAGAAAGCAGGCTGGCAGCGCGATGAGGTCGACCTCTTTGAATTGAACGAAGCCTTCGCCGTCCAGGCACTCGGCGTGTCGCGCGAACTGGGCCTCAATCCCGACAAGGTCAACGTGAACGGTGGAGCTGTCGCCATTGGGCATCCCATCGGCGCCAGCGGCGCTCGCGTCTTGATCACGTTGATCTACGAATTGATTCGTCAGGATGCGAAGAAGGGTGTCGCCGCGCTTTGTCTCGGCGGCGGCAACTCCGTCGCCATGGCCATCGAGCGATAGCGCGGACATGAATCTTGTCACGGCAATTCGAATCTACGGATAGGTCCCCATGCAAAAGCTCGATGCCTGGGACTCGGAATTATCTGGCTGTTTTGTCAAATGAGAAAACTTGTCCCCCTCGCGCTGCTCTTGTTGCTGGGCCCGTGGCGCACCTTCGCGCAAGATTCCATGGCATCGCCTCGGCCTTCGCAACATTCAATGCAGCCCATGTCTCCAGCCGGCAGCATGCCGATGCAATCCATGGAGTCGCGCACCTTCATTGAAGAAATTCTGCACCACGCCACCTCCGGAACCAGCGCCGAGCCAAATTCCACGCCCATGCCCATGATGATGACCGCACATGGACCATGGATGTTGATGTTCCACGCCAACGTCTTCATTACCGACGAACAGCAGTCCAGCCCGCGCGGCGGCGACAAATTCTTCTCGACAAATTGGTTTATGCCCATGGCCGAACGTAGCCTCGGTCCGGGACAACTCACCGTCCGCGCGATGTTCAGTTTGGAACCAGCCACCATTACTGACCGACGCTATCCGCTTCTGTTCCAGCAAGGTGAAACCGCGTTCGGTGTCCCCATTGCAGATGGCCAGCACCCCCACGATTTCTTCATGGAGCTGGCGGCTCTCTACGATTTGCATCTGAGCAAGCAGACTCTGCTGTCGTTCTACTTCGCTCCCATGGGTGATCCGGCGTTGGGCCCGACGGCATATCCGCATCGCGCCTCCGCGCTGGAAAATCCTGTCGGCGCCCTGGGTCATCATCAGGAAGACTCGACCCATATTTCCGACGATGTAGCGACCGTGGGTGTCACGTACAAAGTCGCGCGCATTGAGGCCAGCGGATTTCACGGCCGCGAGCCAGATGAATTTCGCTGGAATATCGATCAGGGCGCGATCGATTCATGGTCGACGCGCTTGACCGTCCAGCCGGATCAGAACTGGAGCGCGCAATACTCCTATGGCCGGCTGACAAGTCCGGAACAATTATTTCCCAACGAAAGTCAGGCCCGCACCACGGCTTCGGTCATGTACAACCGGCCCTTCAAAACCGGCAACCTCGCCGGCACAGTTGTTTGGGGGCGCACCCGCTCCACTCCGGATAATGGAAAAGAAAATAGCTATCTCCTGGAAGCAACGCTGCAGTTCTTGCGACGGAACTACGTGTGGACCCGCATGGAAAATGCCGGACGATCGAACGCACTCCTGATCGGCGAAAATCCCTTGCCGCCCGGCTTTACAGAATCTCCATTGACGCACGTGCAGGCGTATACCTTTGGCTATGATCGCGATTTTCAACTTCTGCCCCATTTGGCGTCGGCAGTCGGATCGCAGTTCAGCGTGTACGGCGTCGGTGCCCCGCTGCGACCAATCTATGGATCGGACCCGGCCGGAGTAAATATCTTTGTTCGTCTGCGGCCGTTTTAACTTTAAGATGATGCTCATCGGCGATCATCGATGTTGAAAGCGGAGACTTCTTCCATGGCTTTGTCAGGCGGCGACAGCGCAGACTCAATCGAGCGATTTACCAATCGCGTCGGTGCATATCGCAAATTTCGTCCGCAGTATCCGATCGCGGTGCTTCATCTGCTTCAGAAGCATTGTGGTCTCACTGCCGCCTCCGTCATTGCCGACATTGGAGCAGGCACGGGATTACTGGCTGAACTGTTTCTTGCGAATGGCAATGCTGTCCTGGCGGTCGAGCCTAACCGCGCAATGCGGTCCGTGTGCGAGGAGCTGCGCTCACCATATCCCAAACTGACATGTATCGACGGCTCCGCCGAGGCCACAACCCTGCCCGAACATTGTGCCGACTTTGTGACTGTCGGCCAGGCGCTGCATTGGTTCCAACTTTCCCGCGCCCGGGCAGAATTCGTCCGCATTCTACGGACTGAGGGGTGGTGCGCCATCGTCTACAATAATCGCCGCTACGCCGGCGACGTCTTCCACGACGGCTACGAACGCCTCCTCTGCGATTTTGGGGTTGATTATCAGCAGGTACGCGGCCGGTATATCGACAACAACGCGCTGGCGGAATTTTTTGCGCCGGCGCTCATGCATCAGACGTATTTCCACAACCAGCAGGTGTTCGGCCTGGAGGAAATGGTAGGACGCATTCTTTCTTCTTCCTACATGCCGCAACCGGATCATCCCCGCTACCCCGCCATGCTGCGCCGGATCAAAGAACTATTTTCACGATGCCAGAAAGACGGTCATGTACAGATGGAGTACGACTGCGTGGTCACCTACGGAAAGTTGGCGTAAGCTCAGGCCCAGATCCCCACGCTCGGAAAATTCTCCGGCTCCCTTGCTCGCTGTTCAGCACTCAATAATATTCAGCGCCAATCCCGCCTGGGAAGTTTCCTTGTAGCGGCTCTGCATGTCGAGACCGGTGCGGTACATCGTCTCGATAATCTGATCGAGAGAAATTTTGTGTGTCCCGGTTTCGTTCATGGAAATGCGGCACGCATTCACCGCCTTCACCGCCCCCATGGCATTGCGTTCGATGCAGGGAATCTGCACCAGCCCGCCAATCGGATCGCAGGTCATGCCGAGATTATGTTCCATGGCAATTTCAGCGGCATGCTCCACTTCCTCATTGCTTCCTTCCATCGCCGCCACTAACCCGCCCGCCGCCATCGAACAAGCAACACCTACTTCGCCCTGGCATCCCACCTCCGCGCCGGAGATGGATGCGTTCTCCTTGTACAAAATCCCGATGGCCGCCGCAGTCAAAAAGTAGCGCACAACCCCATCCTCCTCCGCATTGGGAACAAAGTTGCGATAGTAATGCGCCACCGCCGGAATCACCCCGGCAGCGCCATTCGTTGGCGCAGTCACCACGCGTCCGCCCGCGGCATTTTCTTCGTTCACAGCGATGGCGTAGAGCGTCAGCCAATCCATCGGCGCGAGCGGATCGCCGGACTGTTTCCGCAGCAGCTTGGCGCGCATCTCCGGCGCTCGGCGACGAACACTCAATCCGCCGGGCAGCGTGCCCTCCGTCGTCAGGCCGCGCTCGGCGCACTGCTGCATCGTCTTCCAGATCGTACGAATGCCGGCCCGAACTTCCGCCTCGCTGCGTGTAACAGACTCATTTGCCAGAATCAACTCCCAAATCGATAGCCGATTTCGTTCCGCGATCTCCATCAACTCCGCCGCGCTTCGGAATGAATAGGGGATGTTCGCAGATTCACCTGTCTCGATCTCTTCGCCTTCGGCGCGAATAAATCCCCCACCGACGGAGTAGAAGATCTGCTGTCGCAATATCGCACCGCTCTCGTCGGACGCCGTGTATCGCATTCCGTTGGGATGGGCTGCCAGCGCTTCGGCGCGGCGCCACACCAGGTCATCGGCTTCATCGAACGCAACAACATGCTTGCCAAGCACTCGCAACGCATGTGCATCGCGAATCCCTTGTACGATTCCGTCGATGGCCGCCGGATCTACCTTGTCCGGCTGTTCGCCCAGCAGGCCCAGCAAAATCGCGCGATCCGTGCCGTGACCGTGACCCGTCAACGCCAGCGACCCGTACAGCTCCACCGTAACGCGCGCCGTCTCTTGCAGCAGCCCCGCATTCTCCAGTTCGAGCACAAATCGACGCGCGGCCCGCATCGGGCCAACCGTGTGCGAACTGGAGGGTCCAATCCCGATCTTGAATAAATCAAATAGACTCGTCATCATGCTGGAGACTCGCGCGCAGCACTCTCAGCATACCGGCACAGGCGCGACATCGGCTGCGCCGAAGGCTACGCCGTCCACCTCGGTCCATCCGCCGGTAATGGCATGTTGCGCGCTGGCACATTCAAAATCTTCTCCGCAGTAGTACCATCGAGGACGGAACTCCCCCACGATGCTTTTCAAATCTTTTAGCGCCGCCGTGTACGGCATCCACGCCAACATCATTGATGTGGAGGTGGATTTCTCCGGCATCAAGACGACCGAAGACCGCTTCCATACCGTGGGCCTGCCCGACGCCGCCGTGCGCGAAAGCCGCGATCGGGTCCGCGCCGCCATCAAAAACTCCGGTTTCGACGTCCCCCCCACCACCATCACCATCAATCTGGCTCCCGCCGATCTCAAGAAGGAAGGCTCCGGCTTCGACCTTCCCATGGCCATCGGCATCCTGGGCGCGTATGGCAGTCTGCAGTTGCGCGATCTCAGTAATTTTCTTCTGGTGGGTGAGCTCGGCCTCGATGGCAGCCTGCGTCCGGTGCAAGGGATGCTGCCCATCGCGATTGCAGCGCGCGAACGCGGCATTCGCAACCTTCTCATCCCCGCAGCCAACGCCCGCGAAGCCGCTGTCGTGGAGGGCGTCGATGTCTATGGCGTCAACTCCCTGCTGGAAGTGCGCGAGTTGTTGAATTCCGCCGCCAACGGTGGCATACAAGCCCAGCCCATTCGCGTCGCTACCCGTGATCTGCTCGGGGAGATGGAACATTTTCCCTTCGACTTCAGCGACGTTCGCGGCCAGCAAACCGCCAAGCGCGCCTTGGAAGTGGCTGCGGCCGGCGGTCACAATATCTTGATGATCGGGCCCCCGGGTTCCGGCAAAACCATGCTGGCCAAGCGCCTGCCGGGAATTCTGGCGCCACTCAACTTTGAGGAAGCTCTGGAAACCACCAAAATCCACTCCGTCGCCGGCGTGTTGAATTCTGAAACCGGCCTGGTCACCCAGCGGCCGTTCCGCTCCCCGCACCACACCGTTTCCGATGCCGGCCTCATCGGCGGCGGCGCCATCCCGCGTCCCGGCGAGGTCTCGCTCGCCCACAACGGCCTGCTCTTCCTGGATGAACTGCCGGAGTTTCCGCGCAATGTTCTGGAAGTTCTTCGTCAGCCTCTGGAAGATGGCCACGTCACGATTGCCCGCGCCTCCATGTCGCTCAGCTTTCCGGCACGCTTCATGTTGGCGGCGGCCATGAACCCGTGCCCATGCGGATATTTCAACGACAAATCCCGGCAATGTATGTGCACGCCGCCCATGATTCAACGCTACGTGTCCAAAGTTTCCGGACCCTTGCTCGACCGCATCGACATCCATATCGAGGTGCCCGCCGTCCAATATAAGGAACTCCGGGGTGGCTCTGCTGCCGAAGGCTCCGCCGAGATTCGCGCCCGGGTATTGGCCGCCCGCGAGCGTCAGGCCACCCGCTTCACCGAAGCGAAAGAGCGCGTTTTCTGTAATGCTCAGATGGGCACCCGCCAGATCCGAACCTATTGCGGTCTTCCCCCCGACGCCGAACGCCTGCTGGAACGAGCCATGCAGCAGCAGGGCCTCACTGCGCGGGCCCACGATCGCATCCTGAAAGTCGCGCGCACCATCGCCGACATCGAAGGTGAGCCCGATTTGGCGGTGAAACACCTGGCGGAAGCCATTCAATACCGCACTCTTGATCGCAGCTATTGGTCTTAGCGGGTTTAGTTTGTGCTGCTTAGGCAAGTGGTCTGCGAGTGCGATGTATCGCCCAAGGTTCCCCCTCAGTTCTCTCGTGCTGGAAATGTGTAGACAAATGGTAAATTTGTGTTGACTGGGGATTATTCGGAAAGTTATTCTTAGGAGTTGTCGAGCTCCACCAGTGGGCGTTCGTCGCTACGACAAGTGCCATACCCCCACGGGAAATCCCGTCCAGTCAAGGACTTCCAAGATAGGAAAACGCCATTTGGCGGCATCCGTCCTGACCGTCTACGGGAGTGAGTCGGCGACGATCTTCACTTCGTGAGTTGCCAGTATCCGCAAGAACGAACGCTCCAGCAAACCCCTGTAAAGAAGTCGGTTGTGGATCTCATCAAACGAATTTGACTAAGATTTCCAATTTTTCCGTCCATCGACAGGTGTGCTTCGTGCGTCTAACTAGGTAACAAAGTTGGCCGGCCCGGCTCAACACTTCTCGTGCCCCGAAGTAGAAGGTTTTGACGGCCATTACTGATCCAGGAGAGGTATTAAAAAATTATGCGCTCCCAACTAATATTTGGCGCTTTGACTTATGTTCGAAATCGCTACGAGCTGTGTCAGCTCGCTTCCAAAGCGGCTCGCAAATTACACAAGCCAACCACCCGTCTGCAGGACACGATGAACGATGTGTTGATTCGCTTTCATCACTCAAATCCTTTGGGCGAAAGTGCTGTTCCCGTTGAGCAGGTTCGTAAGCAGGAACGTCGCGCAGCGTAAGCTGCGTGCCGTTCCCCCACGGCCCGCCTTCATTTATTTTTTCCTCCTAACCACTACCACTTCCTATCCGTAGCGCTTCCCGTTGCATTCCCCAATCAAAATCATCCGGAAATCCACTAAAAAACATTTATGACGATTGCAGAACTAAAAGAAAAAAACATAACCGAACTGACGCGCATCGCGCGTTCCCTTGAAATACCTGGAGCCAGCGGACTGCGCAAGCAAGACCTGATCTTCAAGATCCTGCAGGCGCAGAGTGAAAAAGAAGGTCACATCTTCGCCGAAGGCGTGCTTGAAATTCTGCCCGACGGCTACGGCTTTCTCCGCTCCCCTGACTACAACTACCTGCCCGGCCCCGATGACATCTATGTCTCTCCGTCGCAGATTCGCAAGTTCGACCTGAAGACCGGCGACACCATCAGCGGCAACGTCCGGCCGCCCCATGAAGGCGAAAAATATTTCGCCCTGGTCAAGATTGAGGCCATCAATTTCGAATCTCCGGAAGAGACCCGCAATAAGATCCTGTTCGATAACCTGACGCCGCTCTACGCGCAGGAACGCATCAAGATGGAAACCGTGCGCGAAAGCATCAGCGGTCGCGTCATGGATCTGTTGACGCCGGTCGGCAAAGGCCAGCGCGGCCTGATCGTCGCTCCGCCCCGCACCGGCAAGACCATGCTGCTGCAGTCCATCGCCAACTCCATCACCACCAATCATCCTGAAGTTGTTCTGATTGTCCTGCTGATCGACGAGCGCCCGGAAGAAGTCACCGACATGCAGCGGTCAGTCAAGGGTGAGGTGATCAGCTCCACCTTCGATGAGCCCGCCGTGCGCCACGTGCAAGTCGCCGAAATGGTGATCGAAAAGGCCAAGCGCCTGGTCGAACACAAACGCGACGTAGTCATCCTGCTCGACTCCATCACCCGCCTGGCGCGCGCCTACAACACCATCGTCCCGCCTTCCGGCAAGGTACTCTCTGGCGGCGTTGACTCCAATGCGTTACAGCGGCCAAAGCGCTTTTTCGGCGCTGCCCGGAATATTGAAGAAGGCGGCTCGCTCACCATCATCGCCACCGCCCTCGTCGACACCGGCTCCCGCATGGATGAAGTGATCTTTGAAGAGTTCAAGGGCACCGGCAACATGGAAGTCATTCTCGACCGCAAGCTGGTCGACAAGCGTGTGTTCCCTGCCATCGATATTCAGCGCTCCGGAACCCGTAAGGAAGAACTGCTCATCCCCAAGGATGAATTGCAGCGTACCTGGCTCGTCCGCAAAGTCCTGAACCCGCTTTCCCCGGTGGAAGCCATGGAGTTGCTGGTCGATAAGCTCGGCAAAGCGCGTAACAATTCAGAATTCCTGCAAAACATGAACGCACTGTAGACAATTTCATCTTCGCGTAAAAGGCGTGGCCCCTGGCTACGCCTTTTGCTTGTGCGGCCTAATCTTGTCGAACGAAGATTTTGGCAGCTTATACTGGGTGGAATTTTGCGATTCTTTTTCTGAGGAGCCGGTATCTGTGAAGCGAAGAGATTTTTTGAAGTCTGCGGCCGCAACTGGCGTCACCACCGCATGGGCGAATCCATCGGCTTCCGCGGCAACTCCGCAAAATCCACCCGAACCACCGCCGCTGCAAGACTATCCCCTCGGACCCGATTCCAAACGCCAGCCGAACGTTCCCGTTGGCAAAGTCTTCAGCTTCTCCCTCGATCAATCGAAGGACCAGTCGAAATTCTTTCCCGGCACCCAACGCACGATCGACGTCTACGTTCCGGCGCAATACACCGCCGCTCGACCCGCATGTGTCCTGGTCGCCTTGGACCATCTGATGCGCACCCAGCCCATCGTCTTCGATAACCTGATTCACCGAAAAGACCTGCCCGTCATCATCGCCATCGGGCTGCATTCGGGAGACGTCCCTTCCTCCGTCCCGCCGCACAATCCCCGCTTCAATCGCAGTTTCGAGTTCGACAGTCTCTCCGATGTTTTAGCGGATTTCATCCTGCAGGAACTTCTGCCCGCCGTCGAGCAGCAGAAAACTCCGGACGGCCTGCCCATTCGTCTCTCCACCGACCCCAACGATCGCGGCATCATGGGAGGCAGCACCGGCGGCATCGGTTCCTTCACCGTCGCCTGGCAGCGTCCCGGCGCCTTTCGCCGTATCTACAGTATGATCGGCACCTACGTCGGCATGCGCGGCGGCGATCGCTACCCGGTCCTCGTCCGAAAGACCGACCCCAAACCACTGCGGGTGTTTCTGCAGGATGGCAGCCGCGACGGCTGGCCCGGCGGCCTGGAATTTGGCGACTGGTGGATGAGCAATCAGGAGATGGAGCGCGCTCTGACATTCTCCGGGTATGAAGTCAATCATTCCTGGGGCGTCCTCGGACACGAAGGCAGTCACGGCGAATCGATCCTTCCCGACGTGATGCGTTGGTTGTGGAAAGACTGGCCCAAGCCGATCGAATCGGGAACTAGCCAAAACTCCATGCTGCGAACCATCTTGCAGCCGCAGGAAAACTGGGAGCCTGCGTTGACTGTCGCCGCCTCTCCAGCGACCCAAGCCTCTAACCTGCCCATCTATCGCAGCACGTCCGTCCTGAACGAGCAATCCACCGCTGCGGCGCTTGCGAGTGATGCCTCAGGGCGAGTCTATGTGCAGAATCCTTCCAGCGGCAGCATCGACCGCATCCACGCCAATGGTTCCACGGAGCATCTTGCAACAGTCAGCGCCGGGAATAACGGAATCGCCTTTGGTCCCGACGGACGCCTGTACGTTGCGGAAACTGCTAAGGCAAGAATTGTCGCGTTGAATGAACAGGGTCATGCCGCTGTCATCGCCGAGGGAATCCACGGCGCCCGACTCACTGTGACGCACGCGGGAAACATCTACGTGACGGAACCAAATGACGCTGCTTCATATTCCGGCAAAATCTGGCTCATCCGTCCCCATGGCGAAAAAATCGTCGTTGCCGAGGGTCTCAACGGCCCCACTGGAATTTCTCTTTCTCCGGATGGATTGTGGCTTTGCGCTGCGGAGAGCAAGGGTCACCACGGCTACAGCTATCGTGTGCAGCCCAGCGGCGAGTTGCAGCTTGGCGAACCATATTACTGGTTCCACGTTCCCGATACCGCTGACGACAGCGGCGTAACCCAGGTCTCCATGGATCGCGATGGATATGCCTACACGGCCACCCGAATGGGAGTGCAGGTCTTCGATCGCAATGGACGCGTCCGCGCTATTCTGCCCCTCGCCGGGCAACAGTTAGTTGGAATCTGTTTTGGCGGCGCCGACTTGCAAACCCTCTACGTCTCCACCGGAGAAGCAATCTATCGCCGCAAGCTCAAGTCGGTGGGTTTTGCTCCATCCGCCGCGCCCATCGAGCTCCCGGAAACCTCAGCGGGATAGAGGAGTCCGCAGCTCTCGTAGCCCGCATTCTGCGGCGGCTCGTTCTGAATTCTAACGAAGATACGCGGATTCAGGCATCTTGATTCCGCCTGAATTTGCTTCAATCGACGATGAACACCCTCGCTCCAGCGTCCGACGAAACCCGATGCCTGCCTGCTCGATCGCCAACATGAAAGCTCGAGCCTGCGCGCAGCTCGAAGCTTCGTCCATCTCCCAATGCGATCTTCAACGATCCCGCAATGATCAATGCGATGTGGCCCTTGGCGCACCAGTGGTCTGCGCTGTAGCCCGGCGTAAAGTCGACCATCCGAACGCATAACGTGTCGTCGATCACGGTCCGCATGTGCGCTGTCCCGCTCTTGCCCGCGACTTCTGTTACAAGTTCCCTATCCCATTCAATCACCGTGAATGGCACCTGTTCGGTCTTCATTGGAGTCTCTCCACAACGAAAATCACGGAAATTTTTGAGCGGCGCATGCGCTACTCGATGCGCCGACGGTCTTTCACCTTGCGCGCCGGTACTCCCGCATAGATCGACCATGGTTCCAGGTCTTTGGTCGCTACCGACGCCAGTCCAAGAATGGCCCCATCCCCAAGGTTCACTCCCGGCGAGACGCACGCGCGCGCTGCAACCCAGGCATAGCGTCCCAGTCGCATGGGCAACGCAACCACGGGAAATTTCGGATCGTTGTAGTCATGGGTAGCGCCGCAGAGATACGCTCCCTGTGACACAATGGCATGCGACGACAGAAACATCGGCGCAGGATTATAGAGTTCCGCTTCGTCGGCCACCATGACCGTGTCTTCGCAGTTCAAATTCCACGGCGCCCACACTCGCGAGGCGGGATAAAAGCGGCAATGCGGTCCCAGCTTCGCGCCAAAGCATCGCAGCAACCACGCGCGCCACACATGCGCGATCCGCGGCGACGGCCGATACAGCACGATCCACACCACGCTCCAAAACTGTCGCTGCGCGCGATTGCCGAAGGAATATTGGGGCGCGGTGTAGGGATCTTTCCGCACGTGCGTGATGCCGCGCGCCATCTCCCGATCCGTAACCGATGCCGGCGAACTAGAGGGCGGGTTGGGATCCATGGGGCACACTCGTTACTGCATGTATTGAAAGAATCGTACTAGCTGACTGACATTTTGATCCAGATTATAGCGAGCCACAAAGCAGGCATGTGCCTTCCCCTGCATCTCCTGACGCTCTTCGAGCGATAGCGCCAGCCACCGCTGCAGCAACTGCTTCGTGCCATCCAGCGTGTCTGGAGCAACCAGCCCGGCGCCATCGGAATGAATCTCCGGCCAGATGTTCACCTGGTCGGAAATCAGCACCGGCCGACTGCAGCCCAGAGCCTCCGCCACCGCGATTCCAAAATTTTCCTGATGAGAGGGCAGCACAAACACCTCGCTGGCGTGAAACGCCCCCCACTTGGCATCGCCGGTGATTAATCCTGGCCAGTGCACGCGGTGGGTCAAGTGGGCAGCTTTGACACGCGCCTCCAAACCCTCGCGCATCCCTGCGTCCGGGCCCGCCATTACCAGGTCGAAATCGGGCGCGCTGGCGGTAATCGCCAGAAACGCATCGATCAGCAGGTCACATCCCTTTTTCGGATGGATCCTGCCCAGGTACAGGAGAAACCGTCTTCCCCGGGCCCCCGGACAGGCTTCATAAAATGCCTCCACCTGCTGCTGCGGGTCACCGGGTGGCGTCTCCGCTCCGTACGGCACCACGGCAGCATTCCACCGCGGCGTATTGAAACTTTGCGGGGCCAGCCGCTGCTCTGTGTCACAGGTGAAAAGGATCGAGTTGGCATCGCGCAGCACCCGACGTTCCGCCAGGTTCCAGTAAATCCATTTCTTAATGTGCTTCAACGGATAGCGCCTCTTGAACCACGGATCCAGCATTCCATGCGGAAACAGCACATAGGGTTTACGTCCATGGATCGCGCGCCAGGTGCCAAAACTCTGATATTGCCAGATGCCGTGAATCACCACTCCATCGAAGCGATCGATATTTGCACGCAGCCACGGGACCCATGCGCTGGAGTAGCCATAAGTTCCGTTGCCCTGGCCCAATGCATGAACAGGGAATGCAATCTCGCCGAGAAAACACTCCGAAGGTTCGTCGAGGCACGCCACTTCACCTTCCCAACCCAGGCGCGGGCCTGCGGCCACAATGCAGCGCACCAGTTGCGCGGGCCCACCGTATTCCGGGTGGAGAGAACGGATCACATGCAAAATATGCATGGCCACGCCCTCTCCTTGCTGTTCGGTTTGTTCATTCGGTCGACAAGCTGGTTCGCTTCCATAGTTATTTCTGTTCTCTGGCCGCCGTAAATGCCTGCATCAGTCCCGTTACATTGGCTTCGAAACTGAAGGCTTGAATGCACTCCCTGCTGCGCTCGCCCATCTTACGACAAGCGACTGGGTCCGCCAGGACATTTGCCAGCGCATCGGCCAGCGCGCTCACGTTTCTCGCGGGGAACACGATGCCGTTGTCTCCGTCCTCCACCAAGTCCGGCTGGCATCCAACTTGGTCGGAAACCACCAGGGCCTTGCCTGCGTTCATCGCCTCATTCACCACCAGACCCCAGGGTTCATGGATCGAAGGCAGCACAAACGCGTCGCATAGGTCGTAGAAGGGCGGCAGTTCCGACTGGTTGCGAAAGCCGAGCATGCGGACGCCCTCGCGGCCCTCCGAGCTAGCCTGCTGCAACCGCGCTTCAATCTGCGGCCGCTGCTCTCCCCTCCCGACGATCAGCAAATACGGCAGCGGACGGGAAGCGTCTTGCGATCTCGATCGCTTCGCCAGTTCCAGATACGCATCCACCAAATCGACGCAGCACTTCCTCGCCAGCAATTTCGATGCAAACAGCAACACAGGCCGATTCACCTGCAGGCCTAACTGCTCCCGCAATTGCTCTCGGGTAGCGGAAGCCGCACGGCATCTCTCCTGAAAAAATGCATTATCCACCGCGTATGGAATCGAAAAGACAGGAATGTCCCTGCCAAGATGATGGCGCCAGTACTCCGAATTCCGCTGGCCGACGCTGAGAACGCCATATGTGAAGCGCCGCAAGATTCGAAAGAACAGATTCTTTACGGCCAGCTTCACCGGCCCGCGCGCACGATCGATCAATGTCGAGTCCGTGCGTAGCAGCACCGGGATGCCCAACAGCTTTGCCGCGGCCATTGCCATCCAGGAATTAAGCGTCGCATATCCGTGAATCCACAGCACGTCAAACCGGCCCTGCCGCAGCCGACGAAAGATACCGCGATTCAGTGGACGAAAAAATGACACGTCATGGCCGTCGAGCAGTGGCGGCAGAAATTCATGCCGATAACCGCCCAACAGCGGCACATCCCACTCCACTGCCGCACCAAATCCTTTGTCGTGATAGCTGCGTACAGAAAAGTCGGAGCTGTAGAGCACCGTCAATTCCAATCCAGGTTGCTGCGCCAAAAGCCGCAGCAGGGGTGACTGGTACTGGATCGGATGACTGAGAAGATAGGCGACTCGCAGCATAACTTTCAGTAGGTAATACCACCAGAGAGACAGGCGAGCTCTAACATGAGATCTCAGCAACTTCCGCGGCCGACGACATCACAGCAACGGAATGGCGTAGACAAGGCCGATCGCGATACCCACTCCACCACCCTTGATAGCAGCCTTGATCATGTTGGTCGGGATCATCACGATGTCATCATTCTGCAGAATCGGGTCAGGATCTTTTCCGGCGGACACTCGCGAAAGGTTTACGCGAATTTCTCTACGCTTCGCCCCCGTGGTGCGAATAATGCGGGTTTCCGTCGGCGCGGCCTGATAACCAACGTTCCCTGCCAAAGTCACCACCTGCGTCAACGTCAACGGAGTATCCGGCGTAATCGGAAAGGCGCCGGAATGCAGCACCGCTCCCACCACATACACCACTCCGGTGCGCGGGACGATCACCCGATCGCCCGGATATAAAGGAATGTTCTGATCCACGGCGTTGGCCGGGTTGGAATTCAGCACGACCAGAAGGGGCTCGTTCACGCCCTTGCGAAGAATCGAAATGCTGTGGCTGGCATCCGACTTTAGCCCGCCGGCAGCGGAAAGCGCATCGAACAAACTCATCGGAGCGAATGCAGGGATCGCCTTGGGCGAGTTCACTTCTCCCGTGACGCCAATAATGTCCACGTTCGAGTCGCTGACGGAGATCAACACATCCGGACTGATGATCATTTGCCCGTCGATCAGTTTCTGAGCGACCAACTCCTGCGCCTGTTCGACGGTCAGGCCCGCAACATGGGTGCTGCCAATCAACGGCAAATCCACATTGCCGTCGCCCGCAATCCGCGCCGCAACCTTGTAGTCCGGCACACCGTACACACTTACGCCAATCCCATCGCCGGGATGCAGAACGATCGGACTACCCGGCAGAACTTCAGTAGGAGCCCGTTCGACCAGACCCTTGTTGTCCGGGTTCGGACTATCTGCCTTTGTCGGTGCAGGTCCCTGGAACTGTGCATACGCGGCTGCTCCCGGCCACATCATCGTCACCACGAGCACCAGAGGCACTATACCGCCTGCCAGCAGACGCGCCACCCCTGGGCTAAACCGTCGAGCCATCGTCGTCCATTTCATGGCGAACATCAGGAATCCTCCCTGCGCCAGAAGAACGGCCATTTGCGCTTGCCCGTTCCGTTGGCGGGAGCCCGGCCATTGGAATAGGAATAGCGCTGATATCCGTAGTACCCGTAATAGCGCTGCGAGGCCGCATCGACAGCGTTGATGACAGTGCCTCCGAGGCGGGTCCCGGCCCGCAGCATCAGATCACGAGAGCGGCGCACGGAATGTTTGCTGGCACGTCCATAGCGAACCACCAACAGCACCGCGTCGGCGAAGGGCGCAAGAATCAGCCCGTCCGTAATGGTCAGTACCGGCGGCGAGTCGATGATGATGTGCGTGAACCGCTGCTTGCATTCCTCCAGGAATGTGATCATTCGATTCGACGAGATCAATTCTGTCGGAAACGGCGGAATGGGACCGCTGGGTAGCAGGAAAAGATTTGGTGCTTCGGGGATCGTCTGGATGGATTCATCCAGCGTCGTCGAACCGGATAAGAGCGTGGAGAGACCGACGCGGCTGGTGATTCCGAAGCGACTGTGAATAGTGGGCCGGCGGAGGTCGGCATCGATCAACAGAACCTTGGCCTCGCGGAACGCCAGCACTGCGGCTAAGTTGCTCGCAATCGTACTCTTTCCTTCCGCCGGAGTGGAACTGGTAATCAGCACCATCTGCGGAGGCTGTCCTACGCCAGACAACAGCAGCGATGTACGCAGCGACCGGAAAGCCTCCGCAAACTGAGAATTGGGCTGGCCAATGACGTCCACATTTTTTTGCGCCGCCGATCGCGTATCTTCCGTGATCGTCCGCGGCAGAACTTTTCGCGCTCGCGGAATGACAGCCAGGGACGGCAGTTCAGAAATGGTTTCGATATCATGAACGCTGCGCAGGCTGGTATCCAGACTGTCGAAGAAGAAGGCCAGCGCAACCCCGCCAAACAATCCAAACATCAGCCCGATCAAAACTCTCGAGCTGCGCCGCATTCCGCTCGGCAACAGCGGCTTGCGAGCATAATCGACCACATCGATTTCGCTCGACTCCAGTCCCGCTTCAATCCCGGCTTCGCGCAAGCGTCGCAGCAGACCGTCATACAGCGTGCGGTTGGAATCGAATTCGCGCTGCAACAGCACAAACTGGATCATGTCGTCGCGCTTTTGGTAGTCCTTGGTCTCTTCGTCCTTCAGAACAGCTAATGTCATCGACTCGTTCACGGAGGCGGCGCGAAACGCGTTGTTCGACTCCGCCAGAACACGGGTTTGCTCCTTGTCGATGGCCTTCTGGTTCTGCGCCATCTCCGCTTTCAACTGCTTGACTGCCGGATAGTTCGGTCCGAATTGGGAAATGAGTTGCGCGTATTGCGATTCCAGCGTCGCCTGGCCGTTCCGCAGCGTGGCTAGCAACGTTCCCGATCCGGAACCCAACACAGCAGGACTGCCGTCGATCAGGTCCGGGTTCATCGACGTCAGCATGCGGTAGCGCGCTTCCGACACAATCCGGGCAATCTTCGCATCCGCAGCAGCTTTCGACAGGTCATCCAAAGTATCCAGGTTCAGGTTGTGCGCCTGGTCGCCAAAGCCCAGCACTCCCAGCTTTCGCTGCAACTCCGCCAGCTTTTGCTGCTCGGTTTCTACCGACTGCTTCAGGTCATCCAACTGCGTCGACAGCCACTGGGAAACCCGTTGCGTTGCCGCATAGCGAGTCTGGAAACTGCGTTCGATGTAATCGTTGATCAGCGTGTTGACCACCCGCGCCGACAACTCCGGGGACAAACTGGTGAAGTTGATGGAGATCAGTTCCGTCTTCGGGATGCGTCCAATCCCCAACCCGCCGCGTAGAAATCCAATCATCCAGTCCTGCACCGTCGGATCGTTCGGATCGACGTGCGTCACCGTCGCTTTGGGTCCTAGAAAATAAGGATTGTCTTCCAGCTTTAGCTCTTTCGCCACCTTCAGCAGCAGCGAGTCGCTCTGCAGGATCGCGACTTCCGTTTCCAGACGGGTTCCCAGGTCCTGTGGACCGGAACTTCCATTGCCAATTCGGTACTCATTCGAAGAGCCCGGACGAACCTGGATAGTTCCACCCGAAATATACGTTTTCGGAGTGGTAATCGCGCGCACCACTCCAAACACCGTTCCGATAAAAACGCAGGTCAAAACAATCCACTTCCGCTTGCGGAGCGTCAGAAGGTTTTCCGCCAGCGCGTTCCCTTCCTCGTTCGTTACCCAGCCGCCACCGGTCTGGAACGATCGAGGTTTGAATTCTTCCTGGGGCGCTGCGTTGGTTTCGATTGGAGTCATGCCAGGAAGGACCGCTCATTCATTCTTGCGCTAGGTTGTTGCATGGAGATGCTTGTGGAACCTCGGAGTTCGGATGGCATTCGGAACATGATTCGCAGGCAGTCCTTTTCTTTCCACAAAGGGGTCGGATTCTCCTCTTCCACGGTCTTCCGACCCTCCACGCGCACGATCTGAATCTCTGGACTGCGCTCTGCCATATCCCTCAAACATACAACAAGCCACCACCGATGCAATCTCAGTGCTGACCGGTCCAAAATACCATGGAGATGGTTACTCTTGAGGATAGGTGCAAGCGCCAATGCGCGTCAATTCTCGCAATACCGCACAGGCGATGAACCCCACTAGATAAGAATACAGGACTTACCCTGAGAAGGATGACGGGAAACTCCTCCGGGTTGGTTGGCGAAATTCAAGCCATTTTAGGAACTCGCCACGCATACTGTTGTCAGGTGTGGACCTCATGGGCAAGTCAGGTTCTCCCCCGGTCTCATCCTAATAGCAGGCCGCCCGCGCTGATATGATCGTCGAGTATTGGGGTCGGTTGCAAGAAGTCGCGAGGGTACACCCAGGAATGGATGCAAATCGTCCCATTGTCGTGGTCGGCTCCGGGTATGTGGGCCTGGTAGCGGCGCTCTGCTTTGCTGAAATGGGATACCACGTGCTGTGCGTGGATAATGACCCTGTCAAAATGGCCGCATTGCAGGCCGGCCGCGCCACGATTCATGAACGGTATTTACCCGAATTGCTGCGCCGACACGGCAATCGCAACGTGGTGTTCACAACCGAACTCGCTGCCGCCGCCCGGCAGGCGGAAGTGATCTTTATTGCCGTCGGCACACCCCAGGCCCGCGGCGGTAAGGCAAACCTGACGTACATCGAAACCGCCGTCAAAGAGATTGCAAGAAATATCGACCACTATACCGTGATTGTGGAAAAAAGCACCGTCCCGGTCTATACCAATGAGTGGATCGGTGGCTTGATCGAACGCTGTGGCGTTTCCCGCGATCGCTTCGACGTTGTGTCCAATCCTGAATTTCTGCGCGAAGGCAGCGCTGCCGCGGACTTTCTTCATCCAGACCGCATCGTCATCGGATGCAACAACGACCGTTCCGCCGCCCTGGTCGGCGACGTCTACAAGCCCCTCACCTCCGGTGCCTACTATCAGCGCGCGGACATCATCCCTGGGCAATGCGTTCCGGATAGACCGCCCGTCCTGCTTCGCACCTCCCCACAAAGCGCCGAACTGATCAAGCACGCTTCCAACGCCTTCCTCGCGATGAAGGTTTCCTTTATCAACGCCATTGCGAACCTGTGCGAAATTGTCGGTGCCAACATTACTGAAGTCGGGCCCGGCGTCGGCATGGACCAGCGCATCGGCACCCAGTTTCTTCATCCCGGCATCGGCTACGGCGGTTCCTGTTTTCCCAAGGATCTGACCGCCTTTCGCTCCATGGCCGCGGAATACGGGATCGATTTTAGCCTTCTGGGCGCCATTGAGCGCATCAACGAACTGCAGCCGCTGCGCTTTCTGGAGAAGGTGCGGAGCGCCTTGGGCAGCCTCGAAGGCAAACACCTGGCCGTGCTTGGCCTGGCCTACAAAGGCGGCACCGACGATGTGCGTGAATCTCCCGCCATGCGCCTGGTGCAGTTGATTCTGGCCGAGGGCGCCAGCATCGTCGCCTACGATCCCGCCGCCATGAGTCGCGCACAGGAGGTGCTGCCTCCCAGCCCCGCGTTGCGCTATGCGACGAGTGAACTCGAAACTGCCACGAACGCCGACGCGTTGCTGGTGCTCACCGACTGGCCGCAGTTCCTCGCGCTGGATCTCGAGGTATTTTCGCGAACCCTGCGACGGCCTCTGCTGATCGATGGCCGCAACTTGTTCGCGCCGGAAGATGTCGTTCGCCAGGGAATGATGTATCTCAGCGTCGGGCGTCCCGCAGCCGGGGCCACGGAGTTCGCTGCCGGTGCAGCGGAATCCACAACTGAGCCGGAGCTTTCAGAATTTGCCGAAACCGGCGCCTCCGTCCCGCGCACCATCCCGTCAGAAAAGATCGCCGCACCCTACTTGGTTCCCCCGGTCGCTCGCGGCAAGAGAAAAATGCGCGTGCTGCTCACCGGAGCCGCAGGCTTTCTCGGTTCGCACCTCACCGATCGCCTATTGGCCGAGGGCCATTCCGTCGTCGGCGTCGATAACCTGTCCACCGGCGTGTTTCACAACCTTGCGCACCTCGCCCGCAATCCGCGCTTTGAGCTGATCGAGCATGACATCTGTGAATTCTTCGATCCCGGCCCCATCGACTACATTTTCAACTTCGCCTGCCCGGCCAGCCCTCCACAATACATGCGCCTCGGCATTGAAACGTTGCGGGTCGGCTCGGAAGGCACCATGAACATCCTGGACCTGGCCCGAAAATACCGCGCCAAGGTGCTACATGCCTCTACTTCCGAGTGCTACGGCACGCCGGAGATTCACCCTCAGCCGGAAAGTTATTGGGGCCACGTCAACCCCGTAGGTCCGCGTTCCGTCTATGACGAGGCCAAACGTTTTGGCGAAGCCGCGGTCATGGCCTATCGAGCCCACTTTAACGTCGATGGCCACCTGGTTCGAATCTTCAACACCTATGGCCCGCGCATGCAGCCCGACGACGGCCGCGTGATTTCCAACTTCGTGATGCAGGCACTGCGCGGAGAAGATGTCACCGTCTATGGCGACGGCTCGCACACCCGCAGCTTCTGCTACGTGACCGACCTGATTGAGGGAATCGTTCGCTTATCGCGCATTGAAGAACCGCTGCCGGTCAACCTCGGCAACCCCGCCGAAAATACGGTTCTCGACTGCGCCCGCCGTGTGATTGCGCTCACCGGCTCTTCCAGTCGCATTCGGTTTGAGCTACTGCCGCAGGACGATCCGCCACGCCGCCGCCCCGACATCACCAAGGCCCGCCAACTGCTCGCCTGGGAGCCCGTGGTCTCCTTCGACCAGGGCCTCAGCGAAACCATCGCCTACTTCCGCGCCCTCCCCACCGACCTAATCGTCGCCGGCTAAGGCGGTCCGGCTCCTTCCATGTGTGGAAGGTTCACCGGCTGACTTGAAGATAATGTACTCATTGAGGTCTTCCGTAAGCCGGGAGTGGCGACTGGATTGAAGCCCGTTTAGGGGAGTGATTCTGTTTTATGTCCTAATTGGTAGCCCACCAGTTAGACCCCACCGGGTTAGACAGTCCCTGATGTTCAGGGACTTAGACAAAAACCGGAGTGCTGAGGACCCTGCGATGGCGCGAATCAAAAACTGGATCGCCCTGATTCTCAGTGCGGTATAGCTCATACCTGCGGTGTTCCTGGCAGCAGTTTGGCTGTGGTGGTCGGCCCAGGAATCGCGCGCGACTCGCCCTACCACTTGCGTAGTGTGCGAGTCTTCTTCTCCGGATACCAAGTGATCTGCACGTTCGTCGTAACGTCGTTCTGTCCGCCGGTTTTATATACGGGAGCTTTCCAGCGCTCGTACTGCAACCAGGCGTTCAACTCCACATCCGGCTTCAGCCGCTTGACCACCGTGAACGTGAAATCATTCTGCGTCGTCCCGCCATCGACCCGCGGCACTCCGGTTGAGAAAGTGTTGCCCGGAATAAAGTCCTTCGCCGCCTTCGCATTTCTGTAGGAGAGCTGCAACATCTCCATGGGAGAAAGATGATAGGTCAGCCACGCCTGGCCGCCTTTCGCCTCGCGCCCGATCCAGTCGCCGAAAATATTGCCTTTGTTGGTGTAGCCCTGCCGCTGGATGGTTTCGTAGTACATGAAACTACCGTTATTGCTGTTCGAACGGGCGACATCGGTATAGACGCCCTCGGCGCGCAAGTCAAACTTGGGAGCGTTCGGCAGCCGAGCGAGAAAGATTCCGGATCGGATGCCCGCGCGCCGCGGCGCACTCACCGGCGTCACATCGTCGTGCGACTCCGCATCGGCGTACAGCGTCACCAGCTTACTCACATACGGCAGCCGCCAGCTGAAATCAAAGGTGCTGAAGCGCGCGCCCGGATCATTGCGCGAGAACTTTGTGGCCTCCGAAACATTTTGGAAGCTGGTGAAGCTGTTCCAGAAGCTGCCCAGGGTTATCGGCTCATGGCCCTTGCCGCCCCAGATCACGGTCCGCGAAAATCCGAACTCAAACGTGGGAGTGGGATTGAACGCGAACTTCTCCATGTGGACCCAGGGATCGTTTGGATAGGTGTGGCCTTTCAGGCTGCCCACCAGAAACTCATATCGCACCGGGCCCAGAACATACGACAGCAGCGGAATTTTCAGCGGCTCCACGCGGTTGATGCGGAACGAATAAATATCTTCCGCGTTATTGCTCCAGTCGAACGCCCCGCCGGTTGCCGGACCATCCCACACATCGCTTTTCCCAATCGAGATGTCATGATTCAAGACTGTGGCCGACAGATTGGCCTCAATCAGGCGAAAATAGTTGTGCGTTGGAATCGGGCCGGCTGGGATCGTGGCCTGCGGCACGTCTGGAACAGCGTCCACGGCCGCCAGCGTCGCCGCCAGATCCGCAGAGTATCCATCCGCGCTGGGTACATGCTGATATTCACCGCGGACATACAACGCAAACGGGCCGGAAGTCGCCCGAGCGCTGAAGCCCGCATAGTTGTTAAATCCACCTTCATACGGGCGCCCGTAATCGTTGATGATTGTCTGCCCCAGGTGATAGCTGTCCCGCAACGGCGTTCCTCCGATCGGCATGGCGCGCTCATACAGTGACTCCAGCGTCGCCTTCGTCGTCCAATAGCCGGTCGTGTGGATGTCTCCTTCCAGTTCTGCAAGCACGGCGTTGTAAATCTCCAGCGCCTGCTCGTTATTCGTGTCCGAGTGGATTTTCTCCTGCTCGGCAAACAGCATGCGCAGCACGCCGAGTCGAGTCCAGGGACGCATGTCGACGAACGACGTGGTCAAATACCCCATGGAGTACAGCCGCATCAACGCGGGATACATCCAGCTGTCCAACGGAATATAGGTCGACCCCAAATTGCCCGCGATCTCTGACGCTGGCACGATCGTAAACGGCGGAAAGGCCTCGTCCGAAGTGTTGGACCCGTTGGACTGAGTGGACGATTGGTAGGAGTTTGTCGTACCACCCTGCGGCGTCTTCTGCTTCGGCGCTCGAAAGGCCGGCATGCTCTGGTCCTGCTGCGGACCGAACATTATCGTGGACTCCACCGGCTGCCACGAAACATTTGCCAGAAATGTTGAACCGACCCCGGGCAGCGATCGCGTCCGCACCACCTGCGCCCCTGCGTTCCCACTTTGAAGGACCATCAAGCCAACCGCCAACCCCGTGCACAGCCAACCTGACCCAACTGTCCAAATGCTACGTTTTTTCACTCGCACCTCTAAAGAAACTCATCCCAAAGCGCCCGCCACGACCCTACCGCGGCGGCCAAAGCCCTGCCGAATCTCTCGCCCTTAAAATTCTATCGGGAATTCTGAAAGACTTCAGTTTCGCCCAGATTGTCTTGCCTACATTATGATGCGGCCCGAGAGCTGTTTCGGGCAAAGCTGCCAAGCCCAGGAAGCTCTTCGCAGATGCGCCACGCACTCCCTGTGAACCTTGCCTTCCCACAACCCGCGCATAACTACACTCCATAAGCTCGATAAAAAATTTGTATTCGACCTTTCGCGAGCCACAGGGCAAAGTAGAAGAAAGCTTCGCCAACCCTCGAAAACTTTTTGGTTTCGCTCGGCATCATGTTCGATCCATGCGCACTCGGCAGCAATGCCGTCGAGATTCACTTCTAGACGATCCCATCTACGCAACGCGGGTCGGCCGCAAGTTCAGAGATATGCTTCGAAATATAAGGCTTCTTCAGTTCATTCTTTCACCACGGCGGTCAATCGTTATGAGACGGATCCGAGAGCGGTGCCATGGTATTCGGCGCCAGGCCCAGCACCACGGGAATCAGACTATCTTGCAACACCATGGGGTCCGGCACAGTTCAGCCTCGCGCCTCTCCCAGCAAATGGCGTGGGTGCCTACGGTGCTGCTGCTTCTTCTGTTCACTGGCTGTTTCGGCGCAAGTCTCCATGCTCAGGTCGCCGCGCCCGTCGATGCCCAGACGCAGCAACATCTGCAGCAGTTGGATGCGGCCGTGCAAAGTGCCCAGCTTTCCGCCGATAACGGCTGGATGCTCGTCTGTGCGGCGCTGGTCCTGATGATGACGATTCCCGGTCTGGCCCTGTTCTATGGCGGGCTGGTACGCAAAAAGAACGTCCTCAGCACCATGATGCATAGCTTTGCCATGGCCGGCATCATCTCCGTGGTGTGGGCATTCGTCGGCTTCAGCCTGTGCTTTGGCTCCGGAACCAGGTTCATTGGCGGATTTCACCATGTATTTTTGCGCGGAGTTGGCTCCGCTCCCGACCCCGCCTACGCAGCCACGATTCCGTTCGCTACCTTCATGATCTATCAGCTGATGTTTGCCGTCATTACGCCCGCACTCATCTCTGGCGCATTTGCCGAACGCATGAAGTTCAGCGCCATGTCCCTGTTTACCCTGCTTTGGTCCCTGTTCGTCTATGCGCCCATGGCTCACATGGTGTGGGGCAAAGACGGTCTGCTGAATGCCGCTCTTTCCGGCGGTGTTCCCACCTTGGACTTCGCCGGCGGTACCGTCGTCCATATCACCTCCGGCGTGTCGGCCCTGGTGTGCGCGGTCTATCTCGGCAAACGGCTGCACTATCCCAAGGAACCGATGCCCCCGCACAGCGTGGTGCTCAGCTTTATCGGTGCGGGCCTGCTGTGGGTAGGTTGGTTCGGTTTCAATGCAGGAAGCGCATTGTCTGCCGGTACCCTGGCCACCAGCGCGTTTGTCGCCACTCATTTTGGCGCGGCTGCCGCAGCCATTGGATGGTGCCTGATAGAGTGGATTCGCAACGGCAAGCCCAGCGCCCTGGGGGCCATCTCCGGCGCAGTCGCAGGGTTGGTCGCCATCACCCCGGCAGCTGGTTTTGTCGGACCCATGTCGGCGCTTGCCATTGGTTTCCTCGCCGGTCTGTTCTGCTACTTTATGGTCGCCAAGGTAAAACAGTGGTTTGGCTACGATGACTCCCTGGATGCGTTTGGCGTGCACGGCGCAGGCGGAACACTAGGTGCAATTCTTACTGGCGTCTTCGCCTCCCGCGCCATCAATCCTATTTTCAAAGACGCTCACGGCAATGCGCTGCCGGTCGGCTGGCTCGATGGCAACTGGATGCAGGTGCCCCATCAGTTGCTGGGTGTCGCCATTGCGTGGACCCTTTCCATCGTGGGAACGCTGGTCCTGCTGAAAATTGTCGACATGCTGGTTGGTTTGCGCGTGGATCCCGCCGACGAACACGAGGGGCTGGACCTGAGCCAGCACGGCGAAGAAGGCTACGATTGGGAAATTGCGGCTTCGTAATATCGCTCTGGTATATCTTGGCGATGAGGAACAACGGATCAACGACCAACCCTTCTTTTTTTGAGAAAAGCGAGGAAGCAAGACATGCAGAAGATTGAAGCGATCATTCAGCCGTCGAAACTGGACGCAGTGAAAGAAGCGCTGATCGAAATTGGAGTGGAAGGCATCACTATTCTGGAGGCGCGCGGGCACGGCCGCCAAAAGGGCCACACCGAGTTTTATCGCGGCCGCGAATATGCCGTGGATGTCCTGCCCAAAATCAAATTGGAAGTCGTCGTGACCGATGCCATGGCGGAACGCGCCATTCAGGCCATCCTTACTGCTGCCCGAACCGGAAAAATTGGCGACGGCAAGATTTTCGTCTCGCACATCGACGAAGCCATTCGCATTCGCAACGACGAACGTGGAGAAACCGCTTTGTAGATCGATGGGCGCTTCCATTCACAGATTCCGCGCAAAGGAGCCTGCCATCCCGATCTCCGATTCATCTTCGATCCAACTATTGCGCGTGGAATACCAGCGGACTTCGGACCAGATCCGGCAATTCTTTTCCGAATCGCAGGATGGTTCCGTTCTCGTGCAGCGCCGTTCGGAACTTGTCGACCATCTCATTGAGCGTTTGTGGCTGCAGCACATTGCCTCCGAGGAGTATGGTCCCCAGGGCCTTACCCTGGCGGCCATCGGAGGGTATGGAAGACGGCAGCTCTTTCCCTACTCCGACATCGATCTGCTGTTTATCGCCGCCGACGCCACCACGGAAGGCGCGCACAAAGCTGAAATTCGCAGGTTGTCCCAGGACCTGTGGGACATTGGATTGCGCGCCAGCGCCACAACCCGCACCCTGGCGGAATGCGAACGGATCAGCGAAGAGAATCCGGAATTTACCCTGTCCCTTCTGGACCGCCGCTATATCGCCGGCGATTTTGCCCTGTTTGAGGAGTTGGACCTCGAACGGATTCCCGCGCTGGTCGAACGCGGGCGATCTCAACTGTTCGCCGCCATCGCGCAGCTGACGCGCGCCCGTCACGCCAAATATCAGCGAACGCTGTTTCATTTGGAGCCCAACGTCAAGGATGGCATCGGCGGTCTTCGCGACTATCATACCTGCGCCTGGTTGAGCCAGCTATTGCCGGAAGCGGCGCGATTCTCCGCCAGCCGTTATGAAAAAGATCTGCTGGTGGAACGCCAGGACGACTCCGCCCTCGCACATCAATTTCTCATCACGGTGCGAAGTTTTCTCCATTACAGAAGCCAGCGGGACGACAATATGCTCTACTGGCAGGCGCAGGATGAGGCCGCGCAGTTGCGTCTCGGTGTGTCGACTGTCCGGTCGCGCCTGACAGAGAAGCGCCCCGCGGACACCGCCGGATGGATGCGTCAATATTTTCGCCATGCTCGCTCCATTGAGTGGCTTTCCCGTCAGATGATGGACGAAATTCCCAGCGGCCGTCTCACCGTGATGGATCAAATCCGCCAGTGGCGCAGCCGCACTGTCTTGAGCGGCTGTCCAGTTGCCGACGGCAAGATCGCCCTGAAAACCACGGCAGAGTACTCCGATCCAGATCGCGTGCTGACGCTGTTTCAGCTGATCGCGGAACAGCCGCTGCAGCTGACCCGCGAAGCCGAAGGCCATCTCAGCGATTCGCTTGCCGTGTTGGCAGAACGCCTGCCCGAAGGTGCTGCGCTTTGGCAGCGGGTTCGACGCATTCTGCTTGGACCGGAGGTGGCTCAGGCTCTCCGCGTCATGCATGCGCTGGGAATTCTGGAACTGATTCTGCCGGAATTTCACGGCGTGGACGCGCTGGTGGTGCGCGATGCCTACCATCGCTACACCGTCGATGAACACACATTTCTGATCCTTGAAAATCTGCACGCCCTGGCGCAGCCGCACGACGAGTGGGAGAAAGGTTTTGCTTCGATTCTTCGCGAGGTTGAAGAGCCGGAATTGCTGTACCTTGCGGCCCTCCTGCACGATACCGGCAAAGCTCGCAGTGAGGGCAGCCACACCGATCACAGCATGTCGGTCGCCGACGCGGTCTGCGAGCGCTGGCGACTGACGCCGACCCAGCGCGAAACCGTGTTGCGCCTGATTCGCAATCACCTGGAAATGTCGCTTGCGCTGCGCAAAGATATTTATGACGCGGAAACCATCCGCATGTTTGCAGACCTTGTCGGCACACCTAGCAACCTGCAACTGCTGACGCTCTTAACCTATGCTGACATTCACTCCGTCAATCCGGAGGCATTGACGCCCTGGAAGGCGGAAAATTTATGGGGTCTTTACATGGCGACCTCGAACTATCTGGATCGCAATGTAGATGAAGACCGCATTGAAGCCGATGCCGACACCGCCGCCGTGCAACAGGTGATCGCGTTGTCGCCGGCCGACTCCGTAGCCATCCATCGCTTCCTGGCAGGCCTCCCGCAACGCTATCTGCGCACCCGCCCGGCAACGGAAATCCTCACCCACTGGCAATTGGCATCGCAGTTAAGCGACACCTCCTCCAGCACGGTGCTCACGCGTGCTGGTGCCTGGTGGGATTGCACATTGATTACCCGTGATCGCCCGTTTCTGTTCGCCGACGCCGCCGGTGCCTTAACCGCCTGGGGGATGGACATTCTGAAGGCCGATGCATTTTCAAACGCAGCGGGAATCGTCATCGACCACTTCCGCTTTCTCGATCGCTACGAAACCCTTTCTCTCAACCCCGCCGAAACAGAGCGCTTCCAGAAAAGTCTGACCGATGTGGCCAGCGGCCTGGTCTCGGTCGAGAGACTTCTTGCCGCCCGGGCCCACTCCGCGCGCACACAAAACCACAAGACCCGCGTTGAAACGCGGCTCTCTGTGGACAACACCTCCTCGACCCACAGCACCATCCTGCAGATCATTACCCAGGACACTCCGGGCCTGCTGCGTCGGCTCAGCCTGGTCTTGGCGCAGCAGAAATGCGACATCTCCGTTGCGCTGATCGATACCGAAGGGGAAGTCGCAATCGACGTTTTCTACCTGACGAAGGGCGCGGTTCCGCACGAAACATCCTCGCCCCACAATCAAACGGAAAATGCAAAGCTTGATCCAGAGTTTCTGGATCACTTGCAAACAGTTCTCGCCGACTCTCTTCAGAATTCCGCAATTCCAGGCTGAATTGGCCCCGAAAGATTTGTCCATTGATCTCTTCCTTTTTCGCTTCGCATGCGTTCACCTGCCTATCCCGCCGGGGTACACTGGGGACGTTGTTCGCGACGCCATCGATCCATGTCAAAAGTGCGAACACCGATCGCCTCTTCCAGCGGCTGGAGCGCATTGATGAATCCGAATTCCTTCCCTCGCGCGCTGCGCTCTCTGCTTCTATGCCTCATGTTGACTTGCGCCGGCCTTTCTGTTGCCGCTCGCACCAAGCATCGGCGCGCTGCAGTTCCGCAGGGTAAGCCCACGGTACAGCAGGTGGAACCACCGAATTGGTGGAGCAATCTTCCCAACCCGATGGTGCTGCTATACGGAAAAAACCTCACCGATGCGCACATCGGCAGCAGCGTCGCTGGAATTTCTGTGCGGCGCACAAGGATTTCTCAGAACGGCCACTGGGCCTTCGTCTGGCTGGATACTTCCGATGCTCCTCCGCAACACTTCGACCTGATCGTGCGCACTGCCGGCGGTCATACTCGCGTTCCGTATGAACTGCAGAAGCGGCACGACCCCAGCCAGGGCTACCAGGGTTTCACCCCTGCGGATGTAATGTATCTCGTCGTGCCGGACCGGTTTTCGCAAGGGGATACAGCCAGCCAGCCGACCCCGAAGCCTGCCGCCGTCGTGGATCGCAGCAATCCCCACGACTACCATGGCGGCGATTTGCGCGGCATCCAAAATCATTTGGACTATCTCAAGCAGCTTGGCGTCACCACCCTCTGGATCACGCCGCTCTATGCGCCAGACCCTCTCTCCGAGGACTACAACGGATACGAGCCGGTCAACATGTACCAGATCAATCCACACTACGGCACATTGCAGGACTATGAGGATCTGGCCGCCGCCGTTCACAGCCTTGGCATGAAGCTGGTGTTGGATATCGTGGCCAACCAGGTAGGCCCGAAAAGTGTATGGGTCAGCGATCCGCCCACGCCCGACTGGTTCCACGGAACGACGGCCGATCATCTCGCGGCGACGGAGGATTTTGCCTCGATCGCAAGTCCGCACGCCGCTCCGGCCGCCTATCAGCCGGTAGTGGATGGATGGTTCCGCAATATACTTCCGGATCTGAATCAGTCGAATCCGCTGGTCAAGCAGTATCTGACCCAGAACGCAATCTGGTGGGTCGAAATGGGCACCTTGGATGGCCTACGCCTGGATACGTTTCCCTACGTCGACCGCTCTTATTGGCAGGACTTTCACTCCGTCGTGCACGCCCTGTACCCCAACATGACGACTGTCGGCGAAGTTTACAACTCCGATCCAACAGTGACGTCGTACTTCGTCGGCGGACAGAAACACGTGGGCATCGACACGGGTCTCGACACGGAGTTCGACTTCCCCAGCTACTACGCATTGCGTTCCACCCTGACCGGCTCCGCCGCCTCCAGCTCATCCATGTCGGATCTGGAAAATGTGCAGCGTCAGGACTGGCTCTATCCTCATCCTGAAACGCTGGTGACATTTTTCGGCAACCACGATACTGCGCGGTTTCTGTCCGCTCCCGGCGCAAGCCCAGCCAGCGAGCGGCTCGCCTTCGGGTTGCTGGCCACCATGCGCGGCATGCCGCAAATTTATTACGGGGATGAGATCGGCCTCTCCTCCGGACCCGACGGCGACAACCGGCCTGACTTCCCCGGAGGGTTTCCCGGAGACCCCCAAAATTCGTTCACCGCCGCCGGTCGCACTCCGCAGCAACAGGCGACGTATGCCTGGGTGCAGAGTCTGTTGGATCTGCGCGCGCATCATCCAGCTTTGCAAACCGGATCCCAGCAGAACCTGTTGGCGGACAACAGAGGTTTCGTGTTCGCTCGCTTCGTAGTCCCTCCTCCGAAAAGTGGGTCGACGCCTCCACCGTCGGAAATTGATCTCGTACTGATGAACAAATCCGACACTCCGCGGACCTTTCATTTGGATTTCACCCGCACAACTCTCGACGGCATCAACACCCTTAATCCACTGTGGAATACGAACGACACGGTGATAGTTTCACAAGACCATTGCAACGTTACCGTCGGCCCGCAACAGTTGGTGGTCTTCGCCGCGCAACCAACCGCGCAACCATAAGTCCAGCGGTACCGTACAAGATGAACACCATGCGGAAACCCCGGCGCGTCGCGGCGATTGGAGAACTTCTGTGGGACCTGCTTCCCGATGGCCCACAACTTGGGGGCGCTCCCGCGAACTTCGCCGCAATTCTGGCGCAGATGTTCGCCTGCGATGCGGCCACACCTGCGGGCGAAGTGTTTCTCGTCAGCTGTGTTGGTGACGATCCGCTTGGGATACAGGCGCGCGAGCAATTGGTCGCGCATGGGGTTCGTCCGGACTTCATCGCGGTGGATCCCGACCGTCCCACCGGGACCGTAGAGGTGCAGTTCGACGCGGAACAGGGCCCGCACTATCGCATCTGCAATGGTGTCGCCTGGGACGCCGTGCCCACCACTCCACACTTGGCCGCGCTGGCGCCCACGCTGGATGCCATTTGTTTTGAAACCCTGGCGCAGCGATCGCCCGTAACATCCAGCACGCTTCGCTCCCTGGTTGCGGCCACGCGTCCGGACTGTCTTCGCGTCTTCGACGTCAATCTACGCGAGCCCGACTGGACTGCGGACGCGATCGTTTGGGGCTGCGAGAACGCGACCATCTTCAAAATGAATCGTGAGGAAGTCGCACCCGTCGCCAATGCCATCGGCGCAGAAGAACAAAGTTCTCCACTTCAAATCGCGCATTCTTTGCTCCATGAATTTCCCATCCAGCTGGTAGCCATCACTCGCGGACCCCAGGGCAGCCTTCTGGTTTCACGCGACGCTGTAAACGACCATCCAGGAATTCCCGCGCACGTGGTCGATTCCATCGGCGCGGGCGACTGCTTCACCGCGGCGCTTACGTATTTCTCACTGCATCACCGACCGTTGCCGATCCTGGCAGAAGCCGCGAATCGCTGCGGAGCGTGGGCCGCATCCCATCGCGGAGGTATGCCTTTTCTCGATACCGAGATTCGAGCCTATCTAAATACGGCGATCGCCCCATCGGCAAGATAGCGTTCTTCTCCTGTTACCAGCAAACACGAGCTTCCCCTCTGATTTGGGCGAACAATTCCCCAAGGCGAAGCGGCGGTTGATTTCCCAAAATCTGGGTTACCCATCCAACGCGTCCTCCGCGATTTTGCTAGTATTTCCCTGTCGTTCCCCGGGGCAAATTCTGTGTTTCGAATCCAATCTGTACTCTTCGTCGCCTTCGCGGCCATTCCAATTTCATTGGCCGCTCAGAATACCTCCATGCGTCCGCCCATCACCGGCATCGCCAAGGTTTCCGTGTATGCGTCCAGTCTGAACAAATCGCAGCAGTTCTATGGAACATTTCTGGGGTTCCCGCAGATCTCATCTCCGTCCCCTTCCGGGCCGATGGAATTTCGCGTGAGCTCGAAACAATCGATCGAGGTCCAGGCCGCGCCTCCGGGCACAACAGACTTCTTGGCGTACATTGCCTTCGCCACAACAGACCTTGATTCCATGCAGCGTTATCTGGTGAGCCGGAAAGTTCCCATCGAAGGCGAAATTCAAACCCAGCCAGACGGCACGCGGTTTCTATGGGTGAAAGATCCAGGGGGACATTCCCTACAGTTTGTGCAACGAGCATCGCGGGGCCGTCTTGTTCCTGTCAGCTCTTCAGCGTCAAAGAACGCGCCCCAGCCCATCTCGCAAATCATTCTGCACGCGGGGTTCATCGTGCACAATCGCGCCGAGGAAGACCGCTTCTTCCGCGATATTCTCGGCTTTGTCGAAGGCTGGCAGGGCGGCCGCGGGCACAAGCTGGAGTGGGTGGACATGCGTGTGCCCGACGGCGCTCAATGGCTGGAATACATGCTGCAGGATCCGGGCGCCAAAAACGCGGGCGACAGCGGCGTCCTCAATCACTTCGCGCTGGGAGTTCCCGATATTCATCAGGCTGCGCAGATGCTGCAGCACCGCCATTGGGACTCATCTCATCCGTACGAGGACCCCGAAATCGGCCTCGATGGCAAATGGCAGCTCAATCTGTACGATCCCAACGGCACCCGCGCGGAATTGATGGAGTTTGGCCCGGTCCGCAAGCCCTGCTGCTCCCCGTATACGCTGCCCGCGCCCAAGTAGTAGCCGTCGTTTAAACTGGTGTTCTATGTCGAGTTCGTCTGTTCCCGCGACCACCCCTATCCTGCAAAAAACAGCGCTCAACCCCACCCATCGCCAGTGCGGCGCCAAGATGGTCGACTTCGGCGGCTGGGATATGCCGGTGGAATACGCCGGACTGATTGCCGAACACATGGCGGTGCGCACCCGCGTCGGCATCTTCGACGTCAGCCACATGGGCGAAATCCAATTGCGCGGACCCGAGGCGCTTGAGGCTGTGCAGTTCGTTTCCATGAACGATGCCTCGAAGCTCGCCGAAGGTCAGGCGCAATACTCGGCACTGCTCACCCCGCAAGGCACATTCGTCGACGACATCCTGGTCTACAAGTTCAGTCCTAACGATTATCTTCTGGTCGTTAACGCAGGCACTCGCCCAAAGGACTATGCGTGGATCAAGCAGCATTCGCAGCGCTTTCACTGCCACGTAAGCGACTACAGCGAACACTATTCGCAACTCGCCATCCAGGGTCCGCAAGCGCTGGCCACGCTGCAAAAGCTGACCCGCATCGATCTGAATGCCATCAAGAATTATTGGTCTGTCTGGGGTCAGGTCTGCGGCATCCATAATGTGCTGATCTCGCGCACCGGCTATACGGGCGAGGATGGATTTGAAATTTATATTCCCTCCGATCCAGCCACCACCGCGCGCGTCTGGCAGGAAATCCTTGACGCTGGGCGCGAGTTTGAAATTGTTCCCTGCGGCCTGGGCGCTCGGAACACCCTGCGGCTGGAAGCCTCCATGCCGCTCTATGGCCACGAAATTACGGATGAAACCAACGTCTTTGAAGCTGGTCTGGACCGCTTTTGCAAGCTCGACAAGCCGGAGTTTCTGGGACAGGCGGCATTGAGAAAACTGCGGAAAGCTGGTGGCCCGCAGCGCAAGTTGGTCGGCATGGAAATGATCGAGCGTGGGATCGGCCGCGATGGCTATCCCATTTGCACACTCTCAGGCGAACACATTGGGGTCATCACCAGCGGCTCTCCTGCTCCATTCCTCAAGAAGAACATTGCTCTCGGCTATGTCCCCGTCGCGCACAGTGCCATCGACACCGAGCTGGCCATCAAGATCCGCGGTCAGGATGTGCGCGCCCGCATCGTGCCGCAGCCGTTCTACCGCCGTCCAAAAAAACACGCCTGAATTGTGGCTCCTGTGCAAAAGACCTCTGCGGAGCGCCGCCTTCGGGTCCGCGATTCCCCGACAACATACAATGGAAGAGGACGAATCCTATGACATATCCAAACACCTATCGCTACACCCGCGAGCATGAATGGCTCCAGGTGGAAGGCACCGTCGGCACCGTCGGCATCACAGACTACGCGCAGAATTCTCTCGGCGACATCGTCTTCGTCGATGCTCCCAAAGTCGGAGACACAGTCCAGGCCGGTAAAGTTTTCGGCAGCGTGGAGTCCGTGAAGGCCGTCTCCGATCTGTATTCACCGGTCAGCGGCACGGTCACAGCCGTGAATCAAGACCTGGTCACATCACCCGAAAAAATCAACACCGAACCGCACCAGTCCTGGATTATCAAAGTGGAGTTGTCGAACTCATCGGAAGTCGACGCGCTGCTTAGTTCCGCCGACTACGAAGCATTTATTGCGGAAGAAACCCACGCCTGAGCATTCTCAAAAGCATCGCGGTCTCACAGCCTTGAAGACAGGACTCTGAATCATGCGCTACCTACCCAAATCCCCGAGCGACCGCGACGCCATGTTGAAAGAAATTGGCGTGTCGTCGATCGGCGATTTGTTTCAATCTATTCCCGCCGAGTATCGCCTGAAAGGTGATCTGAAGATTCCGACGCAGATGGGCGAGCAGGAAATCGTCGATCTGTTCCGCCTTGCTGCCGACCGCAATGCCAACGGGTACGCCAGTTTTCTCGGCGCGGGCGCATATCGCCACTATCGCCCGGTCGTCATTGACGCGCTGGTGCAACGCGGCGAGTTCCTTACCTCGTACACACCGTACCAGGCGGAAATTTCCCAGGGCACACTGCAGGCGATCTTTGAATTTCAGACCATGATCTGCGAGCTCACCGGAATGGAGATCGCCAACGCCTCCATGTACGACGGCTCGACAGGGGCAGCGGAATCCGTGATGATGGCGGCGCGCGTCACCCGCCGCAGCCACATGGTTGTCGCCAGCACCGTGCATCCCGAGTATCGAGAAGTCCTGAAAACCTATGCGCAGCACCAGGGACTCACCAAGCATCGCGTGGCGTACGGCGCTGATGGCCGCGTCGATATGAAGGCTCTGGAAGCCGCCATCACCGACCAGACCGCCTGCGTGCTGATCCAGTCGCCCAACTTTTTCGGCGTCATTGAAGATGTCGCGGCCATTGCCGATCTAGCCCACGCCAAAGGCGCGCTGCTCATTGTCTCCGTCGCAGAGGCGCTGTCGCTCGGCGTTGTTCGGCCACCCACGGAAGCCGACATCGTCTCCCTCGAAGCGCAATCCCTCGGAGTCGCCATTAGCTACGGCGGACCCTACTGCGGCGTGTTGGCCTGCAAAGAAAAATTCATTCGCCAGATGCCCGGACGCCTCACCGGCGCTACCGTCGATCAAGACGGCCGTCGCGGATTTGTGCTCACCCTTTCCACCCGCGAGCAACATATTCGCCGCGAAAAGGCGACGTCCAACATCTGCACCAACCAGGCGCTGGTCGCGCTAATGACCTGCATCTATCTCACCATCTATGGCAAAGCCGGAATGCGCGAACTGGCCGAACAAAATCTAGCGAAGGCGCATTATGCCGCGGAAACATTGGCTGCAACTCCGGGCAGCAAGCTGCTCTTCGCGGATTCTCCGCGCTTCAATGAGTTTGTATTGCAGACCGCCGAAGCGTCCGAAACCATCAACGCGCGCCTGCTGCAGCAGAAAATGATTGGCGGGCTGCCGCTCTCCGCCTGGTATCCAGAGCTGAAGCATGCCTCACTGTGGTGCGCCACCGAGCAAAATTCGCGCACGCAAATTGACGCTGCGGCTGCGGTCATCGCCGACAAACAAGCGCCCGCATTGGCATACGTATAAGGATGAACGAAATGGCAACTGAAACAGTTACAGTTACGAAAGCAGCCGGTTCTCCAGGCAACGATGTCCCCTTTGTCGGCGAGCGCTCCAAGGTCTCCAGTCACATCAGTCAGAATGAAGGCTTGATCTTCGAGAAGTCCTCGCCCGGTAAAAAAGCCTATCGCCTCGCGCCGCTCGATGTGCCCGCGATCGACCCCCGAGCGCTGCTGGGCAAACATGCCCGCGAAGATCTCGGCGTGCTGCCGGAAGTCAGCGAGGTTGAAATCATCCGCCACTTCACTCGCCTCTCGACCTGGAACTACGCCATCGACCTTGGCATGTATCCGCTGGGCAGCTGCACCATGAAATACAATCCTCGCGTCAATGAAATGGTGGCGCGTCTGGAAGGAATCGCCGACGCCCATCCCTACCAGCCCGAATCTCTTTCGCAGGGCGCAATGCGCGTCATGTGGATGCTGCAGGAATGCCTTAGAGAAATTACCGGAATGGACTCGATCACGCTGCAGCCGGCTGCCGGCGCGCATGGCGAGTTTACCGGCATTCTCCTGGTCCGCGCGTACCACGAGTCAAAAGGCAATCCGCGCAAAAAGATTTTGATTCCCGACTCCGCCCACGGCACCAACCCTGCCACGGCGGCTATTTGCGGCTATCAGGTGCAAAATCTCAAGTCCAACAGCAATGGCATGGTCGACCTTGCCGAACTGGAGCAACTGGTCGACGAAGAAACCGCCGCGCTCATGCTCACCAATCCTTCCACCATTGGCGTGTTTGAGAGTGAGATCCACAAAATCGCCGACATCCTGCATTCCAAAGGCGCGCTGCTCTACATGGATGGCGCCAATATGAATGCCCTGGTCGGCAAAACGCGCCCCGGCGATTTCGGCGTCGATGTCATGCACCTGAATCTGCACAAGACCTTCTCCACGCCTCACGGCGGCGGTGGTCCCGGCTCAGGTCCGGTTGCCTGCAAAAAAATTCTGGAGCCGTTTCTGCCCACACCGGTCCTTGTCGAAAAACCGGACAACACCCTGACCTTCAGCTACGATCGTCCGCAGTCGGTGGGCCGCGTGCGCATGTTCTACGGCAACTATGGAATGTTTGTTCGCGCCCTCGCCTACATCCTCGCCAACGGCCCCGATGGCCTGCGTCAAACCACGGAAGACGCAGTCTTGAACGCAAACTATATTCGCGCCAAGTTGGAAGATGTGTACGAGCTGCCGTACAAAACGCCCACGCTGCATGAGGTGGTTTTCAGCGACCGCCGCCAGACGCGCAATGGAGTCAAGACCGGCGACATCGCCAAGCGCCTCATCGACTACGGCTTCCACCCATATACGACATCGTTTCCGATGATCGTACCCGGCGCGCTGATGATTGAGCCCACAGAGAGTGAATCGAAAGAAGAGCTGGATCAGTTCATTGACGCCATGCGCCAGATCGCGCGAGAGGCCGACGAGAACCCAGAGATCATTCTGCACGCGCCGCACGCTACCCGCGTCAGCCGCATGGATGAAGTCACCGCCGCCCGCAAGCCTGTCCTGCGCTGGAAGCCCAATGACGGTGCCGAAGCAGCTGCGCCTGAAACAGCCGCGTCCACTACGAATCCGCCGCTCGTTCCCGCCACTCCGGCCAAGGAGTATTAGATGGCCTCAGCCTTCGACGATCAGCGCGAGTCTCTCGAGAAGCATGAATTCATGATGGGCGTTCCGCGCGGCCGTCTTGCTGTTACCCTCGACATGATCACCGACGCTCTCATCCTGGTTGGCCAGCACGGCGTGTATTGCACCTCGGCCCGCAACCCAACACAGCCTGCTCTCGATTTGCAAACCATCATGCAGCAGTTGACCGGCGCCAAAGAACTCATCCAGTCCGTCATGCAAGAGCTCGACAGCAAGCCAGATTCGAAGTAGCCAGCGATTTATCGGTCGAATGAAATGCGACCCCCGCTACGAATTTGACACTCGAATTAGCCTACGACTGCGTGGGCTATTTTTACGCACAAAGGCCAATCATATTGGTACATGCAAATGACGATTACCTGGGCAGCAAGGAGCGCGGGCAGCGCATAGAGATAGACCGGGTGGATGCGGCGGTCAACGATCAGATCGCGCACCACCCCGAGGAAAATCAGAACGTCGACGCCCCCGTAAATCCAAATAAATATCAGCATATTCGGCAAAACTGGCAACATCTGAAGAGACATTCGACTGAAAGCCGCCGAGGTAAGCACGCAGGTTGCAACCAGGAGCAAGCGGCGATGGTATTCCAGCTTTTTTCGCCAGTAAATCGCCAGCACAAACGGAACCGTGAAGGAGGTCATGTCTAAGAACGGGCCAATGAGATCAGTCACCGCATCCTCGACCGCGTGAAGTCGGTACATTTGAAACCGCGTCATGGTGATGGCGGTGGAGATGCCCAGAACGGAAATCGCAACACCGAGCCCGACACCGAACCAGCCGATCTGGCGATGCAACCGCACTTTGCGGGTCCGGACCAGCAGGGACTGGAAGATGAAGAAAAGCACCCATCCGAAGAAAATTGCCGCATGAAGATACAGGATAAAGGGGCGGCGGACGGCAGCATGGATGAGGCGCTCGTCTATGGTGTGGCTGAAGCCGTAGACCACGATCACGGCGATCAGCAACGACATGAAGAAGTAGAAGTATTGCTGCAGCAGGCGAACAGGCTTCGCCCTCGCCGTTTTCACCCTGGCGGATTTCGTTGTCAGCTCGATGCGCCCCAGGTTTGTCGCCGTATCGGCCATGCCCCTACCATCCCTCAGGCTTGCCCAGTCACAATGGTGTGCGGACTCATGGGGATGGGATGGCCGCCAATGGTTTTGAATCCGGCTTCGCGATACATGCTCGTCAGTTCGCTCAGCGTATAAGCATCGCCGGCCGCGGTACTGGTCAGCATAGTAAGAGCAAAGCTGGCGGGCATGGGCGGGGACACGCGGTCTTCATTCGGCACAAACTCCAGTGTGGCGCACTGTCCTCCCGGACGCAGAGCAGCATGAACCTTCTGCAGCAGTCCCACGCAGGTCGGCTTGTCGAAGTGGTGTAGAAAATTCGTCAACAGCACCGCGTCATACGGCCCGTCGAAGTCCACATCAAAGGCGCTGCCCGGCAGCATGTTGTACCGATCATGCACGCCCGCTTTGCGGGCGTTGTCCAGAGCCACCCGCAGCACCGGCGCCCAATCCAATCCCGTCACATGCGCCTGCGGATTCTGCTTCGCAATCTCGATTCCAAATAATCCGTGACCGGCCGCGATATCCAACACCCGCATCGGACCTGCTTGTCCCTGCAGCACCACCTTGCCCAGGGGACCTGCCATCGGGCCCATCATCGGCGCCATGGTCTCCGCAAACTGCACCCAAATCGGATTCTCCGGTTCCACAGTGCCGTCTCCCGGCAGGTTGGTGCGACCCGTGCGTACAATCTCCGCCAGGTTGTCATAGGCCCCGTGCATCGCCGGGTTGCCCAGAAACTGGGCCACGGAAGCCAGGCACGCTGGCGACCGCGGATCCAGAAAGACCGCGCTCGACGGCGTGTGCCGATAGCGTCCCTCCTCTTTCACCAACACGCCATTGATCGTCAGAAAATCACACAGGATGCGCACACCCCGCTCCGACGCCGAGCACTGACGTGCGATGGAGGCCGCGTCTCCCGGTCCTTCTCCGACCGCCCGAAACAGATCCAGGTCGATTGCCGCCTTCAAGGCCGCTGTACGCTGATACGCGTTCAACATTTCAAATACCAGTCCAGGATTCAACTGGCCTTCGACGCCATTTCCAGGTTGCATTACAAGCCTCCTCTGACAAACATCAGGGTTTCTATTTCTTCAAGTGTTGGGGGGTCAAGTCAGCGTATCACCTAACAAGAAAGCTGGTCTGCCATTTCTCATTCAAAGGCGGGTCGTGATTTCCGGCGAGCATCTTCGGAGCCCCTCATGGCCGCATAACAATGCCGTCTTCAAGTCTTCGGTCGAATCTCCATACCGAAATCGCGCTCCAACCGCTCATACCAGACATCGTCGCTGGCACCGAACAAGGCCACCCATTCCTCGTCGGTCATGGATCTGCGCCACGCCAGCAATGGCTCCGCGTCCGGACCCACGGGATGTCGCAACTGCAAGGTATCGCTTTCGATAATCTCCAGAACTTTTTCAGCAACCATGCTTGGCTGTCCCGGATTTCGAAGACTTGCCGCGAACAACGCTGCGAACCGCCGCTGCTGTGGGTAAACGGTCGGGCCATTCCGCGCCTCAATTCGTCGCGCCATCGCCGTGTCGATGATCCCCGGCTCGACAATGGCGACTCTCACATGAAACGAAATCATCTCCTGGGCCAGCGCCTCACTGATCGCTTCCAGCGCAAACTTCGACGCCGCGTAACAACCGCTCGGCGAATTCGCGATTTTCCCCGCAGCCGAGGAGATGTTGATGATACATCCGCTTTTGCGCTGCCGCATGTCGGGAACAACCGCCTGGATACAGCGCAGCGCTCCAAAGTAATTTGTCTCCATCACCGCCCGCATCCTGGCCAACGGTAACTCTTCAACCGATCCACTCTCTCCCAGTCCCGCGTTGTTCACCAGCACATCGAGATGTTTCGCCTCCCGATAAATCGCTTCCATTCCCGCTTTCACTGAGCTGTCCGAGTCCACGTCCAGCGTGGAGATGTGGATCGGCAAGCCTTCCGTCGCGGCCGTTTCCGCCAATTCTGGTGCGCGCGCGGGATTGCGCATCGTCGCGTAGACCGTATGGCCCGCTCGAGCAACGGTCAAAGCGGTCGCCAAGCCGATGCCCGCGCTTGTTCCTGTAATCAGTACAGAAGCCATGGGGGTTCTCCTGAAGTTTGTTTGGGGGGATTGGGTACAGCTAGCTTACACGTTGGCGGGCAACATCAGAGAAACTCGCATCCCGGCAGATCTATCTCTCTGATCTGCCCGACTGGGAAATTTTGCTGGCGATTCCGCGAACCCGATCCGGCCGAGTGGAAG
>JAJXZK010000116.1 GCA_021780095.1 Acidobacteriota bacterium | reverse complement strand
ATATTTCCCGGCTTTCAAGAAAAAAGCTGACAACTCTTTGCGTTTGCGATATCGTGCTTTGGTTTGAGGTAAGCCCATGAGCCTCGTTGCCAGTTACTCCACTGTCCAGAATGCACCACGTATTTCGCCTCGATATTTTTCTGCCGGAATGGCGTGGACTTGTTATCTCTTTCCGTTTGCCTGCGCAATTTTTATTGCTTCATTTCTGTTGGCCACCATCGCTGATGCCCAACAGACACAGCTCAAACGGTATGACTTGTATGTCGGATTCGCTGACTTGAACAGTCCAGCTTTAGGCCTGAATCAGACGGGACTGCACACTCAATTTGGTGTGAATGTGCGCAGGTGGTATGCGATGGGTTTTGATTACAGTGCCAGCAGCGGGTCGACAGTCTTGAAGCCCGACCTGCTGCCCGTCACGCTCCAAGAACAGCTGGCACCTATTATCGAAGCCTACATCCAGGCAGGGATCATTCCGCCAACCTATCAGTTGACGCTGCCGGCTCACATCATGACGCAATCCTTCGCGGCGGGCCCGCAATTCGCCTACAGGCATTTCTCACGGGTTACGTTATTCGTCCGCCCGTCCGTCGGGGCATTTCGGCTAGCGGCGACACCCCATCCGGCTGATCCGGTTGCAACTACAATCTCCAAGGCGCTCGTTCCGTCCGGCGATAAAGTTGACTGGACAGGCTTCTATGGATTCGGCGGTGGAGATGAAATTCTACTCACTCCCCATTTTGGTGTGCGCAGCCAAATGGATGTTGTCTACAATCATCCATTCAACGACATTCTCGCCAAGGGCTTTTGGACGATGCGGTATTCGGTGGGCTTGAATATCCATGTGGGCAAGAATATTTTGAAGTAGATTTGCTCCTGCTCGGTCTCAGTGCGATGTTAATTGCCTGGAGTTCCAAATATGGGAGGTACTTGGCTGGCCAGACCTTCTCGCTGCAAGTCTTGATGAAGGTTGCGAACGCCGCGGAATAACAGACTGTGGATTCCGACGGCTCGCGCCCCCTCTACATTTTCCAGACGGTCGTCGAGAAAGAGCGCTTCGTCGGCGCGAACATTCAATTTCTCCAGCGTATGTTCGTAGATTTCCGCCATCGGTTTGATCAGGTTCAACTCACAGGACCAAGTCAGGTGATGAAAGCGGTCCAACCAACCAAAGTTTTCTCGCATGTAGGCGAGCAGGTCTTCGCCCATGTTCGACAGGATGGCAGTCTTCATTCCCGATGCGCGAACACGATGCACCCACTCCAGCATAATGGGGTCGACAGTCGCCCATAGCAGAACATCTTGCTCGATCAGCGCTTCGATTTCTTCCGCGGAAAAAGACACCCCCGCATTGCGGGCAATGGTCGGCCAGTACGTGTGTCCATTCAATGTGCCACGGTCGTAATCCAACCGATAGCGCCAGTAATGCGTATCGAAAACCTCGGGGGAAAGCCTGGAGATTTCCAGTAGGCGCGCGCGTGCGCCCGGTTCAGGCGGCCCGGACAGAACCAGACCATAATCGAAAATGACAGCGCGCAAGGGCATGAAGTCTTGACGACGAACGGGAAAGCTGGCGGTTACAACAAGGATGCGGACTGATCAGCGCAACCATTCGAGAACCTGGCTGCGCGGCATTCCTACTCAAGAATACATGCAGCCAAAAGCTCTTGAACTAGTAGAGAACAATTTTAGAAAACGAGTGTGGGTCGAGGCTCGCGCCGCCCACCAAAGCGCCGTCGATATCTTCCTGGCTCATCAGTGCGCTGGCGTTGTCCGGTTTGACGCTGCCGCCATAGAGGATGCGCATTTTGTCGGCGATCTCGCGGCTCAGCGAGCGTGCCACCTGCTCGCGAATGATGTGATGGGCGTCTGCAGCCATTTGCGGAGTGGCTGTTTTGCCGGTGCCAATGGCCCACACGGGTTCATAGGCAATCACGATGGATTGGGCAGCGGCGTGTGCAATGTCATGGAGCGCCTTCGAGGTCTGGCGCAGCAATACTTCTTCTGTCTGGCCACCTTCGCGCTCGGCCAGCAATTCTCCGACGCAGACGATCGGCGTCAAATTGTGCTTCAGTGCCGTGTGCAGCTTTTTGTTGACAGTTTCATCGGTCTCGCCAAAATACTGGCGCCGTTCGGAGTGGCCGAGAATGACGTGCGTGCAGCCGCATGCAACCAACATCGTCGCGGAGATCTCTCCGGTGAACGCGCCTTCTTCCTGCCAGATCATGTTCTGTCCGCCAACGTGGATGTGGCTGTCGTGGGTGCCCGCAACGACCGCGGCAATGTCGACGAATGGAGGGCAGAGAACAATTTCGTCGCGGGTGTGATTGTGAACCAAAGGAAGAAAGGCTGTAACAAATTCGCTCGACTGGGAGGGTGTCTTGTACATTTTCCAGTTGGCGGCAATCAGGGGTTTGCGAGTGCTCACGCGGTCTTCTCCGTCAGGGCTTCTACGCCCGGTAATTTCTTGCCTTCAAGGAACTCAAGCGACGCGCCACCGCCGGTCGAAATGTGTGTGATTTTATCGGCGACGCCGGCCTTGTGAACCGCGGCCACTGAATCTCCGCCTCCGACGATCGAAATTGCCGAAGGATTGTCCGCGACGGCCTGGGCCACTTGCATCGTCCCATGCGCAAAGGCCGGCATTTCAAACACTCCCATGGGTCCATTCCAAACGATGGTTCGGGCACGCGAGATTTCATCTACAAAAAGATCGATGGTTTCCGGGCCGATATCAAGTGCCATCCAGTCGGCGGGGAAGGGTTTGTCGCCTGCGGAGATTTTAGTTTGCGCATCGGGGGCAAATTTATCCGCCAGAACGTGATCGACGGGCAGCAGAAAACGTACGCCGCGTGTGGCCGCCGTCTCCATGGCTTCTCGCGCCACATCCAACTTGTCCACCTCCAGCAAGGATTTGCCGACATCCTGTCCTTTGGCTTTCAGGAACGTGTACGCCATGCCACCGCCGATCAGCAATGCATCGACCTTGTCGAGCAGGTTATGGATCACCTGAATCTTGTCCGAAACCTTGGCACCCCCCAGAATCGCGATGAAAGGCTTTTCCGGATCGCTGAGTGCTTTGCCCAGGTAGGTCAATTCTTTTTCCATCAACAAGCCGGCGGCAGATTTCGCGACGAAATGCGTGATGCCTTCCGTGGAAGCATGGGCGCGATGAGCGCTGCCGAAGGCGTCATTCACGTACAGGTCACAAAGTTTTGCCAGCTGCTTGGCGAATGCCGGGGCGTTCTTCTCTTCCTCCGCGTGGAAGCGCAGGTTCTCCAGCAGTAGCACCTGGCCAGATTCCAACATGCGCACCATTTCTTCCGGAGTCTCTCCCACGCAGTCGGGCGAGAAACCGACATTTACCGATTGACCGAGACTGTGTCCGAGCAACTGACGCAAACGATCGACGACCGGGCGCAGGCTCATCTTGGCATTCGGCTTTCCCTTGGGACGGCCGAGATGCGACGCGAGAATTACTTTGGCCCGGTGACGCAGGGCATATTCCAGCGTCGGAAGCGTCTCGCGGATGCGTGTGTCATCCATGATTTGCGTGCCATCTTCCGAAAGAGGGACGTTGAAGTCTACACGGATCAGGACGTGCTGATGTTCTAGGGAAAGATCGCGAATCGATAATTTTGACATAGAGTTTTTCACTCGTTCGTTTGTATGCTGATGAAATTCTAATACTTTTGCTGCATGCGAACTTGTCTGGCACAGTCGTCCGAGGGGCGGAAAAACGGACACATGGCGGTTGTTTGCCCAGAGCCCGCGGGTTGGTTTCGACGTGTGCGACTCAGCTATTGTTTGGTGTCGAGTGGATGCTTGGTGTCCTGAAAAAACTGGTTCTGAAGCGCGAGACTGGTCTGGTCCGCTTTTACCGCGCGGATGGCTTCCGCGATGCTGCCAACCCACGCTTTCATATCCATTTCTCCGCGCTTGGCGGTGGCATATTGGGCATAGCCGGCGTAGTGATCCGGGAATTTCGCATACCACCAGATGCCGGTGTACACGCCGGGCGGAAGATGCAACCGGTCCTGATCCGCGCCCGACTCCTGGCCGACGCGATTCATGTGCACCAGATCAGGACGCGATACCGTC
>JAJXZK010000285.1 GCA_021780095.1 Acidobacteriota bacterium | reverse complement strand
CGCAAACTCCCGTGCCGTGAGTCGAGAGAGTTCCCGAGTGAAGGGAAGAACCAGCACCGCATCGATACCAGAATGCGCCAGCCAGGCGAGCTTTTGTTCCTGCTGGGTGATCAGGCGCAGCGGAATTTGGGGGCGCAGGAGGCGAACCGGATGAGGGTCGAAGGTGACCGCAATGGAGCGGGTATGCAGCGCGCGCGCACGCGCAATCACGTCCCGCAGCACCACTTGATGCCCGCGGTGCACCCCATCGAAATTTCCAATGGTCACAACCGACGGACCGAAGTCGGCGGGAATCTCCTGAATGGAATGGAAGATGTGCATGGCTATAGCTCGAATGGAATGCGAAGTCCGTCATAGGCCATGTGGACGTTGCCGGGAAGTTCATTTTCCGTCTCAACGTGCCCCAGGTCGTGGGCGATGTGGGTGAAGTAGGCCTGCCTGGGCCGTATCTTCTCGATGAACTTCAAGGACGTTTCAACGTTCGAATGACTCGGATGCGGGGTTCGTCGCAAAGCATCCACAATCAAAATGTCCAGATCTTGCAACAGCGGGAAACTAGCCGCTGGAATATCGCTCATATCGGTCAAATAGGCGGCCTTTCCGAAGCGAAAGCCGACGGTTTCAAGCGCTCCATGCAGCAAAGGAACGGCCACGAAATCAGCCCCAAAGATGTGTGTGTGCTCCTCCAGCGGCAGCAGTTCTACGCGGGCTTTGTAGGGATATTGGTTGCTCTCGGAAAATGTGTATTCGAAAACCTGCCGCAGCACCTGCGTCGTGGTGTTATCGGCGTAGAGCGGAATTTTGTGCGAATTCTTGAAGCTGAGCGGGCGCAGATCGTCCAGCCCCATGATATGGTCCGCGTGAGAATGCGTGTACAGCACCGCGTCAATGTTGCGGAGATTTTCGCGCAGCGCTTGTTGGCGAAAATCCGGCCCGGTGTCAATCAGCACGCATCGTTCGCTGTCGTCTTCGCGAAACCGGACGACAATGGACGGACGCATGCGGCTATCCCTGGGATCGTTGGAGGTGCAGACCGCGCAGCCGCATCCCAGTGTCGGGACGCCCATAGAAGTGCCGCTGCCTAGGAAAACGATCTCTGCTTGCATCTGGACTTTCTCATTGCGCGTGGAAGCGCATCGATTATTTGCGTCCCGAAGGCTGCGGCTGCTGGGGATTGGCCGCATTGCGGGCGATCGCGTTCGTAATTTCAAGGAACATCATGCGCAATTCAAACAATGCGCTCTCCAGCAGTCGCTGCTCGTTCGCGGTCAGGTTTCCCTTGGTCTTTTCCGCCAGGACGCCCAGCAAATCGATGGTCTGACGCGCGCCCATTAGGTCAATCCGCGGCTTCTCCCCGGGTTGCGTGCCCGCGCCCATGCTCATCATGGCCGTCATGTACATGGACTGCACCAAGTGGTCGAAAACAATGGGGCCGAGATGGGACGAATCTGGCGCCTTGGCCCGCAGCATCTCATCCAGTTGTTGCGTGGTTTCCTGGTAGGCTGCGTTGGAGTCCGCGCTTTCCTTTGCCGTCGGTCCTTCGGGCAATGGTTCGTCCGTTCCTGTGCCGCCGGCGTGGGTCCTAGTTGCGCTTGGTGAAGCAGCAGGCGCCGCTTCTTTCGGGGGTGCGGCCGGTTCGGCTGTTGCGGCTACTGTCTTAGCCGCTTCCGCCAGCCGCCGCTTTTCCTCTTCGGCTTCGCTCTCTGCGACACCGGGGCGAATTTCTCCATCGGATGAAATCTTGCGGCGATCGGTGAATGTAACTTGCGGTTCTTTTTCCGGCATAACGTAGCTCATTTCCTGATCCAAAATTTGTCGAACTAGCGCATCGTTTCTTTCGGCTGGCCGGTTTCGCTGCTGAAGGCGAACGGAAGCGGCGAAGAGTGTACAACTGTTTCACCAGCGGTCAGGACATTCTTTCGCTCCAGCGCTTCGCGACGAATACTGCCCAGCGCTACCACTCGTTGCCCTGCGTCGGGCAACATAATGCGAGCGACGCTGGTCAACTCTCCAACAGGCTTCCCGTCTGCGAGCAAAGGAGTTCCGGGCGTCGGGTGGCCATCCGAGAGGACAAACCCCGCGAAGGTACGATGCACGTTGCCGCGGGAATGAATGCGCTCGACAATCTCCTGCCCGAGATAGCAACCCTTGTTGAAGTGAAGCGCCCGCATCTGATTGGTTTCCTGGGGAAGATCCTTGGCTGTAATGTCGACAGAGTACGCGGGGGTTCCTTCCAGCACGCGCAGTGACTCAATCGCATCCACACCACAAGGCAGGCCGCCTGCTTGTTGCAACGCATTCCACACCTCAAACACGCATTCGCGCTCTACCCAGATTTCGAATCGCTGGACCAGTGGACTGTGGGCCGCCGTGACAACAACGGTATGTTCTCGCCACGTGGTTTCTGATAAGTGTAGCGGACAAGAGGGAACCGACAGGCCCGCTTTGGCCATCAACGAGGCGGCACGCGGTCCGGCGATTCCAAGCGCGGTCCACTGCGGCTGCGACTCGAGGGTAACGTCATCCATGATGATGTAATGATCCAGGAAAGCCGTCAGCGCGTCGATCTGGGCAGCGTCGGTCTCAAGCCAGAGCGAATCGGGCCGTCGATAGACATCGAGGTCGCCCTGAATGCGGCCCTGCGCATTCAAGACAAAGGCATAACAGCCTGCATTCTCGTCCAGGTTGCCGACGAAATTTGTGACCATGCCATTCAGCCAGCGGACGCGGTCTTCGCCGCTGCAGCGGATCAGCCGCCGCCAGCCCAGTTCATAGACACCGACGGTGTTCAGTAGCGCGGCCAACTCCTCTGTTGAGTTTGAAAAGCTGCTAACGGTTTCTGCCCCGCGATATTGCTGAAGCGGCAGGGAAGGAATATTTTTCAATGCCTCAGCCAAGGAAGTTGCATGCACAGCATGGTCCACAGCCCTCGCCTCCGGGTTGGCGCTTCCCACGCCGATAGGGCTTGCCGTCGTTGACTCCGTGGAACCTACTTCGACTTGGTTGGGGGTGGAATCGCTCATAGCGGCCGGTGTGCAGCGTCTTACAAAGGTACACTCCAAATTATAGCGGGGATGCAGCAACGACCCTGCCACGAAGAGGTTGGATGACGGGAGAGAAATGTTTGCCGGATCACAATCTGGCGCAATGCCTTGGACACGGTTTCTTGAATCGCAGCGTGCTATTTTCGATCACTCGGTGGCTCGTCGTTTCGGTGTGCACGCTGTGCTTGTTGCTGCCGCAGGTATCGCACCCGCAGTCGGTGAGTGCGCCTTCGCCGCCTGCGGGGAAAAGTCAGTCCGCGGCGCCATCCCCCACGCCCCAGAGTCCGGCGGCGTCGTCTTCACCGGCGAAGGGAGTCAATCCATCCGCGCCGACGCACATCACGCAGGAGCAGGCGCGGCAGCTATTCAGCTCTGTCGATGCCATTTTGCAGTTTGACAGCAAAGTGACCGGTCTTCCGGTTTTGCAGTCGGTAAAGCGTCGTCTGGTGACGCGCGACGAAGTCGAGAAATATTTGATGCACCAGTTGCAGAATGACCGCGATGCGAAGCGGCTGCAAAGCAGCGAGCTGGTGTTGAAAAAGTTCGGACTGCTCGATCGCGATTTTCAGCTGAAGCCATTTCTGATCCAACTGCTTCGCGAACAGATCGCCGGCTATTACGATGACAAAACCAAGACCGTGAATCTGCTGGATTGGATTCCGCCAGAGGAGCAGAAACCGGTACTGGCGCATGAACTGACGCACGCGCTGCAAGACCAGCATATTCATCTGGAAAAATGGGATCGCGAGGACGACCAGCCAATCCCGAAGAACGTGCAGCAGGATAACGAGCACATCGCCACAGATGAGGAAGATACCGTCCGCGACGCGGTGGTCGAAGGTCAGGCAATGGCGGTTTTTGTGGATTACGTTCTGGCGCCCAGCGGCAAGACGATTCTGACCGCACCGCAACTGGCGGACAAGATGAACCAGGCCATGGGCGACACCAGCGATTCCCCCACGCTCGCCAATGCTCCTCTATTATTGCAGCGGTCTTTGGTATTTCCTTATATCGAGGGGCTGAACTTCGTACGCGCGGTGTGGACCGCGAAAGGAAGGCAGGCTGCCTTTGCCGGAATGCTCGACCATCCTCCGTCTTCGACCTACGAAATCATGAATCCAGCGGCCTATCTGACCCACGCGCCAGTGCCGCTGCTGCGGATGCCGGATCTCCACTCGCTGATCGACTCGCAGTATCGGCCGTACGACATTGGCGTGATGGGCGAATTTGATGTGCAGGTGATGGCGGAACTATTTGGCGGACAAGCGGCGGCAGCCGCTCTGGCGCCCGCGTGGCGCGGGGGGATTTATTACACGGCGCAATCGAAGGAGGCGACCACCTCCAGCGCAAAGGACACAACGGCATCGCTGGCGCTTCTCTATCTGTCGCGGTGGGCGACGCCGGAGGCCGCGCTAGCATTTGCGAACCTCTACGCGGCGGAGATTCCGCGAAAGTACGACCACGCCATCCTTGCTCCGGCGGACGATTCAGATGCTCCGGACGGATCGATTATGACTCGAATGTGGAAGACTCCAGAGGGACCGGTACTGGTGGTGGTTTCGGGAAGGACGGTCTTCATCAGCGAAAGCTTTCCCGTGGACCTGGCGCGCAAGCTCGAATTTGTGATGATGGGAAGCATCGTTGACAGCGCCACCAGCGTGACGGTAGAAAACAGAGTTCCACGAAACGATCTGACAACGAGCCTGCGAAATTTCCTTTTTGTCGAAGGGGTTCCGAAGACATACGATTCTCCACGGTATACTAACGCTGGCTCGGTTTTACCCCATAATGCGAGACCAAAGGATTATTGATGGTGAAGGAAGAAGGAGTACAGCCCAGGATGTTTCATGCAGAGATCGGGATTATCGGCGGTACCGGGCTCTACCACATGTCGGGATTGACCAATGTGCATGAGGAACAGATCAGCACCCCCTTCGGAGATCCCTCCGACTGGCTGACATTCGGGGAATTGCATGGGCGAAGGGTCGCGTTTCTCGCGCGGCACGGACGGGGCCACGGCATCCTGCCGTCCGACATCAACTATCGGGCAAACATTTACGCCATGAAGCAGGTGGGAGTGAAAGCCATTCTATCCATTTCCGCCGTCGGCTCGCTGAAAGAGCAACACAAGCCCGGAACCTTTCTTGTGCCGGATCAGTTCATCGACCGCACGTACGCGCGGCGCAGTACGTTCTTCGGCCCGGATGTGGTGGCCCACGTGTCGATGGCCGATCCGGTGTGTCCAGAGGTCGGCACTGCGATCATGGCCGCATGCGGTGTTCAGGATGTTCCGGCAACGCGGGGCGGAACTTATGTCTGTATTGAAGGTCCACAGTTCTCCACCAAGGCGGAGTCCAACCTCTATCGATCCTGGGGTGCAGATGTCATTGGGATGACCAATATGCAGGAAGCGAAGCTGGCGCGCGAGGCGGAGATTTGCTACGGCTCGCTAGCCATGGTGACCGATTACGACTGCTGGCATCCTAGCCATGATTCGGTGACAACCGAGCAGATCGTTGCGATTCTGAATCAGAACAATGCAACCGCCCTCAAGGTGATGGACGCAGCCGTGGCGGCCTTGCCTGCCGATCGGCATTGTCATTGCCAGTCCGCGTTGAAAGACGCGATTTTGACCCGGCCTGCGCTGATCTCATTGGCTACGCGGCAGAAATTGCGCGCGCTGCTGGATCGCTATTTACAGCCGGAGCACAAAGTGCCCGAAAAACCTTAGAACTGCAACGCAAACTCATCCCAGGAAAGCCACGCACCTTCATGTCCATTCTTGTAGTTGGCTCCGTCGCATTCGATAGCATTCAAACCCCGAGCGGCACCGTCGATCGTTGCCTGGGCGGGGCTGCCACTCACTTTGCCTTGGCCGCCAGCTTTTTTACGAAAGTCCGCGTGATTGGCGTGGTTGGGGAGGATTTCACCTCCTATCATGAATCGGTTTTTCATGCGCGAGGCATCGATACCGAAGGCATCGAGCACTCCGCGGGCAACAGCTTTCATTGGACCGGGGAATATCGCGAGAACTTGAATGAAGCTCACACGCTGCGCACGGATTTGAATGTTTTCGAGCGCTTCCAGCCCAAGATTCCCGCGTCGTATCAGGACAGCGATTTTCTCTTTCTTGCCAATATCGATCCTGCGCTGCAGCAGCAGGTTCGCCAACAAATGCCGAAGGCCCGCCTGGTTTGCGGCGATACCATGAATTACTGGATCACAGGCCACACGGAGAATTTGAAAGCCGTGATGAAGGGTCTGGATGTTCTGCTGATCAACGATGGCGAAGCCAAGCTGCTGGGGGACGATGCCAATTTGGTGCGGGCTGCGGAACGCATCATGGAAATGGGCCCCAAAACCCTGATCGTAAAGCATGGCGAGTACGGCGCGACGGCTTTCTTTGGCAAGCACTCGTTTCCCGGCGGCGTTCACAACCGCTTCTTCCGCGCTCCAGCACTGCCGTTGGCGGAAGTGGTCGATCCAACCGGTGCGGGCGACTCGTTTGCCGGCGGATTTTTTGGGTATCTTGCATCGCAATCGGAAATCACCCCGGCTCAATTCAAACGGGCAATGTTTTATGGCGGTGTGATGGGCTCATATGCCGTGGAGCGATTTGGCACGGAGCGAATCCAGGCTCTGACCCGCGAAGAAATCGATCAACGATTTGCGAGCTTCCAGGAGCTCTCGCATCTCGATGCCGAATAAGGAAACCAGCGCCCGCACCAGTCGACCCAGAAGCATCCCCACGCTTGGGGAAGAAGTCAAGCTGGTGTCGACGGTGGCGGTTCTGCTGACGGCGGCTTCTCTAGCCTTCTGTGCCCAGCATGGTTATCTGTTGCTCTATGGAGATGCCGTCGCGCATCTGCATATTGCGCGGCGCATTTTCGATTCGGCCAATCCGGGATTCAGTCAGTTGGGTTCCGTCTGGCTACCCCTGCCGCATCTGCTTTTATTACCGTTTGTGCAGCGGACGGAGTGGTGGCAGAGCGGATTGGCAGGGGCGATTCCATCCATGGCCAGCTATGTGATGGCTTGCGCCGGCATCTATCGGCTGGCTCGACGCTGGATGCGTCCATTGCTGGCGCTGCTGGTCTTCGCCGCCCTCGCTCTCAATCCAGGCTTGCTGTACATGTCAGTCACGGCTATGACGGAGCCTCTGTTTCTGGCTCTGATGATTTGGAGCGCGGTGCATCTGACCGCATTCGAGTCGGCACTGCGAGAAGTGGACGCATCTGCCGCGCGTGCCGCGTTGATCAAGCTGACGCTGGTGCTGATCGCCGCTGTTTTTACGCGCTATGACGGCTGGATTCTGGGCACGCTGGCGTGGCTGGCGGTCGCGTATTGGACAGTGCGGCACGCTTGGTGGAAAGACAGGGCGAATGCCAGCGTATTCGTCGTATGCACGCTGTGCATAGTTGCGGCTCCGCTCAGTTGGCTGGGCTATAACTGGCGTATGTATGGCGACCCGCTGGATTTTTTGCGCGGGCCCTACTCCGCCGCGGCGATCGCGAAGCGAACCACAAAGCCGGGTTCGTTGCCGTATCCGGGCTGGCATCACCTCCCGTGGGCGTTCCTCTACTACGTTAAGTCGGCCAAGATGGGGGCGGCGCCGTTACGTTGCGGCCGATGGCTGGTGCTGATGGCGGGAGCTGGCACAGCGTACGCACTGGTCCGCTTTCGCAGCCGAGCTGTACCAGCTGCAATGTTGTTCTGGATGCCGATTCCGTTCTATTCCTACTCGGTGGCCTATGGATCGGTGCCAATCTTTTTGCCGGTGTGGTTTCCGAACTCGTATTACAACACGCGATATGGCATGGAACTTTTGCCCGCGTTTGCATTGTTTCCCGCCTTTGCAGCATTGGCGGCGATCAAGAAACGACCGCAATGGACCCGTCCGATCCTGGGATTTGCGTTAGCGCTGATCGTCGTCAGCAATGCTTTTCTGTTGCACGCGACTCCGCTGGTGTTTCAAGAGGCGAAGGCAAACGCCGCAACCCGCATTCCGTTCGAACAGGCCTTGGCGAATAAGCTGATCGTTCTTCCTTCGCAAGCCACACTGCTGATGTACACGTCCGCGCACATTGGCGCGCTGCAGCAGATTGGGTTTCCGCTGCGTCGGACCATCAACGAGGGCGATTATGATCGCTGGCGGCAGGCGCTGAAAGACCCAGCCGAGGCCGCCGATTTTATTGTCGCGATTGACGGCGACGCGGTCACGGAGGCGGTCAAGAAGCATCCTGAAAACCTGGAGCTGATGTTCGTCATTTGCAGCACGGGCCAACCGTGCGCGCGGCTCTACCGATCGACATCCGGCGTTCGGTTGTCGGTTGCGCCCGATAGATAAATCCGACAGGTTCACTACGCAACGAAAAAGCCCGGCAGAGAAGCATCTCGCCGGGACTTTTCGTTTTCCTGTAACTGATTCTTGATGCCTGATTCCGTCTAGATTACTCGTGGAAGGAAACCAGCGACATGGGCTGGGTCAAGCCAAAGACGACTTCAGAGTTCTTGGGAAGCACAGCCTGCTTGCTCTCCAATAGCCAGTGCGCTCCAACATACCCTGCTGCCGCGCCGCCGAGAACCAGTGCCGCCGGACCGCCTGCGATCATAAAGCCTGCCGCCGCCGCGCCTCCGCCTAGCAGACTTGCTTCCGCAACGGTCCGCTTGCCGTGGGCGACATTGACCACGTTGCCTTCGCTGCCAGTTTTGACTTTGCGGGGATCACCCAGGTCATAGACTTCGGCGTGCAGAAAATACCGTGTGCCGTCGGGGAGCACGACTTCGTCCGGCCGCAGTCGAATTGAAGCGCCACCGGTGATTCGGCGACCTTCGCTGACTGAGGTCACTCGTCCGGTTACGGTGGAGCCGGCGGGGATGACGATGCGATTGTTTTTCATGACGGGGGCCAATAGGCGCGCACTGAAAATGGTGCCCGGCTGCGTCGTGGCTGTAGACAACGACTGATTCAGAGAAACCGTCAGCGTCGTACCTTCCGGCAGTTGATTCGGGGCCGAAGGAACACTGACAACAATACCTGAATCGTCCGCTTGCTGCGAATCTTGCGGCGAAGTGACGACATCGGCATCGAGAGGGCTTGTCGGTCGGCTGACAAGGCCGGGATGCTGAACGTAATCATGGTCCTGCGGGGTTGTCGGAGGCGCCTCCATGTGCGCGCTGGGCTGGCTCACGGACGGCGAAGTGGTGTCGGCCGAATCAGTGGAAGCCGGCGCGGTTGGCGTCAAGTCGTTGGTCACAATGGCGTCATCCGGCGGATGCGATACGCCCTGGTAGGGGCTGGGTTTCGCGCTTTGCCCAAAAGCTGTTGCCGCGACCATCACTGCCGCAAGACCTGTAGCCGTTAGAATTCTCATATCCGCCCTCGTTGTTCGCTTTAGCCTGTCGGCTATCCTGCAGAATCTGTGTTGCAACTGCTCCATTTTCCCCATCTGCCGCTATGCAATTGGGCAGCGGATGGTCCACTGTATTGGACGCAACTCCCGGGTTGTTTGTTGCGGTGCGCGTCCCGATGTTCTTTCGGTGAAGAATGGGGTCTCACCGCACGTTCAGTCTAATAGAGCCTGTACGGGCTAAGCCGCCGCAGTGTCACCGGGTATCAAAAGAGTTATCTTCGTTATCGAGTTTATTAACCTGAGTCCGCGAGCTGGCAGGCTTCAAAAACGTCGGGCGAACTCGAGGGAGACTCGCCTGCGTCAAAGTTGCGCAGCTTTCGTTCGTATCTTGCGAGCCAACCTCACAATGACGAGCGGTTCGCTTTGTTACACTGGTCATGACTCAAAGATTTATTCCTTGACATTCGTAGGCGCGTCCATGGTGCAGTTTTCCAAGGATGCCCACTTACCCCGCATTTCCTAACCTGGATACAAAGCTGAAATCCGCAAGCATGCCAGAGTTTGTCCAATCCATCCGGACCACCGAAGGAAATGCAATTCCCGTGGACCGCCGCCCGAAGTTGAACGACCGGCTGGACCACAAGATCCTGAGGAGTGATATGACTGAAATTACCTCGATACATGCCCGCGAAGTGCTGGACTCGCGCGGGAATCCGACTGTCGAAGCGGACGTTATTTTGCAAAGTGGCGCGATGGGTCGTGCAATTGTTCCGAGCGGCGCGTCCACTGGCGAGCACGAGGCTGTCGAACTGCGCGACGGCGACCAGGAACATTACCAGGGCAAAGGCGTGCTGCAGGCCATTGAAAATGTCGAGAGCGTGATTGCGCCGGAACTGGCGGGAATGGATGCCAGCAACCAGCGCCTGATTGACCAAACGATGATTGCGCTCGACGGTACACCAAACAAGGGGCGCCTTGGCGCCAATGCGATTCTGGCCGTGTCGATGGCGTCTGCGCGTGCGGTTGCCAATGAGCTGCACATGCCGCTCTACCGCTATCTGGGCGGAGTGAATGCCTGCACGCTGCCGACCCCGATGATGAATATCCTGAACGGCGGCGCACACGCCGACAACAACGTGGACTTTCAGGAATTTATGATTATGCCGGCCGGCGCGGAGAGCTTTTCTGAGGCGCTGCGTTGGGGTGTTGAAGTCTTCCACACCTTAAAGGGCGTGCTGAAGAAGAAGGGTTACAACACGGCTGTGGGAGATGAAGGCGGATTTGCTCCCTCGCTCAAGTCGAATACCGAAGCCGTGGAAGTAATTCTCGAAGCCATTACCCAGGCCGGTTACAAACCCGGGGAAGATATTTTTCTCGCCCTCGATCCGGCAGCCAGCGAGTTCTTTGACGCCGACAAGAACAAGTATGTCTTCAAAAAATCCGACAAGAGCGAACACACCAGCGAGGAGATGACGCGCTTTTGGGACAGTTGGATTCGTCAGTATCCGATCGTGTCACTGGAGGATGGTTTAGCCGAGAACGATTGGGATGGCTGGAAATTCCTGACTAAGGAGCTCGGGGATCATGTTCAACTCGTTGGCGACGATCTGTTTGTGACCAATACAGAGATCCTGCAGCGTGGCATTGAAGAGGGTGCAGGGAATTCCATCCTGATTAAGGTGAACCAGATTGGGACCGTCAGCGAGACATTTGAGGCCGTCGATCTGGCGCGCCGCTATGGCTACACTTCGGTGATTTCGCATCGCAGCGGAGAGACCGAGGACACGTTCATCGCCGATTTTGCTGTGGCGACCAGTGCTGGGCAGATCAAAACAGGCTCGGCTTCGCGCACCGACCGGATCGCGAAATACAACCAACTGCTGCGTATCGAAGAAGAGCTGGGTCAGTCCGCACAATTCCTCGGGCTGGAGTCCGTCAACTTCGGCGAATAAATCAGAGCACCAAAGGGCTACAGAGGAAACGCCGAAATCCGTCCGCCGCGGCGGCAAGGATTTCGGCGTTTTAGTTTGAAGACTGCGGCGACGGATTAGACAGGTAGCGCGCCAGCACAGCCGAACACATCTGTTCTTTGCTGGTATCCAGGGTCCAAACCGGCTGTGGTGGGGGCGCATTCTGTCGGGGGCTTTGCAGGTCAATGACAGCAATCCTGCCGTCGTCGTGCGATGACGCATATTCGGAACGGAGATTGTCGAACTGGTGATGGACGATCACAGTCATTCGCCACAAGGCTGTAAGTTCTTCCGAATTACGTAGCGGAGCCTCTAAGGCCTGACAGGCCTGGACATCTTCCCATCGCGCATATTCATAGTCGTAAATCAGATAGCGGATGGAATGATTGACGAGAAACTGTCCGGTTTGAAAACTGTTTCCGCGCAACGGCCACGGCCCCTTGGGGCTGGCTGCGCCTGGCCAGTCGGCGATCATGATGTTATGCCGGGCGTAGTCAAACAGGAAAGGATAGGCCGTATTTTCCAGAGCCATCGTATTTGTCGAGAGAACTGTTTCGGTGGCGCGATACTCTGCCTTGATCGCTGGACTTGCCAGATCCAACCCGCTCAAGCTTGCGCGTAACGCGGGTCGATAATCCTTCCATTCCATCGCTACTTCTCGAAATGGTCGAGGGTGTTCTCCCGAAGCATCATAGTAAAAAATCATTGCCGCCAACGCAAATACGCCGCAATAAAAGAGCCTCCGAGTTTGATAATCATGACGATCCGCTTGATTCATTGCGCCCGCCGCGGCTAGATAGAAAATGATGACGGCAGCAAAGAACTGCGGAAAGTTATATCGCCAGATAAAGTCGCCACCGCTTTTATAGTTGAAGGCTGTGATCGCGACCGCTGCGGCCATCAGAATCCCTGCGCTGAAACGGGTTCGACGGTCCCTGATCCCAAGGAAGGCTTGCAACCCTGCCAGCACAAGCAACGCCGCGCCTTGAAGAAATATCTTAAGAAAGGCTCGTGTGGAGTGGAAGGCTTGTTTAGCCTGTAAAATTCCATAGCTTGAATAATCAACGCCATGTCCGAGGACTGGAAACAGATATGTCTCGCTTGTCAGTTTCATGGCGATCATCCAGGCCGCTAGCACCGAAAGAATCCCAAAACCGGAAATGAAAAATGACCGAACTCCGTGCTTTCTGCGTTGTCCCAGCAAGAGCATCCACCAGGGGACGAACAGGAACGTTCCTATAATCGGTAAGTAGGTTGACTTCATCGCAATCGCCGCTCCGCCAATAGCCCCTGCGAGAAAAGCAAAGTTGTTTCTCTCAACAAAGTTCTCTGCCGTTGATTGCCAAAGTAACCACCCCATAACCAGTAGGAAAGTCACTGGAAGAGTAATGAAAGTCAGGTTGATTATTTCTATCGGAGTTAGGTACGCGAAAAACTCCAAGAGGGCAATCTGAAATGGCGAAAGGTTGAACGCAATCCCAAAATCGAGCAGGACGCCTCCAAGAAGGATGAACCCCAGCGTTCGATCCGCCATGGCAATGTGGCTGAGCGATGTGCCCGCGATGACGAAAGCCTGTAAAAGATAGGATCCTCCCAAGCTGGAGATGATTCGGCGATCGCTAAACGGATCATTGGCGAAGGAATGTACCGCCAACATTTTGTGCGGGAAAATCATGTACGCAGCGTTGTCGTCGAGGTTATTGAACATGCCGAGTCGGACGGTGGCGGCTACGCGTAGAACAAGAATCAGCAGCGCAATGACGATTAGGATCTTCGACCCGCGGGATGAATTCTTCCAATACCGCAGCCAGCTGTAATCTTCTGGCCTTTCGCTGCGTGAGACGATATAGAACAGCAACCCCGCCGCAACGATCGCGAACAATACGCTCGGATAGATCGCGTGTGCCAGATTCAGCCAGCCACCCAGAAAAATAATGGCCGCAATTCCCAACGAGCAGGCGACCGACGCGGGTAGGCGCGGGCTGCGGAACAGCTTTCCTGTGACTCTTCCCCAGCCGGTGAAACTCACCAGGAGAAGCCACGCCCACACCAGGGCGCCGGCGAACGCAGCCAGTGATCGTAAGGTGATCGGTTGCGGCAGACCTGTGACCGTCGGGTAAGGGGGCAGGTTGAGATTGGTTAACGTCTGCGCCAGCGGTGACGAAAGCTGCATGAAGATCCTCAATTTTCAACTGTGGTTCAGCTTCAGCATACCGAACGCGAACGTGATCCGATCGGCCGAATCGTTCCACCGTCTACTCCAGCCGCGACATCGGCAGAATTCATGCGCGCGAGCTCTGCCGCCGATAGCCACCGATGGGCCAAGTCCTTTGGGATTGCGAATCATGTCGAAACATACGAAGAGTGTGGCACCGGTTGTGGTTGGCCGCATCGGGGCGTTATAAAGCTATGGAACTGATGCTAATTGGTGGGCGCTGCAGGATTCGAACCTGCGACTTCCACCGTGTGAAGGTGGCACTCTACCGCTGAGTTAAGCGCCCAGCTTCGTGAGGCCGGATTCCAGCAAAGGGAACCGCGAAGCGCTCTGGCCGGGTGGGTGGGATGAAACTAAAGATGCGTTGAAAGCATCTCTCTTCGCCCCAGTATACGCTAGAATCCGAACACACCCCATGGCGGCAAGGGACGGAAATCCAGGGCAGAAGAATCCACCGGAAATCGGCCAAAGCCGACAGCCCGAGGAACCGGTTTCGGTCGATGGCGACCCGCAAACCAGTCGGGCCACGACGCCCCGGCGACGGACCGGGGGCGGGGAAGACCCCAAGTTGCCTTCCGGGGCAGCCCCATCCCCTAGAACTCAGCCAGCTTCCCATCCGTCCGGTGACCAGGATGTGCTCGAGGATGCCCTTTCCCCAGAGGATGAGGAGCAGAGGAACCCGGAAGAGTCGAGAAACATTCTCGGCGAAGAGGGGTTGGAAGAAGCGTCCGAATCCCCGATAACCCCTGAATCTGAAGCATTTTGGCAGGAAGAAACGCAACTTTCTTCCGATGAAAGTGTTCGACAAGATATGGGCACGATCGCGCTGGAACGGATCCCGATCGACGAACAGAGCGCCAGGCTGGCGGCTTCCCGTCTGCCGGCAGGTTTGGCGGTCGACCTGTCTCAGATGAGCGATGCGGAGATCATGCAGCGAGCCGGGACCGGAGATGAAGCCTGCCTCGAGTTCTTGATTGCAAAATATCGACGGCCGATCATCAGTTTCATGTACCGCATGGTTCACAATCAGGCCGTAGCGGAAGAGCTTGCCCAGGAGGTCTTTCTGCGGGTCTACCGAGCCCGGGCAACGTACCGCGCCGAGGCCCGTTTTTCAACCTGGCTTTATCGGATTGCATCGAACATGGCCATCAACAACGCTCGAGATACGAAGTATGAGCGCGCGTCTGCCAGCATTTTTCTCGATCAGGCGGATGAGGATACCGGCACAAAACCCGATGTTCCCGACCTTCGCCCGATTGCAGAACAGGATATGCTGCAGGATGAGCGAATGCGGCGGATTCGAGAACACGTAATGGCGTTGCCGGAGCGGCAACGAATGGCTGTCGTGATGCATAAGTATCAGGACATGGATTACAAGCAGATCGGTGCGGTGTTGAAGTTAAGCGAGTCGGCGACCAAGTCGCTGCTGTTCCGCGCCTACCAGACGCTGCGAGAGAAGCTGAAAGAGTTTGCTTAGAATTGACGAGAGGAAAGAGCTGCCATGAAATGTGAAAAGCTCCAGGCATATTTGCCAGATATGATCTTCGATCCGACTCGTGTTCCCACCGAGGCGATGCAGCATGTGACGGCATGTGCCGCTTGTGCGGGTGAATTGAAAGAATTGCAGGCGACCATGCAACTGCTCGATGGTTGGAAGGCGCCCGAACCGAGTCCTTATTTCGATACGCGGCTGTCTGTGCGCCTGCGCGAAGCCAGAGAATCGGAAGCGCCCGGATGGCTGGAACGGCTGCGTTTGTATTTTCTGTTTGGAAGCAACATGCACTTGCGGCCGGCGCTGGCTGCCGCGTTTGCTTTGCTGGTCATCGTCAGCGGTGGTTCTTATATGGGAATCGTCAGTTTGAACCAATCTGTTACAGTTGCCCTACCCCACCAGCCGGCGGTCTCTGCCACCGTAAACGACCTGGAACTGCTCGATTCTAATGCTCAAACGCTGCAGCAGTTGGCATCGTTCGACGAGACCAATGCAGACGGCGGGCCAGTGAATGGTAAAGGAAATTCCTCCAACTAGTCGTGGTTCCGCACATCATCACATCGGGTGCGAATAGATGGTAGGTGCTGGCGCTATGAGATGAAATTGGGGCGGTGCACGAATATGTTCAAAATCTCTGCGCTGCGAATGAGAAGATGAGCTGTCTTGGAAAAAAGCGCACACTCCTAACCGCCGTGGCCGCCCACCGGGGCAAACGCGAGTCTGCGTCCGGTGTCCGAAATTTTAAAGCGGGTTCGCTGGTCCTTCTTGCGGCTTGGATGATCCTCCTGACATGCGGTGTGGGATGGGCAGTTCAGTGTTCCTCTGTTCCTTGCTCCGGCGAGGCTGGCTCGCTGCGGCAATCCGTCGCGTGGCATCAAGCGAGTCATGCGGCGCCGGGCAATGCCGGCGGATATTCCGGTGCCATGGTCCGACCGGTTTCTCCGCAGCCAGAAAGGGAACATCTGGGCGAATGGCTACGGCAGCATCAAAACATGTCTTTTCCCGAGCAGGAGCGGGCCCTGCGAACGGAGCCGGGCTTCAATCGGCTTCCTCCCGTCAGGCAGCAGCGTTTGTTGGAGCGCCTGCAACAACTGGATGCAATGCCTTCCGGTCGGCGAGAGCGAATGTTGGAGCGACTCGAAACGTGGGAGAGGTTGTCCCCGGAACAGCGGCAACAAGTTCGCGTCGGAATCCTTGAAGTGCACCAGATGCCGTTTGACCGACAGATCTTGATACACAGAGCGGTCCGAGATTTGAGCGAGTTTCCGCAGTCGCAGCGCGGTGAAATTTTGAACTCACCGGAATTTCGACGCCACTATTCCGACTACGAACGGCAGGTCCTCGGAACATTGATGCTTGCTCAGCCATACGAACCGCTGCGGC
>JAJXZK010000225.1 GCA_021780095.1 Acidobacteriota bacterium | reverse complement strand
CAGACGAAGCTCACCTTCATTGGAAATGAACCGATGGAGAGCGCAAAGGATAGCGGGCAACTCGAGGGCTGGAACCAGATACTCGATAAAATTGCCGCGGTTATTGCGGGGCTGGCGCAGGCGAAATAAGACGTTGAAGTTTTGACGATCGTCGTGCGCGAGATACAGCTAAGGGTGGCGGGAGGAGGCTTCGTTCCAACGCTCTTCTCGTCACTTGGCCGAATAGTCGCTATCCGGATAAGTGGCCCTTGGCTCAATTGTTGCCTTCAGGGCAAGGCTCTCGTGGGGCCGGATTTGAGATTGATTCGGCGGATTCGTACCCGGCAGGCAGGATTGTCGACAGCGACGATTTTAGGTTGATGGGACATGGTTAGGTCGATGAGGGAGCGACCGGCGGGGTGGACGAGGATGAGTCTTCTCATCTCACTCAAGGCAGGTTAAGGGCTTGAGTGGGGCACCCAGCCCAGGGGGTGAGTAAAAGTCAGGTGAGACTTGATATCCTGATACCAGCGTCTCCATCATGATCTTTGTCCTCGACAACTACGATTCGTTTACCTACAACCTGGTGCAGTTGCTGGGGGAGCTGGGCGCGGAGGTGGAAGTCCGCCGCAATGATCAGGTCACCCTGAAGGACATCGAAGCGCTGGCCCCGGAGCGGATCGTGATCTCTCCGGGCCCGTGCACGCCGCAGGAAGCGGGCATCAGCATCCCGCTGGTGAAACATTTTGCGGGGAAGGTTCCTATCCTGGGAGTGTGCCTGGGACATCAGGCGATCGGCGCGGCTTTTGGCGGCAGGATCATTCGGGCGCCGCGACTGATGCACGGCAAAACGAGTTCTGTGGAGCACGACAGCCGCACGATATTTCGCGGGATTCCGAGCCCAATGGTCTGCACGCGCTATCATTCGCTGATCGTGTCGGAGGATGGATTGCCGGAGGAGCTGCAGATTTCCGCGCGCTCCGAGGGGCTGATCATGGGGCTGCGCCATCGCAATTTTCCCGTAGAAGGGGTGCAGTTTCATCCCGAGAGCGTGTTGACCGACGACGGCAAGCGTCTGATCGGCAACTTTTTGAAGCTGGAGTAGAGGATGTTTCTTTTGCGTCCGGGTTGGGCCGCGGGATGCGTGGCGATGATCTCGTTGACGGCGGGGGCGCAGGCAACCTCTTCAACGAGGAGCGCGTCTTCCGCGATTGCACAGCAGACCATTGGCCACCTGGATATTTCCGCCACCGCGGAGAAAATTCAGGTTTCGGGCGCGGTCACGTTAACCGGGGAAGGGACATCGCTGGGCAACGGCAGCACGGTCACGGCTGGGAACGTGACGCTGCCAATTCATCTGACGCGGGGCGGCCAACTGGATCTTTGCTCGACCACCACGGTGCATCTTTCGCAACAATATAATGCAGCCGATGCCAACAGTCCGCTGATGGTGGCGCTGGATCACGGAGCGATGGAGGCGCATTACAAGGTCGGTAAAAATTCTGATGTGGTGCTGACTCCCGATCTGCGGATCCTTCTTTCCGGTCCTGGGCAGGCAGATGTTCGAATCCGGTTGAACGATCATGGCGACACGTGTGTGGCGAATCGCGGCGATAACGCGCCGTACGTTACGGTGAGCGAGCAGATGGGTCCTGGTGTGTACCGGGTGATGCCGAACCAGCGGGTGATGTTTGAGCAGGGGAGTGTCCGCAATGTGGTCGACAACGAAGCGCAGCCCTGCGGCTGTCCAGTGTCGCCGGTGATATCCGTGGCAAACGCTGGCTCGACCGCTGCGCCGGGACAGGCCGTGGCGAAGCCGGGGCAAGTCGTGACCACGAAGCCCGTTGAGACGCCGGCGAATGTAGGCGGCCCCAGTTCGACGCCCGCGGATACTGCGTTTCCGCTGGCAGAAAGCGAGGGACTGGCGCCACCGCCCGCCGCTCCGACGAAACCGGTTGTGCCACTGGGCGAAACCCATTCGGAAGTGACAACCACGTTGAGCTATATCGCCCCGAAGCAGACAGTGCCGACCGGAATGGCATCCGGGATGGCGACGCCGGAGAGTGCGGCCACGGTGGCAAGCGCGCCGGCGCCGGGATTCGGGCCGTCGGTGAACACGGGACCTGTTGTGGTTGCGGAGGCTCCGCCCGTCGCGCAGCCAAAGGCGCAGCACAAGCGCGGATTCTTCCATAAGCTTGGAAGATTTTTTGCGAAGATTTTTGGATAGAAGCCGCCGATCACACATCCGGAATTGGGACGGATAGATCGATGACTCCCCCCAAATGAGCACATCTGCCTGTTGCAGGCCATTTCGACGACGCCATGTGGGGTCAGCACAGAATAGCCGGCGTCGCTGCCCATACGGCCAATTACCAGGATAATTTCTTCCATCTCTCTGATGTTCGGCATAGTCGCCTCCTTTGTTGCGGGGCGGGTGTATCACGTTGTGAATCCTGCGACCACAAATAACTTGTTCTGCGGGGCAGTTGATGCCGCCTCGACCGGCTTGGTATCGATAAACCGGTTTCGATCTGGTGATGCATCTGGATTGATGCCCAATCGGCGAGCGACTCGCGGAGTGGAGCTGAGGCTACGCTACACTGGAAGGGTTGACCTTCGCGTTCGGCGGAGCACCCGCTGCGAACGAAATTCTGACAAGTGTTAAGGAGCAAGCTTTCTTATGGCGATTCCCGCCACTCAGTTACGTCCTGGAATGATCATCAAGCACAACGGTGAACTGCATTCTGTTTTCAAGGTAGAGCATCGCACTCCCGGCAACCTGCGCGCGTTTATCCAGGCCAAGCTGCGCAATCTTCGCACCGGTGCCATGTACGAGCACCGCTTCCGCTCGCCCGATCCCATCGAGCGCGTGATTGTGGACGAAGTCGCGATGGAGTTCCTCTACTCCGACGGCGACGATTACTACTTTATGAACACGGAAAACTTTGAGCAGACGCAGTTGAACTCCGACACGCTGGGCGATGCGGTGGAATACCTGATTCCGAACCTGCCGATTAAAGTTTCGTTTTTTGACGGCGTGCCGGTGGGGATCGACCTGCCGCAGACCGTGGAAATGATGGTGGTGGAGACGGAGCCAGGCTTGAAGTCGGCTACAGCTTCTTCTGTGACCAAGCCGGCGAAGCTGGAGACTGGACTTGTCGTGCAGGTACCTCCGTTCATTAATGAAGGCGAGAAAATTCGAGTCGATACGGCCGAGGGCGCTTACCTTTCCCGCGCATAGTGGTCCCGGTTGCGCTTATTCCAGAGCACTTCGTTCCCCAGGAACCTAGCCTGAGACTTTGACGTATCAGGACCGACGGCATGTTGGTTGGGGGCGGAACTTATTGCCACCCGCATTCTCTCCGACGATACCGGATCGCAGTGGCAAGGATTCTGGCGGCGAGGAACGGCAGAAGACTGGGTGTTTTTCCGAACTGCAGAGCCGCTCTGTTTGCCGGCAGGTTCGGACGTCCGGCCAAGGGAAACGACAGGGGTAACCCGTACTCTCGCTTGGCCGCTAGACCTCTGAAGTGACCCATAACGTCAGACTGCCCAGACGCCGAAGGGCCGCGTCATACTCCACCCAGTTCTTCACGCGGACTTTCATCTTCGGGAGGCGGGGTCGCCTCGCAGCGTTGTACTTGTTTGGCATGGATGAGGCCCCCTTTCAGTCATCTGTCCTAGAGTAGCCAAAATTTCACCATTCGCGGAACGCCGCCCCGCCCAAGGGATGTTGGTAATGTTCGTGTAGACCGTGCCAGGCCCCGAAGAGCTGCTGAGAGTCTGGTTCGGCACGCCGAAGCTCGTGTGATTGAAGGCATTGGTTGCATCCGCGCGGACCTGGAGCTTGACTCCCGCCCAGGGTAGCGAGAAGGTTCTGGCGCCCGATAGATTTACCTCGTTAATGCCGGGGCCGTAGAGACTGTTCCTTCGCACGTTGCCGAAGGTGCCATTTGCCGATTGCTTGAAAGCTTCCGGGTTATACCAATTATTGATACTGCGATGCTTCGGCCTCGGACTGATTCCGCTCCCGTTTGGATAAGACGACCCGACGAGCGCATAGGTATTTTGATCCGAACACACTGTGAACGGACTTCCAGAAGAAAGGATGACCACGGTCGAAACCTGCCATCCACCAGGAACCGTCTGGGCATAGAAAAACGCATCCGAAGATGCGTTGGTTTTCATGAAACATTGATTCTATTGGTGCCGGGAGGGGGGGTCGAACCCCCATGACCGCAAGGGTCGGCGGATTTTGAGTCCGCTGCGTCTGCCAGTTCCGCCATCCCGGCGCGGTGACATAGTCGATTCTAAATGAAGACTGCCAAATTCGCTGCGCCGCCTCAATAATCGCCGGTACAGTGGTTGAACCGAAACTCGCGAATCCGGCGTAGGCTGCCGCGCTCGATTGATCTGACTATTTTTTCTGTACCGTCATGGCGTCGAGCGCCAGATTAAGCTCCAGCACGTTGACGCGGGGCTCGCCGAGAAATCCAAACTGTCTCGGTTCAATGTGAGTCTGGACTAGATGTTCGAGCTGATCCTTGGGGAGACCACGTGTTTGCGCAACGGAGGGAACCTGGTACTCGGCGGCGGCGACTGTGATGTCCGGATCCAATCCTGAACCGGAGGTCGTGACCAGATCGACCGGTACATTGCTGCTGCCATTTCCGACTTTGCGTTCACGGCTCTTCCAGGATTGCACGCTCTGGTCGACACGAGCGATCAAGGTTGCGTTCGTTGGGCCGAGGTTTGAGCCTGAGGAATTTGCCGCATCGTAGCCAGTCCCCGCCGCAGAGGGGCGGCTATTGAAGTAGCCGGCTCCGGTGAAAGGCTGGCCGATCACCTTTGAGCCGACAACAATGCCATTCTGCGTGATCAGCTCGCCGTTGGCTTTCGCCGGCATCAGCAAGTGCGCCAGCCCAGTGACGGCAAGCGGATAGCCAAGCCCGAGCAGGACAGTCGTCACCAATGTATACAAACAGGCCGTCATGAATTGTTTCCGCATATCGATCCTCAAATCAGGTGCATGGCCGTAATCGCCATGTCGATGAGCTTGATACCGAGGAAGGGAAGAGTGATCCCTCCCAGTCCGTAAAGCAAAAGGTTGTTGCGCAGCAGAACTTCCGCGTTCATGGGTCGATATTTCACGCCGCGCAATGCCAGCGGGATCAGAGCCACGATAATGACCGCATTGAAGATGACTGCGGAAAGAATGGCTGACTGCGGGGTTCGCAGGTGCATGATGTTCAATGCGCTGAGAACTGGAAACGTCGCGGCAAACATCGCGGGGATGATGGCAAAATATTTCGCGACATCGTTGGCGATGGAAAAGGTTGTGAGTGCGCCGCGGGTCATCAACAACTGCTTGCCGATTTCGACAATCTCAATGAGCTTGGTCGGGTTGGAATCGAGGTCCACCATGTTGCCCGCTTCTTTGGCGGCTTGCGTGCCGGTGTTCATGGCGACGCCCACATCGGCCTGGGCCAGGGCGGGAGCATCGTTGGTGCCGTCACCGGTCATGGCGACCAGCTTGCCTTCTGCCTGTTCGCGGCGAATCAGGTCCATCTTGTCTTTCGGTTTTGCTTCGGCAAGAAAATCGTCAACGCCAGCCTCGCGCGCGATTGCTGCCGCGGTCAGTGGATTGTCGCCCGTGATCATAATGGTGCGGATGCCCATGGCGCGCAGTTGTGCGAATCGCTCGCGCATTCCGCCCTTCACAATATCTTTGAGATGGATCACGCCGAGAGCGCGATTGTTTTCCGCCACCACCAGCGGGGTGCCACCGCTGCGGGAAATTGTTTCCACGTCGGCGCGGACCTCATCCGCGAGGATGCCGCCGGAAGCCTGCAAATAAGTTGCAATCGAATCGGCTGCGCCTTTGCGGATGGTGCGCCCGTCGACGTTGATGCCCGACATGCGCGTGGTGGCGCTGAAGGGGACAAATTCAGCGTGCATGGTTGTCAGATCACGCCCGCGCAATCCATAGGTCTCTTTCGCCAGGACAACAATGGAGCGGCCCTCCGGCGTTTCATCGGCAAGCGAGGAAAGCTGTGCGGCATCGGCAAGCTGGTCTTTGCTGACGCCTGGCGCGGCCAGAAATTCTGTAGCCTGTCGATTGCCAAAGGTGATGGTTCCTGTCTTGTCGAGGAGGAGAGTGTTTACATCTCCGGCAGCTTCTACAGCTCGTCCAGACATGGCCAGGACATTGTGCTGGACAAGCCGGTCCATGCCGGCAATGCCGATGGCGGAAAGAAGGCCGCCGATGGTGGTCGGAATCAAGCAAACGAGCAGAGAAACGAGAACAAAGACCGTCTGCGGCGAATGCGAATAGATCGCGATGGGTTGCAGCGTGACGACGGCCAGCAGAAAAATGATGGTTAGGCCAGCAAGCAGAATATTCAACGCGATCTCGTTCGGAGTCTTCTGACGTTCAGCGCCTTCGACCAGGGCAATCATCTTGTCGATGAAGGTTTCTCCGGGGTTGGAGGTGATGCGAATCTTGATTTGATCGGAGAGTACGCGCGTTCCTCCAGTAACCGCGGAGCGATCTCCGCCTGACTCTCGAATGACGGGAGCGGATTCGCCGGTGATGGCGGACTCGTCGACCGAGGCGACACCATCAATGATCTCGCCGTCGCCAGGAATCATTTCTCCTGCGGACACGATGACAATGTTTCCCGAGCAAAGCCTGGAACTGGGCACCTGCTCTACGACACCTTTTGCATTGACCCGATTGGCTATGGTCTCGGATTTGGCTCGCCGCAGCGCATCTGCCTGCGCTTTGCCCCGGCCTTCCGCCATGGCTTCTGCGAAGTTTGCGAACAGCACCGTGAACCATAGCCACAGCGTGATCTGGAGATCGAAGATGATTGCCGCTCCATGTCTGCCGATGTGCTGCAGCAGAAGGACAGTGGTGATCACGCTGCCGACTTCGACAACGAACATCACCGGATTTTTCATCATATTCAAAGGGTTCAGCTTGGGTAACGAATCGATCAGGGCGCGGCGCGCGATCTGTGGGTCCCAGATGGATCGTTGATGCGGGCTTTTTGATTTTGCCATCTTGTTTCTCCGGGCAACAATGCTTCGACTAGAAGCTATTTCCTGCGTACATCAGCAGGTGTTCAAGGATCGGGCCCAGCGTAACCGCCGGAAAGAAGGTCAACGCGCCGACGATGACAATCACGCCGGTCAGAAGAATAGTGAACAACGGCGTCGTCACTGGAAATGTGCCCGCGGACGGGGGAGCGATTTTCTTCCGGGCCAGGTTTCCGGCCACGGCCAGCATGGGCACGATCATCAGAAAGCGCCCACTTAGCATTACGATCGCGAGGGTGAGGTTGAAGTAATTCGTGTTGGCATTCAGCCCCGCAAAGGCTGAGCCGTTGTTGCCGGCAGCCGAGGAAAAGGCATACAGGATCTGCGAGAGGCCATGGGGGCCAGGATTGGAAATGCTACTGAGTCCGAGATGAGGCAGCAAGACTGTTGCCGCGCTGAAACATAAAATCAGCAACGGGAAGATCAGCACGTACAGCATGGCCATCTTCACGTCGTAGGCCTCGATCTTCTTGCCAAGATACTCTGGCGTCCGACCCACCATCAATCCGGCGATAAAGACGGATAGAACAACAAAAATCAACATCCCATACATGCCGGCGCCGACGCCGCCGAAGATGATTTCCCCCAGCATGATGTTGACCATCGGGACCATTCCGCCCAGAGGGGTAAAGGAGTCATGCATGCCGTTCACCGCGCCACAACTGGCGTCTGTAGTGACGGTAGCGAACAGCGCACTGTTGGCAATTCCGAAGCGAACTTCCTTGCCTTCCATGTTGCCGCCGGCTTGGGTCTGCGCTGCTTGCTGAGCCACGCCATGCATGAGCGGGTTGCCGCGTGCTTCCGCCCGATAGGCTGTGGTTACGCCGGCAACAAACAGAATCCCCATGGCCGCAAAGACAGCCCAGCCGTGGCGTGGAGAGCCAGTCATGCGGCCCATGGTGACGGTCAATCCACCACCAATGGAGAAGATGGAGAGCATCTCCAGCAGGTTGGAAAGCGGGGTCGGATTCTCAAACGGATGGGCGCTGTTGGTATTGAAAAATCCACCGCCATTCGTCCCCAACATTTTAATAGCTTCCTGCGAAGCGACAGGCCCCTGCGCGATGGTTTGCGTGGCGATGACTTGGGTGATGGGCTTTCCTGGGCTATCGGCCGCTATGACTTTTTGCGATTCCACCAAATGAACGGTGCTGTAGGGGTGCAAATTTTGCACGACACCCTGCGAGACAAGCACCAGGGCCAACACGATGGATATCGGCAACAACACCCACAGAATCGCACGCGTGACATCCACCCAGAAGTTACCGAGGGTGTTTTGCTCGCGCCGGCTGATGCCGCGGATGAATGCAATGGCCAGCGCCATGCCGACGGCTGCCGACGCAAAGTTATGGTAGGCGAGCCCGGCCATCTGGGTCAGGTAGGTCATCGTGGCTTCGGGAACATAGGCCTGCCAATTGGTGTTGGTGGTGAACGATGCGGCCGTGTTCAATGCAAGCGCCGCCGGCACATTGGGGAGATGCTGCGGGTTCCATGGCAGCCAGGTCTGGACACGCTCGATGAGATACACAAGCAGCATCGAGACAAAGCTAAACAGCAGCATCGCGATTCCATATTCGGTCCAGCGCATCTCTTTATCCGCCTCGACCCCAGTCAGCCGATAGAGAATGCGTTCGAGGGGAGCCATCACAGGATCGAAGAATGTCTTGCGGCGCTCAAAGACGCTGGCCATGTAGATGCCGAGCGGTCGCGCAATCAATACGACCAACGTGAAAAATAGCGCGATTTGAAACCATCCATTTGCGGTCATGACTAGAATTTCTCCGGGCGCAACAGGGCGAACACCAGATAGACAAGCATGGATAACGAAATGAGAAGCAGGACTGCGGATTCAATATGCATGGGATTACCTCAACCGCTCGCATGCGAGCGTGTATCCGATTGCCACCGCGAAAAATAGAAGAGTGAGTAGAACCATCCAGATGTCAGTCACTTTTCCTCTCCTGTCGCGCTTGTAACGTCAAAACATTAATCCGCATTCAATCACTCCTCGGATCTGGCTGGAATGTAAACCGTTTGCGCCGAAGGCGTCTCCAGGCGTGAAGTTTACAGCTTGCGTCACGGAAGCTTCGTCGCGGACGAAGAACGCTTTCCGTTGATACGTTGGCGTCAAGGTTAGCGACCAAGCCTGGCTGCCCGGACCGTATAACAAGTTCACTGATCCGTTGTGGGCACCGCCGGTGCTGGAGATATATTCCACTCTTCCGGCTACGGTCAAATTGTGGGGGAAGCTATAATTGCCCAACACAGCTTCGCCCTGAGTTGCCGTCGCGCGACTGACTCCAATCTTCGCATCCACAGGAACATAGGTGTATTGGAAGTACGGCTCGATCATCCATCGCTTCGCTGTGTGGGTGTAGATAAGCTCATAAATACCGCTGTTGTTTTGATAGAGAGGGTTGGAGACACTGGAATAACCGGTATGTCCAAGATTGGCGCCCGCCACGAGCTCCAGTCCATTGGCGGCATTCGCCGCATAGGTAAACTGGCCGGTGAGCCAGTTATAGCGGTTGGAATAGAAGCCATCATTCCAAGAAAGAGCGCCGCTCAATTTTCCCTTCGAGTAATTCACCTGCATTCCACGATCGATGTCGTTTTCCTGGTTCCACAAGAGGCCTCTCTCGATGTTCATGTTTTCAAAGCTGAAGGTGTCTTCTGCGCCGATCAACGTTGGCAGTTTGCCGATGAGAAACGAGAAATTGCCCTTGGGAGCAAGCTTTAGGTAAGCCTCCGGTAAAGCCCCGAAATAGTCCTTGACAGTATTGCGAGTGGAAAGAAACGGCATGCCTATTGCAGGTAGATTGTAGGTACCCGCCTGTAGAAAAAACTGCACAAGTCCGCTGGTTTTTTGAATGAATATCTGTCCGTTGCTGACATCCGCGCGTGCGACTTGATCGCTGGAGACGGGGTGGCCCTGCCAAGACCCGAAGCCGCTGAGGATACCATTCACATTCAGCGTTCCAAATGGCCCTGCGTCAAACGTTCTGCGAGATGCGGCAATGAGCGGGCCAACCATTGCCGGCGTCGATAGGGGAGCTGGAGGTGCGGTTTCAGCGGGGGTTGCTTGCGATGCGGCCACTGAGCCAGGCTGATTGGCATTTGCATCGATTGCGGCTTGCCCACCAATTTGCGCGCGCGTGGCTGCGACGGGGAATAATCCGAGGGCAAGGAACGCCGACAAGGTTTTCTTGCCCCCAGGCATGATGTGTGTTTCGTGATCGAATGAAAACACGTTCACCCTCTGACTTTTCGCGCGGTTTGCCGTCTGAGTACGAGCAAATCCACGGTAACAAAAAAGGAAAAAGCCTATCACCACAGCACAGCCCGTTCCCGCTAAGAATGTCGCTAACATCATTGCCTGCTAAGTTCCGATAGATTCGAACTGCCATTAGTTCACACCTAGGGGCATAAAAAGGGCGTAATAAGACCGTAAGAAAGTTATAAGGAAGGCCCAGGGGGGACGCCGTCGGGCACAAAGCGGTATCCAACCCAAGGTTCCGTAAGGATATATTGGGGTTCACCAGCGGGCTCGATTTTGCGGCGGAGCTGTCCTATGAGGACTCGCAACGATTCAGGCTGGTCCACGTTATAACCGCCCCAGACCGCAACCATCAGCGAGCGGCGAGTGATGACGCGATCTGGAGAAAGCGACAGTGCGTGCAGCAGATCGAATTCCTTGGGTGTGAGATGGACTTCTGTGCCTCGCACGAATACCTGGCGCGATCCGGGATCGATACGGAACTCTCCAATGGCCACCTGGGATGTTTTGTCTTCTTTGCTTGCGTTTTTGGAGCGGCGGAGCGCGGCGCGAATTCTGGCAAGAAGTTCGTCGATTTGAAAGGGCTTGGTTACGTAGTCATCGGCGCCGGCGTCCAGGGCTTCGACTTTTATCTTTTCATGGTTGCGGACGGAAAGCACCAGGATCGGCACGTTGGATTGATCTCGAATCGCACGACACAGCTCAACGCCGCCCATATTCGGCATGGAGAGGTCGGTAATCACCAAGTCGGCGGGCCAACTTTTTAGGGCTGCCAACGCGGATTCTCCATCCGTGGCGGATTTCACTCGATAGCCCTGGGCAGTACACGCCACGGATAGCACGCGGATGATTTGGGCCTCATCGTCGACAAGCAGAATTTTGGCGGGCTCGGTCGCATCGCGCCGTTGGGTGGATGGGTCCCTCATCGAGGTCTCAATGCGGTTCCTGGGTCACAATGTGCACGTCGACGTAAGGAGCCTCGCGCAGCAGTTTTTGGATGGCCATAAAGTATAGAAAATTGCGCCACCCTCGAACCGCGGAGCGGCCAAGAATAATCTGTGTGATGCGATGTTCCTTCGCGAAATCCGCGATCGCGCTGGCAACCTTGCGGCCTTGAACATGAAAAATCCGCGCCGAGAGATTTTCTGCGAAGCGCAGATTCGCGGCAAGGCTTCGACTTTTCTCTTCTAGCGTATCGTCGGGCAGATCGACGTGCAGGATGTAAAATTCCGCGTCCATGCCCTCGGCCATGCGGGCGCCGCGCGCAATCAGTTGCTGCGATGCCGGGTTGGAGCTGATGCAGACGGCTACTCGTTCCTGGACCACCCAGTCCTGGCCCAATTGTTTTCGGCGAAGGTACGCATCCAGGTTCTGATCCACAGCGTGGGTGACTCGCTTTAGCGCCAGTTCCCGCAGGGCGAGCAGATTGCCGCGGCGGAAGAAGTTCGCCAAGGATCTTTCAATTCGCTCGGACGGGTAGATATCGCCGCGCCGCATGCGGGTTTGCAGCGCTTCCGGGGTCACATCGACCAGCACCACTTCATCCGCTCGTCCCAGCACCCAGTCTGGAACGGTTTCCCGCACGCTAACGCCGGTAATGCTTTGAACCGTCGGAGCCAGGCTCTCCACGTGCTGCACATTCAGCGCCGACATCACATCGATCCGGTGCTGCAGGACTTCAAGAACATCTTCGTAGCGTTTTTCGTGCTTGCTGCCGGGAATGTTCGTGTGCGCCAGTTCATCGATCAGAACGACCTGCGGTTTTCTCGCCAGCACGGCTTCCAGATCCAATTCTTCAAAGAACGTACCTTTGTACTCCACCTTTCGGGTCGGGATCACCTCCAACTGCTTGGCTAACTCGATGACGCGGGGACGCTGGTGGGTTTCGATGAACCCAATGACCACATCTTCGCCTCGATTGCGACGCCGGATGGCCTCGCTGAGCATGTTGAACGTTTTGCCGACACCAGGCGCATAGCCAAGGAAGACCTTAAAGATGCCGGCGGTCTTCTCAGGGGCTGCCGTTTCCAGCCATTGCTCCGGCGTCTTGACAGGCTTTATGTTTGCGGGTTGCGGAGTCATCGCTTACACGACCTGAGTAGAATTGGGATGATGCTGCGACACAGCCCATCTCCGACGATACGGTATGCGTTGTCCGCCATGGCTGTGGGCCTGATTGTGGGGATATATTTTTCTCTGCTGCACGTCAATCACACCACAGTTTCTCTCACATTATTGTTATACGTTTTGTTTATTGCAGGGCGATGGGGGCTTTCGAACGCAATCTTCGCGTCGATTGTCTCCACACTGGCGATCAATTATTTCTTTCTGCCGCCCATTGGAAAATTCACCGTCGCCGATCCGCAGAATTGGGTTTCCCTCAGTGCTTTCCTGGTGACTGCGATCCTATCCAGCCGACTTTCCGATCGCGCCCGGGATGAAGCGAAAGAAGCGAAGAGCCAACGGATTGAAATGGAGCGTTTGTACGACTTCAGCCGGCAATTGCTTACGACTGATAATATTCTCGATCTACTGAATTCTATCCCCAGAATTATTACAGCCACGTTCTTTATAGAAGGCACCGCGCTGCTGGTGAATTCCCGGAGCAGTGTCTACCATTCCGGACGAAGCAGCGAGGCGATCAGCGACGAAATGCTTCGCGTCGCCTCCCGCGAACGCGATATCCGAAGAAACGAAGAGAAGCAAACCTGCCTGATTCCACTGATGATGGGCGTGCGGACGATTGGCGCTTTGGGCATTTTGGGAAAATGTCCGTCGCGGCAGAGTCTGGAAGCCCTGGGAAGCATGGTGGCAATCGCAGTCGAGCGAGCCGGGGCCGTGGAACAGCTGGGAAAGACCGAGGCCGCGCGCGAAAGCGAACGAATCCGAAGCGCGCTGCTCGATTCCGTCACGCATGAATTGCGAACCCCACTGACCTCGATTATGGGCGCGGTCAGCAGTCTGCGCTCAGAATTGCAGCTGACGGGCGAACAGAGGAACGAGCTGCTGACCATCATCGACGAAGAAAGCGGACGGCTGAACCGACTGATTGAAGAGGCTGTAGAGATGGCGCAATTGGATGCTCACGAAGTCCAGCTGGACCTGCAGTTGCATCCGGTACAGGAATTGGTGGATCAGTCGGTACAGAATGCAGAGGAAATCGTTGCCGCGCATCCGGTCACCGTACGACTTCCGCAGGATTTGCGGCCCGTACCGTTCGATATGCGCATGATCGAAAAAGTGCTGCATCATCTGCTGGAAAACGCCGCGAAATATTCTCCTGCAGGCAGTCCGATCTTTATCAGCGCAGAGGAGAACAAGGATGCGCTTGTCGTCAGCGTCGCTGACCGCGGAGTGGGAATCGGAATGCTGGAAAAGAGTTTTATCTTCGACAAGTTTTACCGCGGCACCGGGCAACGCTACCAGGTCCACGGAACAGGAATGGGATTAGCGATCGCCAAGGCGATCGTCGAAGCCCACGGCGGCACAATCAGCGTGACCAGCCAGGTTGGGCACGGGTCTGTGTTTTCCTTCGAACTGCCGCTGCAGCCTCGACCTGTTGCTTCCACAAACATCCATTGATTGCGGCGCGGGCCTTGAACGCAGAGGGCGCTGCCATTCCATTGTTAATGGCGGGATGCGGCGTTTTTGCAAGCGAAAGAAGCGACCGTCGCGGCTGAAAGAGGCGACGTGAACCCGGTGTTGCCGGGTTCGACTCTGAGATGCGCGGCTGCTATCCTGAAAATTCACCCACGGGCTGCGGAATTCAGGTTCCCGGTCCATCCTCAACGAATCCAAGGAGAAATACATGCAACGCAAAGCGAGCGCAGTTTGGCAGGGAACGCTGAAAGACGGCAAGGGCGCCATTTCAACTGAAAGCGGAGTTTTGAAGGACACCGCCTACTCTTTTCATACCCGATTCGAAGACGGCAAAGGAACGAATCCGGAAGAGTTGATCGCCGCTGCCCACGCCGGTTGTTTCACCATGGCGTTGAGCGGTCAGTTAACGAAGGCGAATCTGACGCCTGAGTCACTGGAAACTACCGCGGAGTTGACGTTGGAGATGCTGCAGACAGGTCCGACGGTTACAAAAATTCATTTGACGACCCGCGCCAAGGTTCCAGGAGCCAGCAAAGAAGCCTTCGCCACCGCCGCAAATGAAGCGAAAGTCAATTGTCCAATCTCGCGCCTGTTGAAGGCCGCCGAAATAACGCTGGATGCGCAATTGGCTTGATCGCTGCGCCTGCCGCGCTTCACCGTTAACTGTGGACGCGGATGTACTCTCGCAGTTGTTGATGAATTTTCAGGGCCTGTTGTGCGCCTCCATCCAGCAGGCCGATCCACTCCTTCACCGGTTCTTCCGTGTCTGCGGTGGTCAGCAGATATCCGGCCTGCAATACAATCTCAAGTGCATTGCTCAGGTCATGCATGAGTCGGCGAATCTCCGTGGAGAGCTCAGGGGGAATACTGGCGGGATTGGCGAGTGAAGAGTTCGTCATGCCGAAAGCCTTTCATAGTGATTTGTTCGGTTTCGCGTGTGCGCATCGTATCGACACTTCGCATCAGGATCGAATTCTCAGAATACTCGCGTGTGCGACGATTGCAAATGTACCCCCCGCGGTCAGCGTATTGCTCGCGGACGAATTTTTCTTCCTGGCTGAAATGTTGACAGCATCTGCTGTCTTTGTAAGAGTAAGGACTGCCGCTTATTTTCTGGCGGCCAGCTAGCCTCTGGAACACAGGCCGAAGTGGCGGAATTGGCAGACGCGCATGGTTCAGGTCCATGTACTCGCAAGGGTGTGGGGGTTCGAGTCCCTTCTTCGGCACCATCTGATGTAAGCCTTTCATTATCAATCGACAAAACTGTTTAATGGATTGCGGCGCGGTTCCAGCGCGGCAAATTCGTTGTAAAGCCTCCGCCTCGGCACCCCACTATGGCGAACCGGAAAGAAGCGCTACTGGATTCCTGCTGCATTCGATCCGGCACCGAAGTTTTCCCATGAATCCCATCACCAAAGAACTCGAATGGTACGAACAAATCAAAAGCCCCCCAATAGACAACTATTGAGTGCGGTGCCTATCAGGTTTGGTAGATGAAAGGGGGGAGCGTGCGCATTTTAAAGGCGTGCGAAACCACCTTCAGGACGCGATCACGTCCCGTGAGAGTCGCGGTTTCCTTTTGGACGCGGAGGTCGCCGCTGTTGCGGCCGGACGAAAGCTAATCAACTTCTACACGGTGGAGGTTAAGCCAATTCCAGGGGCCGTCCGTCGAGTTCTCACTCGATGGACTGGCGGAGGGCTTGTTCGTAGGATCGCCGTGGTATCAGGCTGTGTCCAAATGGCTGCGGATGTAGCCAATTGAAAGTCTCGCTTGCAGGAATTAGTTACAGACAGATCGACACCGTTCCGTGGGCAAGCCGGAAGTACATTCACCCGTCCCCCAGCTTCGTAACGAAATACGGCGTTGGAAGGGTTCATGCAAGATATTCGGCCCAAAGCTTAGCTGGGTCGAACACCTGGAAGTAGCCGGACGGGAGAAGTTGATCTTCCCCCGTCGTGATAGGCCTTCACGTCCACGGGCAGCTACGATGACCTTTACCCCGCATCAGAACACGAATCTTGTCAGCAGGTAAATTGTGTTGTTGTCGCTGGCGTTGCGTCCCGCGCCATCGTAGTTCGTTCCGGCGCCATTAAATCGCGTGTAGCCGGTGTACTGGAAGGCCAGATCAATATTCTGCACCGGCCAGTAGGAAACGTTGGCGATATATCCGGCGCTTTTTGGGCTGCCGTTTGCGCTGCCAGAAATCGCACTCGGTGAATACAGCAGGGGATCCGCCGTGCCGGATGTGAGGAACAAGCCGAAGTCTCCCGATAGCCGGTTGCCAAAGTGATATTCGGCGTTGGCGTTGGCCGAGTTCAAATGATGCGCAACCAGTGAGGCGGCACCGGCTTGTACGCTTGCCGGCAAGGATGAATTCTCGCGGACATAGGTTCCGCGGATTGAAAGGACATCCTTACCGATGGTTCGATCGTACTGAAAGTCCGGTCCAAAATCCGTATAGCTATCTTGCAGGCCGGTAATCGCTCCTGGAGTTGAGCTCATATGGATTCCATACATGCCGACTTCCAGGTTGCTCGTCCGTCCATCTTGTTGCCAGGCAGCCCTCCAATAGGGCGCGACCCCACGGATGTTGAA
>JAJXZK010000045.1 GCA_021780095.1 Acidobacteriota bacterium | reverse complement strand
ATCTCCCGGGGGGAGATCTGTACGGAATGGACGCGCCTTGATGCGAACATGCCACTCATTCCCCGACTCTTGCCAGAATGCAAGCTGGGCTCCTTCCAATGAAAATGGAAGTTTCTCCGCGCCGCGCTTGAAGTTGATACGAGCATCCGTGGCTTCCACATAGGGAAATGGGGGCGGGCTCGTTGAGGAAGATACGCCGGAACCAGAATTCCCTGGCATACGGAGAACCGGGGAGTTGGTGATGAGAGATTCAAAGTTCCATTCGCCATTGCTGTCGCGAGCAAGATTGACGCTGGGAGCATCAAAGTGCAGGCTGGCGATCTCGACCCGGCGGTGCCACAGGGTGCTGGCGCGCAGGCTGGCGGTTACAGTCTCCGCTGTGATGACCGGCTCCGCGCCATATTCCGGCCACTCCGCTACGGTGAGGTGGTGCAACACAAATGCGGGACGGGGAAACAGGGTTAGCTCGACCGCGTTGGCGGAAACAGGTCGATCGAGGCCGGCGCTGATCGACCGCACAATGCTGTGCCGGAATCGATCGATGTTGACGAACGGCGGCACCGCAATCGCGAGCACCAGCAACGCAAATACTGCCAAAAAAAAGATCCTTGGACGGCTGATGTTCCCCGTTGGCGTGCCTGGACTCTTCATGAAGGATTCTACGAAATCATTGAATGCGATGGAAGGTTCGGCGCCACCGTGTCTGGTCGAAGAAATGGAGCACAACGTGTCCCATAAAGGCGAGATGATCCGCCGGCGATGTCCTGTTCGCTTGGTCTTCTGACGTGATGAACGACCAGTACACGAACAGCGGTCGGCCCAGGATGTTTTGCCGGGGCACAAATCCCCAGTAGCGGCTGTCGAGGGAGACCAAGCGATTGTCGCCCATCGCAAAATAATCTCCGGGCGGAACGACCAGGTTACCGTTCTGAATATGACTGGGCAGATCGACCGACCACGTCGCTGTCACCTCGGAGTCCGGCGGCGGCGGTACTGCGGGAAAATCATCTCGATAGGGATAGTAGGCGTCGTTGGGATTGTCGTCGTCCGAAGGCAAGGTTGCATATGGCATGTTTTGCGGTTTGCCATTCAAGTACACGATGCCGTGTTCCAAATGCAGGTGATCGCCCGGAATTCCAACCACTCGCTTCACCAGAAACAGTTTCGGTTCGCCCGGTTTGTAGAACACGATGATGTCGCCGCGGCGAATGTTGCGGTAACGAATAAAGGGCGCCCAGCGGGTCGGAGGTGCGAAGGTGGTCCTGTCGACCAGTACATGGTCGCCAATCAACAGCGTCTTCTCCATCGAAGAAGATGGAATCTCGAAATTCTGGAAAACGAACGTGATGATGAACAGACCCACCACCAGAACGGTGCAGATGGAGGCGAAAAACTCGAACGGAGTTTCCGTTTGCCGCGGGGTGGGTGCGTCTTGCGCAAGTTGCTGACCAGCCAAAGGTTTCTCCGATTTCGCGTGGCTAATGAATTACATGAAAAATGCGGCTCCAGCGAACTGCCCCGGCCAAACCGTTCCACCATCCGCGTTCGTGGGCCAGTCTATCACTCGTAAGCCCAGTGATTTCAGATCTGCTGGCGGTGACAACCGAGAAGTACACCAGGAAGGGTTCGCCCACGATGTTCTGGCGCGGAACCAATCCCCAGTAGCGACTATCCAGGCTGTCATTTCTATTATCGCCCAGGACAAAATATTGTCCTGCCGGAATCTCCAATTGCCCCTGGCGGACGTTCCGTTGCATCTCCATCCACCAACGGCTGCTCACACCAGGATCGGTGTAGATGGGAGTGGGAAATTCATCGCGAAACTGGTTTGCGTAGCTGGGAATGTATAGCGAAAACGGCTCGCGTTGCAGCCGGCCATCGAGATAAACCAAGCCGTGATGCAGGTGGAGTTCATCCCCCGGCACTGCAATCACGCGCTTGACCAGGTACATGGAAGCATCAATTGGATAGTGGAACACGACAATGTCGTCGCGCTTGATAGGTTGATAGGCCAGCAGCGGCTCCCATGGACCGGGATTTGCAAAGGCGACTTTATTCACCAGTAGAAAATCGCCGATCAACAATGTCTCTTCCATCGACCCAGATGGAATCCGATAGGGTTGTGCGATAAATGTCAGCACAAACAACGCACCCACCAGGAACGTCAGCGTGGTCTGAATCAGGATGAGCACTTCATGGTGATGCTGAATCCGCACTGGAGCGGGAGCAGGAGCAACCGGCGGACTGGGAGGAGAAACTGTCGCCAAAACAGTACTCTGGGCTGGATCGGTTTCGCCGGTCATTTTCTCTTCCCTGCTACGCTTTTTGCGCGAACGTCATTGGTCTCTGCTGTAACGTTTGGCGCAGGCGCAGGCTCGGCCGACCGCAACGACCGCAGGTAATGTAATGCCAACCGCGCTGCTTCCTGTTCCGCGTGTTTCTTGCGTGTGCCGGTGGCTGAGGCTAGCGTCGTTTCGGTCGCAGCGGGATCCGGGAATGTTACCTCCACCACGAAACTCTTCCTGTGATCGGGGCCTGCTTCCGATGTCAGCTGATAACGCGGCTGACCTAACCCATGCGCCTGCGAATATTCCTGCAGCATAGACTTATAATCGCCTACCTCTCCGGCGCGCGCGGCCTCCACCACCGTCTCGAGGGTTTCGTCCAGCAACCAGGTGCGCACCAGCCGCACCGCCGACTCCATCCCGCCATCCAGGTACACAGCGGCAATCACCGATTCAACCGCATTGGCCAGAATCGCAGGTTTTTTTCGACCGCCGCTCTTCTCTTCCCCTTTGCCCAGCCGCAAAAATTCTCCCAAGCCGATTGCCTGCGCCACTGTCGCCAGATGCGGACGGCTGACGAATTGCGACCGCAAACGTGTCCATGCCCCTTCACTGAATTCCGGGTACGCGCGGAATAGATGTTCCGTCACCACCAGGCCCAGCACGGCATCGCCAAGGAATTCCAACTGTTCGTTGTCCTCCCTCGGGTTCTGCCTGGTCTGCTCTTCATAGGCGACCGAACTGTGCGTCAAAGCAAGATCGAGGAGCGTAGCATCGCGAAACCGATATCCCAATAATTGTTGCAGCCGCTCCAGCTCGCCGCGGCGGGTGACGCGACCGGCAGGAAGATCGGCAGAATGGTCACCTTCCAGGGGGGGGAGGGATCCATGGGTTGGAGAGGCGGATCGGTGGTTCGACAAGGCCGTTTCGTCTCCTGGTGAATATAGAGATCAGTGTAGTGCGTTCTTGTGCGGGCGCTCGATATTTGCGGAGAATTTCCGCGTTCTGCCCGTGCCAATCCAGAAGCGCCCGGCCGCGTTGCGTCACGGCGTATGTGATCTCTCGTCAAACAAACCGACGGATCCTCCGCCTTAGTGCGAAGCGTTCGCGCCGTCCCCCGTGGAGTCGTCTTGTCCGTGCGAGCCTTGCTGCGCCGCTTGCGGAGGTGCAAAGGGCGCCTTGAGTCCCGCTTCCGCCGCCCGGCTGGTGTCCTGCCGTCCATCTCGAGACTGCATCGCCGCCTGATATTCGGCAACCGCCGCAGTGCGGTCTCCCTGCAGGTCATCGAGACGTCCCAGGTAAATGTGGGACCACGCGATTGTGCGTGAATCGTGAGAAACCTTGAGGGCCTGATTGAAATCCTGCACCGCGGCATCCATCTTCCCGCTCATAATGCTGGCCCGCGCCAGGATGAAGTAGGCGCGGCCCGGATCAATGGTGTGCTGGTCAAGAGCTCGTTGCGCCAATGTTGCCGCTGCCGTGGTATCTCCTGCAATCAGTTTAGATTCTGCGTTATCCAGATCAGCCGACTGCGGAGCTGCCGGCGTTTCCACATTCTGATCGGTATGGGAGGCAAATACGATGTCCTGGACACGATGCCTCTCGATGTCAACGTTCATGCCGTAAATCATGATGCCGACCATCTCCGGGAGCGATCTCGGACTCTCGTCAAACCCCCGCAACTGATCGTAGAAATATTGCGTCAGGATAAAACCCTGAATCATGTCATTGTGGACCGTGTCATTGCGCACTTGCGCCACCGCATGTTCATATTCATTCTCTTGTTTGTCGACGGTTGCCAACTGGCTACGATCGACGTGCGCAGGAATCTTATAGACGGGAACTCCGGTATCCATCGAGCGCGCTTCAATCGCACGAATCATGCACTCCGTCACCAGGGTGAGAACGTCGCTCTTGTAGATGTACGGCAGCGGCGAAGGCTGCACCAGCGCCAGAATCGATCGCAGCTGATTGATTGAGTCCGAACGAGCGTAGATCAGCGGCTCCAGGATGAAGCGAAGATACGTGTGCTTCACGGGCTTCATATCGATCTTGCCGTTCGTTGGCGACGCAACCACAATGTAATCGCCGCCGTACACTCGTGCATTCTCTTCCCCCGGCGCGATCATCGGATCCATAATCACCAGAAAGCGGCGATTGCCGCTTGTCACCGGAGGTTGCTTCAGATACAGATCCGTCTGAATCAGCATCTGATTCATTGCTGTGCGAACCTTGTTGGCTAGCGCCTCATAGTCCGGATGGTTCAGTACCCAGATCACGTGGAGGCCCACAGCTTGCGAGAAATTTCGCAGCGGAGAAGCCAACCCCACCAGCGTCGCCGCATCGGGGGGGAGATCGGAGGCGCCGACATTGGTCGTCAACGAGGGCGGCGGCGTCAAATACAGTGCCAGCGAGATGTAGGCGGCCAAGTTAACGGAAACGCCGTTCATGGTATGGCTATGAATAAAACTGCAGAGCCGGTCCCGACTGTCTCGGGCGGCGGCGGATTGCTGCAGAGCCTGGTCAATGTCGTCGCGCACCTTCTGGCGCAGCGGATCGGAAATCGACAGCCCCTCGTTGTATCCGCAGGTATTCAACGCCGCCATTACATCAAACATGGCCTCGGAAATCTCGAGCGAAATGGCGGGGCCGGTGGGATCAATGGCGGCTGGGACTGCCGCAAGTGCGGCCACATTCGGTCGCTGAGACACGTCCGTCTCTGGAAGCGGGACAGCTTCGCCCGATTCGGTACGGCTCGAGGATGAAACCCCGGATTGCTTCGGAGATCCCGGGGACGACAATTCCTGCGAAGGAGATGTCGGAGTAGAAGAATCTTGTGAAGTAGAGGCTTGACCCCACATTGTGCCTGCGAATGGCGACAATGCAAGCGAAAGGCTGAGAGCACCCAACAATATCCGAAAGCTGAAACCGACTGCGCGTTTAGACTGCATGGCCACTTCTAAAAAAACGCCTTCCGTGGAGAACCAACTTCAGTCTATGCATCCGCCGGAGGCACGGTCAAACGACGAAATATGGCGGAATCATGCGCGCAAACACCGAGACGACAGCACCGTTTGCCGTGCGGCGAGTCTCAGCCTTCTCGCAACACTCGGTCGAGCGCGATTTTCTCCGTCATCAATTCCTGGACCGCAACGGTGTCGTTGCGAAGTTCCGCCTCTGCCAGGGAGCGGCGCAATTCTCTCTGTCGCTGTTCCAGCCGGCTATGGCGCAGGGAATGAAACGCGTCCTCTACCTGTTCAGTCTGGACTTCCTGGTTTCCATGCATCAACGCCGACGCCAGCAAATGCCGGCTGGCCTCATCCGGAGCCAGGGCGAACGGATTTGAAATCGACTCGGCCTCCACGAACGCAGACAACAGCGCCGAGGCCGACAGGCCTTCACAGAGCGATGGCTCCTCTGACATCAACTGCCTGGCCCGTTCGCGTGCCGGTTGACCCGCGGGCAACGTCAACGCTCGCAGCAACAATTTTTCCGCTTCGCTCCATCCCTGCGCTGTCGAGGCGCTCGATCGGACATCTGTCCGCCGCGCAAAGGCGGCCTGCTTCAATTCTTGTCTCAGCAACGCGGAATCAATGGCAAGCTTTTGCGCCGCATCCGCAGCAAACTCATCGCGAGCGATGCGGCTGGGAATATGGTGCATGTGCGGCAACAGAAAATTCAGCGCCTTCACCTTCGCATCCGGCGTGACCGGCGGAAACAGCGTGCGGGCCCGATCAATCAAATAGTCGCTGTGTCGACGTGCTCCCCGTAACGCAGCAATATAGGCTTGGATTCCTCGCTCGCGCACGTAGCGATCCGGGTCCAATCCACCCTCCAAAGTCACCACCTTCACGCTAAAACCTTCTTCAATCAGCAGCGCGATGGATTTTTCCGCTGCGTTTGCACCGGCGGTGTCCGGATCGAAGTTCACCACCACCTGCCGGGTATGCCGCCCTAACAGCCGCACCTGGGCTTCGGTGAAGGCAGTGCCGCTGGTCGCCAGCACATTCGTGATCCCGGCCATATAGACGGAGATGCAGTCCATCTGCCCCTCCACCAGCAGCGCAAACTCAAATTGCCGGATCGGCTGCTTCGCCTTGTCGAGGTTGAAGAGCACGTGCCCCTTGGTATACAGCGGCGTTTCCGGCGAGTTCAAGTACTTCGGCCCGGCCTTCTCGTCGTTGTCCAGCGCCCTCGCGGTAAACGCAATCACGCGACCCGCTTCATTGCGAATCGGAAATGTGATGCGTTTGCGGAAACGCGCGTACATCGAACCGCTGCCACCCTCGGCCTGCTCTTTGGAAGAAAAAAGCCCGCTGCCGCGCAATACTTCGGCGTCGAATGCTGACTGAAAGCGGTCGCGCATCGTCGTGTAGGAATCCGGCGCATAACCAATGCGAAAGGCGGTGATCGCATCCGCCGTCAAGCCCCTGCCCGTCAGATATTCGCGGGCTCGTGCGGCTTCCGGGCTCTGTAGTTGCTCCTCAAAATAACGGCACGCCTGGTCATGAATCTCCAGCAGTTTCGATCGCAACTTCGAGGCCTGGGCTTCTTCCGGCGAGGAAAATTCTCGCTTCGGCAGCGGAATTCCGGATTTCTGGGCAACGGTTCGCACCGCCTCCGGGAAGCTGATGTTTTCTATCTTCTGCACAAACGTGAACACATCCCCGGACTGCCCGCAGCCGAAGCAGTGGTAGAACTGCTGCGCCGCCTGCACGTTGAACGATGGCGACTTCTCTTTATGGAACGGGCACAGTCCCTTGAAGCTTTGCGCGCCTCCCTTGGTCAGGCGCACGTACTCGCCGATGATGCGAACGATATCGGCCTGCTGTTTAACGGATTGGGCGAAACCATCAGCCATGGCCAGGAAAGGTCAGTGTACGGCAAAAAACTTGAGCCGATTGTGTACCGGCAATCTTACAAACACCGCTTGCATTTCCGGGTTACACAACTTGGCTCGCGAACCTTGCGCCCGCAGAAAATTGATCAGCGCGCCTTCTCCATGCGGACCACCGGCAAGGTCACATCGTTTTCCAGCAGCACCATCATGGTTTCGACTTTGTGGTATCCGCGCCGCAAATATACGGGCACGCCGGTCAGCGTGGCGCCCATCTCCAATCGGAGAAAACCGGCGGCCAGGGCTGCGTCCTCCGCCGTCTTCAGCAGAAGGCTTCCGATACCGTGGCGCGCCCACTGCGGAGCAACAAAGATCGCGCGAATCTTTGCGGCATCCTGCGACGGATCCATCAAAGCATTTTCCCGCATTGCATGATGATCGCCGCCGCACAGTGTCTTGCGCTGACTCCAGCCGCCACAACCGACCACCTCGCCGTCTTGTTCGAAGACAAAATATGTCCCATCCTCGATCAGTTGAGTGTCTACCGTAAATACGGTTCTCAACGCTGCGTCGATTTGCTCCTGGGTGTAATCCTGCGCCTGCAACCCACGCACAGAGGCATCGATCAACTTCTCGATGGCAGGAATATCGGCGGTGTTCGCCTTGCGTAGGGAGTTCGACATGGGCGCTCCATTGCGACGGTTGCAATGATTATAAATTTCTCTATCCAGGTGCATTCGCAAGATCTGTTCCATAGCCTGGCAACCGCGCGTCGCGTCCTCGCTTCCAGCAATGCTCTAAGATAAGCGCGTGCAGCCTCTTCTCCGCGTTGACCATCTGTCCATCACATTTTCCTCCGATGCGGGGCGACACAAGGCTGTTGATGATCTGAGTTTCACCATCGATTCTGGCGAGTCTCTGGCGTTGGTTGGCGAGTCTGGATCTGGAAAATCTGTCACCGCGCTGGCCATATTGCGTCTGCTCGATCCTCGCGCTCAAGTCGCCGGCAGCATATGGTTTGGGCAGGAGGACTGGCTGCACCTTCCTGAACAAGACCTGGTTGCCCGGCGCGGTCGCGACGCCGCCATGGTGTTTCAGGAGCCGATGACGGCGCTGAATCCAGTCATGTCGATCGGCAGGCAAATCGCCGAAGCCGTTCGCATCCATCAACACGAACTTTCACGAACGGCGGTGCGCCAGCGCGCCATCGAGGCCCTCGAATCCGTTTCGCTTCCTGAACCTCAGCTGCGATTTGACGATTATCCCCACCAGTTTTCGGGTGGCCAGCGGCAACGCATCCTGATCGCGATGGCTCTGGTGAATCGCCCCAGCCTGTTGATTGCCGACGAACCCACCACCGCGCTGGATGTCACGGTTCAAGCCCAGATTCTCCATCTGCTGCGGGAGTTAAAGCAGCACTCCAATGCGGCCTTACTCTTTATTTCGCACGATCTATCGGTGGTCGCGCAGATTGCGCAACGCGTCGCTGTGATGCGCAAGGGAAAGATCGTAGAAATCGCCAGTTGTGCGCAGTTATTCTCCAACCCGCAGCATCCCTACACCCGCAGCCTGCTGGCCGCCGTCCCAACCATGCGCAGCGATCGAGATTTGCCCTTGGCACCCATAGGAAATCCAACCACCATGCGCGAAGGTCCGCTGGTTGAAATCGCCAGCGGCCACTGGGCACGTGTTGCAGAATAGGGCACAGGGCGGTGCTTCAACCGACAAAAGAGTATCCCTCCGCGTTACCGTTGCCGCCTTCCGCCCTGTTGAAAATGCCCTTTAGTATTTGCTGTAAGCAGGATTGAATTTTGGACGCGGCTTGTCGTGGATGTAGGCAGCCACGTCATACGCATCCTGCGGCGACAGCGAGCCCGGCCGGGTCGGCGGCATCGCCTTGACCAGGAATGCTGCCATCTTTGGAATCTTGTTCATGCCGGCGCCGTCGTTGTAGGAGTCTGGCCCCCACAGCGGCGGGAAGGCAGCCGGCACTCCCGCGCCATTGTCTTGATGACATGCCGCACATTGCTGTTTGTAAACGGCCGCCCCGCGATCCGGATTGCCCGTGAGCGGGGGGACTTGCACCAGTCCTCGTCCGGCGAGAGTCTCTTGTTTGGAAACGCCTTGAGAGATCCATTCGATATAGGCAATCAATGCATTCATTTGTGGACTGTCGAGGGGCGGGGCAGTACCGTTTTCGCTGCGGACGAAACACTCCTGCACTCGCTCGCCGAAACTGATCACGCGTCCAGCTCGCTGGCTATACAGGGGAAACAATCCCGGAACGCCGGCCAATGGCGCTGCTTTGGGCTCCGTGCCTCCCTGCAGGTGGCAATCGTTGCAGCTGAGTCGGTTGCCGACATAAGCTTTGGCGTGGATCGGGGTCTGCTGGAAAATCTGCTTGCCCTGGCGAACCAGGTCGCCCTGCTTCCCTGCTGGAACACTCGCAAGGTCCGACGGTTGCGCGGCGGTGGGTTCGGTCGCGGACGACTGCTTGGTTGTCCCCGGCGCAGCATTCCCTGGGCTTCCTTCCAGAACGGCGCCCAGCACCAGCGCCATAAGAAGCAATTCGATGCGAAGTTTCATTTTGCGTTTCCCGTGACAGATTGGAAGCCGTAGTCGTGATAAATTTTCTGCGCTTCCGGCGACGTGAGGTATTGCACCCACGCGCGCGCGGCGGCTGCGTGGGGCGCGTTCTTCAATACCCCCGCGGCGTAGATGGCGGTGCTGTTTTGCTCCGCGGGAATGGCAACCCCCACGATTGGGTTATGGATCATTTCCTGAAAGCGGACTTCGGAGGCCCAGGTTACACCGGCGTCGGACTCCCCCTGCATGATCCGCATGGGCGTCTGACGGTGGTGGATGTGCGTCAGATATGTCGTTCCATCGGCGACCTTGCTGATATATGCCGCCTGGTAGAGTGCTTCGCCGCCCGCTTTGCGCAATGCGGCCGCAATCTGGCGGGAAACGCCTTCCCACTCGGGATTGGGCATGGAGAGCCGCAGGCTGGGTTGTCCAAGGTCTTTGAGACCGGCGATGTGTTTCGGATTTCCGGCTGCCACCATAATGGCCAGGTCGTTGGTGGCATAACTGACCGATCGCTCCACCTGTCCCTGCCGTGCCATTTCTTCCACGACGCGAGCGCCAGCCTCATACACATCCGGTGTCACCTGCAGGGTCAGGTTGCCCAAAGTCAAGGTATTGTCGTGGGCCATCTGACGGCGCAAAATCCCAGGCGGCAGCGTCTCGTAAAAAATGTGCCCGCGCAGTTCGGGATGCTCCACTTCAAATCCAGCGATCAACCGGGGCAGCACAAAAAACTGATTGCCGCCGATGAAGAGAACCAGCTTTGCATCGGAGGGATTGCCATGTAGATCGGGCACATTGTCGATCGAATCCACCGGAAATACATACCCCTTGGCGCTTGCCGGATTGTTGTGGCCTGCACTCCATGGAGGAGAGGCCTGCGCCAGCGCGGCAGCCGCCATAGAAAATGTAATCATGAGACCCAGCAACGTTGTCGAAATTCTCTTCCGCATCATTGTGCTTTCACTTTCCTTCAGACCGTGATGTAGGAGTAGTGGCCTTCGCATTGCAACACTGCGATGGCGGCCACCATAGAAGCAACCACGAGCACGCCAGGAAGGGTATGCGCCTGCCAGTCCTTCACTACCGCATCCTGCGTTTGCGAAAGACCCAGACGCTGAATCACAATCTTGGATTGTTCTTCGCTGGCCGTGTGACAACTCAGGAAGCGCACGCCGCGAGACTGCAGCACTTCAATACTGGTGTTCTGAAATATTGATTCTTCGCTCTCGGGGTCCTTCGAAGCGAAGTGCGGCATCTGAGCGGAATAAAAAATGTTACGCGTGGCAGGCTTTCCGGTCTTGGGATCGTCGACCTTGAGCCACTCGCCAACACGGTATTTCTCCCACACATAATCGTCGAAGTTCAACAGGTTCGCTGGACCGTGCAGCGCGGCCAGCACATGGATCTGATCCGTGGGATATCCGAAGCCAAAGTGAAATCCGTTCAAGGAGTTCTTAATGTTGTTTAAGAATTTCCCGCCTCCAATGGAAGTGACATCGTAGACCTGCCGAGCGCGCGCTTTCGACTGCAAAAGACGACGAAACTCCGCCAGCTCCCAGTCGTCGGTCTTGTCGACAAGTTGCGCTTTCAGCGGAGAGGATGCTGCGGCAAGTGCGGCAAAGCCCGTGGCGGCAGCCGCTGCAGCACCGAAAAAGTTGCGACGCGTAAGTTCTGTCATGATGGTTCCTCCCGATTGGCGAATGTACCCAAGGTCACATCCCCGGCCGCCGAGAATGTTGCATGCTTTGGAGACATGCCGAAGCGGCGATCCGGCCTCTCGTTCCAGAGTTCAGCTTAGCTCTCGGATCGTGCGGAAGGAAATTACAAATTCTTATTCCTTATAAGCATAAGAGCCCCAGAGTTTCTTAGCATTTTCAATGACGGCGCTCCCATACACGGAGGCCGGAATGGTCAGATCCAGTTGGCCGCCAGGGCATTGGGCCGCACCTTCTACGGCGGCATGGTCTTGCCGCCGGGATGCGCCCACATTCAGGTTCGAGCGAGAATCACATCGGGCTCAAGCTGCGGAAGGCGTCGATCTACCGGCCACGGCAGGTCGTCGTCGCCATCGTCCGGTGCCTCCAGGAACGCCTCAAATAGCGTCGTATACAGTCCCTCCTGGCTCGCGAGTTTCTTATCCCGCGCGCGCAAAAACCCGTAGCGAAACGGCGAACAGCATTCCGCTTCTTTTAGAAACAGTGGCGTAAAGAACTCATGCGACTCCGCAATCGCTCCAATGATCAGCGATCGCCAGCTCATCCGCAACAATTCGCGCAGCATCTCGTTCCCGTTCGGCAAGTCGTCCATTTTTGCCCCAACGCGCTCGCTGAAGCGGAGCAACTGCAGCACCAGCGAATCGAGCGGCGTTCCTGTGGCCGCCGCTCGAGAGAACAACGTGACCGAGCCACGTTCCAGGTCTGCGCGCACATCCTGCAAATCGTCTCCCAGCTGCAGCAGCACGCCCCACTCAAAGGAAAATCGGCTTTCCTGCGGGCTTAGCCATCCGTGCGACAGGCACGCATCCGCCATCACGGAACTACCTCCTTTGGCGCAACTCATCACCAGCAGTCGCACGTCGTCAAATTGGTCCGAGGCTTCCAGTTGCGCAATGCTCTGCTCCTGCGCCCGATGAATCGCCAGCAGACAGTCAAAAACTTCAGGGAACTCAGCGCGCGGATATTGCTCTTCAATCAGGCCGACCAGTATCCATATCGCCGCCTCGCGATCGTCCTCGGCAAAAGCCATTTCGCCTCGCAGCCGATCCCGAAATCGCTCGCTGAATCGCAGCTTAGCCTTCCGGGAAATATCCACCCGGTCCAGATAATTGTCGCTATACGGATACAACAGGCTATATCCCAAAATGGACGGAGTGATCCCGACGGCCTCGCCGAGTAGCGGCTGCAATCCGCAAGCCGTCCAGGCATTGCGGCAGGCCTGCACAATGTCAGGCATGCTCAGGCTGGGATCGAACCGCCTCGCCCACCGAGCCAGCTTTGTACCTACGGGCAAAAAATCGTGGGTCAGCAGGTCGACCGCATCCGGCTCCAGCCCCAATGCCGCTGCGGAAAACCGCGCGAATGCTGCCGTGATCCTCTCCTGTGTTTGCCGTCGCTCCGTCTGACTTCGAGGGGTTTGCTTCAGCTCCCTTTCGACGGCGCGCAACGCATCGTCGTAGACGTTTTCCCGCCGCTGCTGCTCTTGCACACTGTACTGCACGCCGCCCAGCGCCGACCGCCCGGCACCGGCGTTCCACACTTCGATGGTTCGCGCCACCTGCGCTTCCACCCATGGCCAACTGTAGAGTCGATCCATCCTGTTGCAAGTTACGATAAATCGAATGCAACAGTTCCACGAAGAGAACCGTGCTCTGCCTGACATGAATATCCGATGTTCAGGATGGTCAGCTTCATTCGCACGCCATAGGGCACACGGCTTCTGGCATTAAAAACCCGCTGGTCCCAGCCTCAATATCCCTGAGAGCGGATCACGAAGTCGACCCCATGTTCACGATTGACCGCCATCGTCTTCGCCAAGTCCAGACGTTCGATTGGGAAAGTATAGGCGCGCCCGTTCGTGGCGACATAGACGACCCGCGTTCCGCCATCGAACCAGTAGCGTGTCGTCCACCGCGTATAGCCATCCTGAGTCACCAGGGCGATCCACTGCGGCGTCGCTCCACGAACTTGGGCATAGCCGATCGAGCGTTGCCCCGCAGACGGCGCAACCGCCGGAGGCGAATACGACATGGGGGAACGCTGCGCGAAACCTTCGGAATTGAGCGGAGCCTGCGGCGACGTTGAAACTCGCACATCCTCCATGATTTTGAGGGTGAGGCGCGTTTCTGGCTTCAGTACGGGACGTGGTCCGCGCCGCGGAAGGTTCACCAGATCGATCGGCCAGAGGACGGGGATCGACCAGGCGATAGTGTCTCGCACCGGATGACCTTTTCCATCGATCTTGCCCTTCTTATCGACTGAATATCCTGGGACATACACCACTTTGGCCTGAATCGGTATTTCCTGGTCCGGCGGCATGGCCACTCGGTCAAACTCCAGCTGCATCCAGCCTTTGCCGACAAAGTGACCCGGATCTCTGTAGTCTTGGAACTGACCCACCAGGTAGCTGCCATAGGGAAACACGGACCGGCCGTAGAGTTGAAAGTGGCTTATCTCGCATAGAATCGGGTCGCCTACATCAATATTCTTCGATGACAGCTTTGGCTCCGAAACTGTGCATTGGATCAGCGATCCAGCCGGAATCAGTTGTTCAGCAGCATTTCCGGCGACCGGTACGGCGAGCAGTAACAATGGGAGAGCGTACCAAATCCGCTTCATGTGAGGCCTCCTCATGCGGACGGGCTCGAATAGCCCCGTTTGGCGTGCTTTTCGGTCGCCAGATTGTGGCGGCTGACTAACAGATGGACGATTGCCCGGTAGAATGGTGAGTCCTGGGGCATACGTTTCCGTGGGTTTTAGAATGCAACAGTCCGCTGGCGGTTGCCCCGGAGGCAGAAGAAACAGTTTAGCGACCCAATTCAAATCGGCCTACTACGAATCTGTCCAAATTTGTAAGGGCGGCAGGACAGGCGTATTCTGAGGTTCGTTACGGGCGGTATCCCGCACCTGGCCAAAACATCGGCAACTTGGGAACTGCACTGGAGATTGCGATGAGCCTGACCGAACCGCGCAGCGACGGCGCTGCCCACGCTTCATCTTCCTTGAAGATCACCCTCCCAACATTGCAGGAAAAGAAACGCAATCGCGTGCCCATTTCCGCGCTGACGGCCTATGACTATGCCATGGCGCGGCTGGTGGATGAAGCCAGCGTCGACCTGATCCTTGTCGGCGATTCCCTGGGCATGGTAATGCTGGGTTACGAAAGCACGCTGCCGGTCACGATGGAGGAGATGCTTCTCTGTACGCGAGCCGTGCGACGAGGTGTCCGCCGCGCGCTTCTGGCCGCGGACATGCCCTACGCCTCCTATCACGAGGATGTGCAGCAGGGCGTTCGCAACGCGCTGCGCTTTGTAAAGGAAGCCGGTGCCGAAGCGGTTAAGGTGGAAGGCGGGCGCAACCGGGTTGAGTTGGTATCGCGGTTGACTGATGCAGAAATCTCCGTCATTGGACATCTCGGCCTGACGCCGCAATCGCTGCATCGCATGGGCGGATACCGTGTGCAGGGCAAAACGCTTTCCGCAGCCGAGCACTTGATCGAGGATGCAGTGGCCCTGGAAGCCGCCGGCGCAGCGTTGCTGGTACTGGAAGGTGTTCCGCGCGAAGTCGCGGCACGCATTACCGCTGAGCTGACGATTCCCACGATTGGCATTGGCGCCGGTCCGGAGTGCGACGGCCAAATCCTGGTGCTGCACGATTTGCTGAACCTTAGCTTTGCACCTGCGGCAAAATTTGTGCGTCGCTACGGGGATGCCGCCTCGCTGATTCGCAACGCCGTCGAAACTTATCGCAAAGATGTAGAGACCGGCGATTTTCCCAACGATGCGGAGAGCTACCATCTCTCAGCAGAGGCACGCGGTAGCTTCGCTCGCGCAACAGCAAAGCGCGCCACTGTGGCTGCGGCGACCATTCGGCAACCTCCCTCGCCGCGGCGAGCATAGATAATTCGATTCATGCAGATTCTCTCGGATATTTCAGAGCTTCGCGCAACACTGCGCAGTCGCCGCGGCGGCCGCTCCAGCAATGAGGGGCAAGCGCCTCGGAGCGTCGGCTTTGTACCCACAATGGGCGCGCTGCATGCCGGCCATCGTTCCCTGGTGCAGGCCGCGCGTCAACGTTGCGATCTCGTGGTCGCCTCGATCTTCGTTAACCCCACGCAGTTCGGCCCGAATGAGGATTTCAGCCGCTATCCGCGCACCCTGGAACAGGACTGTCAGATGCTTGAGGCCGAAGGCGTCGATGTTGTATTCACTCCCACTGCGGAGGCGATGTATCCGCAAGGCGCTTCAACTTTTGTCGATGTTGAAGGCGTGAGTGACCGCCTTGATGGAGCGTCGCGGCCCGGACATTTTCGCGGAGTGGCCACCGTGGTCGCCAAACTCTTCCACATCGTGCAGCCAGACTTTTCCTTCTTCGGCCAAAAGGATGCAGCGCAGGTTGCCGTCCTGCGAAAGATGGTGCGCGACCTCGACTTCCCGCTTGAGCTCATCGTCTGCGCTACCGTGCGCGAGCCTGATGGGTTGGCGATGAGCTCACGCAATCGCTATCTTTCCGCGCAGGAACGACGACAAGCGCTCGCGCTTTCCCGGGCTCTCCAGTTGGCGGAGATGCAGGTCGCCCGCGGCGAAGTCGCCGCGCCGACCGCCTCCGCGCTGCTGCAAACCATGCGCGCAGCCCTGCAGGAGGAACCCGCCCTTCGTTTGGACTATGTCGCGGTCGTTGACCCCGATACTCTGCTGCCGATCGATGATGTCGCCGCAGGTGGACTGCTGGCGATTGCCGCATATGTCGGCAATACGCGGCTCATCGACAACGTTCTGCTAGCGGCCACGTGCGGAAACGCAGGCGTGCCCCGCAAGAAAAAATCGTAGCGGCCAATCCGCTGCTTTGCTGATTCCAATGCGCGGCGTCACGCGGATTTCTCCGCAGCAAAAATCGTCTTCCATCAAACTCAATCGACCATCGGCGCGGGTTAAGTCCAGCCCGTTATCCGCGGCGCGTGAGATGCCCAAGGCCTGGCACAGTTTCCCCGGCCCCGAAGTCAGGTGATGAATTCCAGCCGACTCACTCAGCCCCCGGTTGCGCCGCATTTGCGGTATGCCTTGCAGCGGCTCCAGAGCGCGAAACAATACGCCCCCGGGATCGCCCTCTGGCAAACAACTGACATTGAGGCAAGCATGCCGTCCGTAAATGTTGT
>JAJXZK010000075.1 GCA_021780095.1 Acidobacteriota bacterium | reverse complement strand
AGCGGAACCAGCGCTGTCAGCACGGTCGCTCCGGGGGGAGCAACTTGCGTACCGGGAGTTTATGGCACGGAGGAAACCGCCGCCGCCACGAATGTTCCCGGTGGGCGCAACTCCGCGAACTCCTGGATCGATGCCAGCGGCAATCTCTGGCTGTTTGGCGGACTGGGTTGTGACGCCAGCGGGACTCCAGGATCTCTGAACGATCTATGGGAGTTCAGTGCGACGAACAAGACGTGGACGTGGCAAAACGGAAGCAATTCCGTGGGCGCACCGCAAGGGGGAACCGGCGGGCCCTCCGGAGTGTACGGAACAGAGGGAACAGCGGCGGCCACCAACACGCCCGGAGGACGCGAGGGCGCGGCAACATGGGTCGACCCGAGTGGCAATCTCTGGCTCTTCGGAGGGAATGGCCACGATTCGACAGGAGCCCCCGGATTACTCAACGACCTGTGGAGTTATACGCCGTAGATCGTTGCTGACGTCAACCCCGTCGTTCGCGGCCACCGCCCTTGCCACGCAGCGGTTGGTTAGACTGGTTGTATGCCGAGCAGCGATCAGCAACACTGGAACCAGCGCTATCTTGCGGGCGAATTTGGATTTCGCGAGACCGACCCGTTCGTAACGGAAGCGCACAAGAATTATTTGCAGCCGTTGCTGCGGGAAAATTCTGCCACTGGTTCGAATAAGGGCCTTGATTTGGCAGGCGGCGCGGGTCACCATGCGGTTTGGCTGGCGCAACAGGGTTGGAGCATGACGCTCGCCGACTGGTCCCAGCCCGCCCTGGAGATTGCCCGCGAGAAAGCCGCGGCAAATCAGCTCACGCTCGATGTACTGCAAGGTGCTGCACTCGAAGTTGTCTCCAAATATGCCACCGACGGCCGCAGTTTTGGATTTGTGCTGGTTTCATTTTTTCTCGATCGCGCGGTGTTGCCATGGCTGCCAAAGATTCTTGTACCCGGCGGACTACTGCTGTACCGAACCTACACAGAAGCCAATGAGCGGCTCGGCAATCCGCGAGGGCCCCGCGATCCGCACCATCTACTGCGCTCGCAGGAGCTGCTCGGAATCTACCGTGGCATGAGGATTTTGCACTACAACGAAACGGTCTCACAAAAAGGCGTCGCGGAATTGATCGCGCAACAATCGGAGACACACCCGAAGAAAATGGACACCCACGGATGACCTCAGTCCAATCAAAGAAGCACAAAACGAATGCCAGTTCCGGACATACGCTCGATGGGCCGATCCCCGGGCTGGTGCATCACTGTTTCGGGTGTTCCCCGGAAAATCGCACCGGACTGCACTTGCGCTTCCAGGAAACTCCGGACAATGGCGGCGTCGCCAGCGTATTTCGTGTTCCGCGGCGTTTTGAGGGGCCTCCCGGCCATGTGCACGGCGGCATCATCGCAACCATCCTCGATGAAGCCATGGGTAAAGTGAATCGGCGCAAGGGCATTGTCGCGCTCACCCGGCACATGTCGATCGATTATCTTCGACCCGTTCCACTCGCAACCAAGCTTTGCGCCGTCGGTTGGTCAGTCAAAGAAGAGGGTCGCAAGCACTTCCACATCGGTGAAATCCGCGCTCTGGATGGGACGGCGCTGGCCCGCGCCGAGGGCATTTTTATCGCCGTCAACTCCGCAGAATTGTTTGATAAATACAAACAGCGGCTCACATTCAGCGCCGCGAATCGATAGCCGACGAAGCTGATAAACTTATATTTCCACGACAGTTTTGCGTGGCAAGGAGCGGCATCATGGCAAATCACCACAATAACGGCAATGCAAATCCAGAATCCGGTCACGGACTGCGCCTGAAGGTCGGCCTGGCAGAAATGTTGAAGGGTGGCGTCATCATGGACGTCATCAACGCCGAGCAGGCGGAGATCGCCGAAAAGGCCGGCGCTGTCGCGGTCATGGCGCTGGAGCGGGTACCGGCACAAATTCGTGCCGAGGGTGGCGTGGCCCGCATGGCTTCCCCGGCGATCATCAAGGAAATTATGGCTACGGTCTCCATTCCTGTGATGGCGAAATGTCGCATTGGCCACTTTGCCGAAGCCCAGGTGCTGCAGGAATTGGGCGTCGATTTCATCGATGAATCAGAGGTTCTGACTCCGGCGGACGAACTGCATCACGTGAACAAGCATGCCTTCAAAACTCCTTTCGTCTGCGGTGCCCGCGACTTGGGCGAAGCCCTGCGCCGCATTGCCGAGGGCGCCGCGATGATTCGCACCAAGGGCGAAGCCGGGACCGGCGACGTGGTTCACGCCGTCAAGCATCTGCGCCAGATTGTGAAAGACATGCGCCAGTTGACCGTGATGAGCGAAGAAGAATTGTTCGCAGCCGCCAAGGATCACCGCGCGCCGTATGAACTGATCCGCATGGTTGCGAAAGCGGGCAAGCTGCCCGTGCCGAACTTCTCCGCGGGCGGCATCGCCACTCCGGCAGATGCAGCGTTGGTCCGCCAGTTAGGCGCAGAAGCCGTCTTTGTTGGCTCGGGAATATTCATGAGCGATTCGACTCACCTAGCCTCGATTGAAGAAGCGAACAGCCGCGCTCGCGCGATTGTTCGAGCCACCACGTTCTTTGACGACCCGAAGGTCCTGGCCGAAACCAGTGCAGAATGCACTGGGGCCATGAAGGGTCTGGCCGTCGCCGGGATGGATGCAGCCTCCATGATGCAGACCCGCGGCTGGTAATCGCTGGTACAACCAGATGTAGACAACGAAAATCTTTGGAAGATTGCGCATGCGGCCTATCCCTATCATCGGCGTGTTGGCCCTGCAGGGCGATTACGAATCGCACGCGCTCGCCCTGGAACAAGTGAATGCCCAGCCGAAAATGGTGCGCACCGCAGGCGAACTGGAGAAGGTCGACGGCCTCATCATTCCCGGAGGCGAATCCACCGCGTTTCTGAAGTTGCTGGAGCGGGAGGGCCTCTTCGCTCCGCTTGAGAAATTCGTCCGTACCCGTCCAACCTTTGGAACCTGTGCCGGATGCATCCTGCTGGCAAAACGCGTTACTCATCCGGAGCAGGAGAGTCTTGGCGTTCTGGATGCGACCGTGGAACGCAATGCCTACGGTCGCCAGATCGATAGCCAGATTGTCACCGAAGAAACTTCTCTTCCCGGTGGTCCTCTGGAGATGGTTTTTATTCGCGCGCCGCGTCTGACCGCTTTGGGCAGCGGAGTCGAGGTACTGGCGAGCCGGGACGGATTTCCGGTGTTGGTGCGCCAAAAGAACCTTCTGGCTGCCACGTTTCACCCTGAGCTTTCCCAGGCCAACTCTCCATCCGATTTCGAAGGTCCGGACAATTTGGCACGAAATCCAGACCGGCGCGTGCACCAATATTTCGCGCAGATGGTCCGCGACGCGTCGCAGGCATTGGAAAATTCAAAGTCCGCGCAGGAGTCTCGGCCTATCCAAACAGCGGTGGCGAACCGCGAATGAGCCAGTCCTGGCTTACGGACACGACTGCTGCCTTACTCGCACTCCAAACTTTCCCTTTCTGGATGCCTCACGCGGGGTCATTGCACGCACTGGCCATCGACAGCTTGATGCGAGTCAGCCTGCTGGCTTTAGCCGCTGCCGGTATCCTGGCGCAGATCATTTTACTTGCCGGCTTGTTTTTGCCGCGTGAACAACGATCGCGTTTTTCGCCCGCTTCGCGCTGGATCGCAACCGCAGTCTTTGCCATGTGCATGGTTTGGATGACGGTGGTTGCGGAGAATCTTTGGTCAACCATCCGTCTGACGCATGCTGCGCCGAATGCGGTTCAGGTGGAAGTGACAGGCGTGCAATTCGAGTGGTATTTTCGCTATCCCGGCGTGGACGGGACGTACGGCGCCACCAAACCGGACCTGGTCGACCCCGCGGGAGGCAATCCGCTCGGCCTCGATCCTGCCGATCCGAATAGTCACGATGATATTGTGAGCAGCGTTCTGGAACTGCCGGTCGATCAGCAGGCGGAGATTCGGCTCCACGCGCAGGACGTCATTCACGGTTTCTTCATCCCGGGCATGCGCGTCATGCAAAATGCGACTCCGGGCATGTCGACACAGATTCACATCACGCCCACCCGCCTCGGCGATTATGCAATTATCTGTTCCCAGCTTTGCGGATTGGGGCATTATCGAATGCATGCTGTCCTGCGCGTCGTCTCGCAACAGGATTTTGCCACTTGGCGGGCGCTACACCAAGCCGCCGTCAAGGGAAAATAGCGCGTGACGAATCCAACCCATCTCGATCCTCGCAAGCCGCGCTCCTGGCTGCGGCGCTACGTCTTTACCACCTCGCATCGCGTCGTGGGCGTGCAGTATTTGCTGATCGCGCTGGCGGCGGTGGTGACCGGCGCGTTGCTATCCTTGCTGATGCGCTGGCACTTGGCGTGGACCGACAGCCTGATTCCCGGATGGGGTCTGATCAAGCCGGAAGATTATCTGGCGCTGCTGACCCTGCATGGTACGCTGATGATTTTCTTTGTCACATCGGCAGCCCCACAGAATGGACTGGCCAGCCTGATTCTTCCGGAGCAATTACGGGGTATGCCTCCGTCTGCCGCAGGTACAAACGGTACTGGCGCAACTCACTCTGAAGTTCGCATGGCGCTGCCATTCTTGAATGCTCTTTCAGTGTGGTTCACCCTGTTCGCGTTGTTGGCCCTGTTGTCTACGCCGTTCCTTCCCGGCGGCGCAGCTATCTCCGGCTGGACTAGCTATCCGCCGCTCAGTTCCAATGCGCTGGCAGGGCCGGGACAAAGCTATGGGATGGATGGTTGGTTGATTGCTATCGGCTTATTTTGCGTCGGTTCCCTGCTAAGTGCGATCAGCGCCATTGGCACGGTGCTTACACGGCGCTTGCGCGGGATGAAGTGGATGCAGATGCCGTTGACCGCGTGGTCCTGGTTCGTCGCTGCCTGCATGATGTTGCCGGCCTTCAGCGTTCTGCTGGCGGCCTGCGGGATGCTCTTCAGCGATCGTCACTTCGGCACTAGCTTCTTCTTTCCCCCGGTCGCTGTGATCAACGGTGTCGTCTTGCACCATGGCACTGGATCACCGCTGCTGTGGCAGAATTTGTTCTGGTTTTTCGGCCATCCAGAGGTCTACATTGCGGTCCTGCCCGCAATGGGGCTCACGACAACGTTGCTGGCCACATTCGCCGGGCGCGCTCTGGCTCCGCGAACTTACCGAACCATGGTGGTCGCGACCATCGCGATTGGACTGCTGGGATTTGCCGTTTGGGGTCATCACATGTTCGTCAGCGGAATGAACCCTTACGTTGGCCGCGGATTTGGGCTGGCCACCATTGCCATCGCGATTCCATCCGCCGTCGAAGTGATTCAATGGCTGGCAGCAATTTTTGCGGGAGGACTTCGTCGCTCCACCCCGCTGCTGTTCATCCTCGGCTTTGTGTCCCTGTTCATCACTGGCGGATTGACAGGGCCAATCCTGGCGCAACCCATCCTCGACAGCTACCTGCACAACACATTTTTCGTGGTCGCCCACTTTCATCTGATCATGGGCATGGCGGTCAGTTTCGCGCTGTTTGCCGCCATGTATTACTGGTTCCCGCTGCTCAGCGGCAAACGCATGAACGAACGGCTCGGCCGCTGGCATTTCTGGCTGTCACTGATCGGCGCTTACGCCGTGTTTTTTCCCATGCACTTTGCCGGACTCGCCGGGGAACCTCGACAGTACGCGCAGCTAACTGGGACCGCGGCGTTTCTTCAGAATCTGCTGCCGTTGGAACGCTTCATTACCATGGCAGCATTCCTTCTGGTGGCTGCACAATTGCTTTTCTTTTGGAACGTACTGCATAGCCTGATTCGAGGTCAGAAATCATCTCCCAATCCCTGGGGCGCAGAGACGCTCGAATGGGAGTCGTCACAAAGCCATTTGCCTGCGTCGTCCGTCCAATAAAGTGCTCGACATAAATCATTGTGTTGTCGCCTCTGTTCCCTTTGCCGAACTTTTCATGCGATAACCGCATCGAATCAAGAGTAAACTTCCAGTATTCGGGAACGCGCCCGCTATGCCCGCTACCATTACTCAATCTCCGATTGATGTTGAACGCAAAGACCCAGGCAGCGGCGGTCGTCCGCCCGTCCATCGTCGACCCACAGGCGGCGGAGGCGGCGATGAAAATTGGGGACGAGATCAATCTCGCCGCGGGCCGCGGGATCTTCTAACCCGTTGTCGCATGGGTCTGGGAGCGATTATGACTGGCGATCTCATGTTTTTTGTCTGCCTGATCCTGGCCTTTTATGCCAGACAGCACGCCAGCCACATCCAGATGGAAGATCAGTACATTCTCGATTGGAGCCCCCTCACGATACCTCCAATCCTATGGATCAACACCGCGATCCTGGTGCTGAGCGGCTTGACCATGGAAATGGCCCGCCGCAGCGTCTTTCGTGAGCTGGACGTAATGGAAGAATGGCTCGGCCTCGGTCGTCCCACCAGCAGACGCGCCTTCCCATGGCTGGTGACCACTCTCCTTCTCGGATGTCTGTTTATTGCCGGTCAGCTGGTTGCCTGGCGTCAACTCTATGGTGAAGGCGTCTTTATGGCGTCGAATCCCAACAGCCACTTTTTCTACCTGGTGACGGGCGCCCACACGCTGCATCTGATGTTTGGCGTGGCCGCCGCTCTCATTGCGCTGATTGCGTTGCGATCCTCCCGGCGGATGGAAGTACGCCAGGCGATTGTCGATATCGCCGGTTGGTACTGGCACGTCATGGGCGCGTTGTGGGTGTTCCTTTTCTGCCTACTATTGCTGGCGCAATAAACGCCCGCTCACCTCCACCCTTCGCCCTTCGGAGTGAAGACGTCCTCGATGCGGCAGCCGAATTGCTTTGCGATTTGGAACGCGAGCGGCAAGCTGGGGTCATACTTGCCGACCTCGATGGCGTAGACCGTCTGCCTTGAAACGCCAATCTTATGGCCAAACTCCGATTGAGAAAGCCCTTGCTGTTCCCGCAAATCCCTGACTCGATTTTTCACTGATACTTAGCCTTGGCAACTCGGTTGCCAATCACGAGAAGCGTGCCCATTAGCGGCCAGACCCATACCCAGTTGGCTGTTGGAACCCCTGCCATTTGCAGAAAGCCGTAGGTCAGGGTCAGCAGCGCGGTTCCGACAAAAGCAAAGGCAAGGGATTGCATATGGATCTTGATCTGGAGTTCATCACCGCTGGAGAACATGCGCACGATCGAGCGTGCAATAAAGAGTACGGGCAACATGGGAGTCAGGGCGACCGGCAAGCGCCAAATACCTAACGGATACTTCAGCACCGCCCACACGGCAATCGCTGTCATTGCCCCGTAAAAGAGAAATCCGACATACGCCTGATTTCGATATTTTTTGCAGATTGCATTCACAATGTAAAGCCTCCTTTACACGCGAAAGTAAAGGAGACTTCACATCCTGTCAAGCTTTCTCAGCGAAAAAGCACATCACATCGGCTGGAGCCAAGGAAGTAATGGCGTAGTACCGCCGGTGCCTCGCAACACCCACTACTTGTTCTTGTCTGCCTTGGGTGTGTTTTGCGCCACAATCAGGTCATTCACCACGTTGAACACACCGGGTACAGTCTTGGCCTGTATCCCCGCGATGCTTTTATCGCTCTCGCTGTCGACAACGCCCAGCAAGAGGACATTGCTATTTTTCACAATGATGTGGATGGCGTTGAAGCCTATGGGTGGATCGTAGAGTATGCCGCCAGCCATCCGGGCGACACTCGGTTGAGGACTCGTGGCTTGCCGCACACTGCCTTGGTAGGCGTTGTACCTTCGCAAGGCGGGTTGGGTATAAATCCGGTTGTAAACCTGTACGCGGATGTGGTCGTCGATCATGGAAGTGGGCAGAACTTCGATTTCATTGTCGACCGACTCAATTCCGCGAATACCCTTGACGGCTCTGCCAGCACTCGTTTTCAGTGTAGGCAGCCCCGCATATCCATGCAGGATAACGGATTTATTGTGCAGGTCGAAGGTGATCCAATCGAAGACGCTGTAGTAGGCGAGGCCGCCGAGCTTCTTCTGTACTTCCTTGACTATGCGCTGAGTCTCTTGCTGCGACCAGCCTGTTCCGGCTTCCGGTGCCGGATTCTGGGCGACGAGAGCCCCTGATGCAAGCGTGGAGACAAAAAGGGCGGCGAGAACGGGCAAAGCTCGATGGGTAAAACGAGGCAGAACTCTCATGATTAACCCCGCGTGCAAAAAATTTACTACGCATGGTATTAGATGCGTCGCTCAGAAATAGAGTCAACTACTTCCGCAGCTCCTTGAGCTTTTTTTCGCCCGTTCCCAGTCGAGGCCACCACCGACAAACTGCACGACTTCCAGTTTGTCGCCGTCTTCCAGGCGCACCTCCGCCCAGGTCGCGCGAGGAACGATGTCTCCATTTCGCTCCACGGCGACACGATCTGTTTTCAGTTGCAGAAGTTCGACCAGATGTTGCAGCGTACAGTCTGATTGCAGCTCAGAAAATGCCCGCTCGCGCCCATTGATGGTGAGCTTCATTGGATCGCTGCCTTCACTGGATAGCGTCTTCCCTTGGGATGGGTGTCGTTCACCGCCCAGGCTGGGTTACCTGGATGAAGACAAGGGTAGCACGGAGACAGATTCGCTTTGCGACCCGCGATCCCCCGCACGGTGGAAGGCGACGCCGGGTCTTTCACTACCGTGACGCTTGAACAGCGCGTTCCACAGACGCAGTCTTCGTGGCTCGCGAATCGGCGCTGACTGCAGAATCTGCCAGCGCAACGACACCAGGATCTGAATCGCTTCGTTCGAAGACCCTCCGATATTGATCAGTTCATCATCCTCACCGTCAAAGAGGTAGCAATCGTTCAGATAATCCACGGCGTGGCCAATCATCTCCAGGGCGCGGCCCTGTTCACGCGTAAGAATTCTTCGCAAGCTGCGTGCCTTCGGATTCGCTGCGAGTGCCTTCGGCATATAGGCGATGGGCGCTACATCGCGTTTGCGGGAAAAAGTCTTAAAGACCTGGACCTCATCCGGATGGATTTCTGTTCGAGCCCCGGCGGGATTCTGCCTCTCCGAGATGTGGTCTGCATCGGCCATCGGATTCGCTTCGACGCTGTGACGATTCAACATGGGGAAACCTCTCTCCCCTTCATAGTGACGTTTTCGAGTTGCGCGATGGGATGAAAAATGGGGGGACGCGGGTTGCACATCTCAATTTGGAAATGTGATCCAAAATGGAAATCTTTATGGTTACTTAAGTTTGGTCCGGCACGTCTTGCGTGCTTTCTTCGAGGGACCTAAACCCTATACTCTTCGCAAGCGCCGTTGTTCCTGCATTGTGCTCGTTTCCCTCAGACCGCACCCCACTCTAATCTCACCTGGGTCTCACGAAAGTCCGTGATCTTGTTAGCCCAGCGCGGCTTGACAGTGCTGCGATTCAACTTTAAAGTCGAGCTAGGGGCGGCGACGGAAGATTGGCGCGCGCCTCGACTGCGTCCCTCATGCAAACTCCCAATTACTTCTGGAATTACGTGCCGCTGCTGCTTCAGATCCTGGCCGCCGTCGGGCTATCCAGCATCATTGTTCTGGCGTCGTGGCTGATCGGACGCCACCGGCCGGGAAAAGTAAAGTTGTCGACGTATGAGTGCGGCATGGTACCGCAGGGAGATGCACGCGGCCGTTTTTCGGTCCGCTTCTACATGGTCGCGATGCTTTTTATTCTGTTCGACGTGGAAGCTGTTTTCATGTTTCCATGGGCCGTTATTTATCGCAAACTGCCGGCCATCACCGGCTCTCACTTCTTCGGCTTCTGGGAGATGTTGGTGTACATCGGCTTCGTCCTGGTGGGCTACTTTTACATCTGGAAAAAAGGCATTCTCGAATGGTCCAAGGATAAGGCAGACCTATAGGTCAAATAGATTGCAGTCCGACTCATTGACGGTCTCCGCGCGGATTTCAAAAGAGAAGAAGAACCGCTCATGGTTTTTAACCGGCATACCACCTGAAAAAGATTTGCGCTCCAGGGCATGGGACTTGTGACTGAGACTGACGAAAATAGAGATGCTGTACTTGCAACCCATTCGGATCACCGGGCCATTGCAGCGCTCACCGAACATGCACCCGGCGCCATTCTGAACGCAAAGTACGATCGCGGGGAACTCACCCTTACGATCGCCCGGGAATCGATCATCGCGGCATGCCAGACGGTGCAGGCTGCGGGCTACAACTTTCTGGCCGACGTCAGCGGCGTCGATTGGTATCCCAACCAGCCCCGCTTTCAGATCTCCTATCACATCCTTTCCCACTCGCTGAAGCAGCGCATTCGGTTGGCGGTCCGCGTCGAGGAAGGCGATCCTTCTGTCGACAGCATTACCGGTGTATGGCCCGCTGCCAATTTTTACGAGCGCGAGATTTTCGATCTGTTCGGTGTCCGCTTCGGTGGCCATCCGAATATGCGACGCATCCTATTGCCGGAGGATTTTCAAGGTAATCCGCTACGCAAAGACTTTCCGGTGGAGGGGTATCGCTAATGGGAAACCTGATGACCGCTCCTGTTGCCGTCGACTCCAGCGAAGATCGCACCATGATCTTGAATATGGGGCCGCAGCACCCGTCGACGCATGGAGTTTTGCGCCTGGTGTTGGAAATCGACGGCGAAGTGGTGGTTCGCGTCGCTCCGGATATAGGCTTCCTGCATACCGGCATTGAGAAGACCTGCGAAGCAAAGTTCTATCAGCAGGTGGTGCCGCTGACCGATCGCATCGACTACATCAGCCCGATGCATAACAACCTTTGCTATTGTCTGGCCGTCGAAAAGCTGCTGCAGTTGGAGATTCCGGAGCGCGCCCAGTGGCTTCGCGTGATGCTGAGTGAGTTGACTCGACTCAACTCCCACCTGGTTTGGCTGGGCACGCACGCCATGGATATTGGCGCGCTCACCGTATTTCTGTATTGCTTCCGCGAGCGAGAACAAATTCTGCGTCTCTTCGACGATCTTGCCGGCCAGCGGATGATGACGTCGTACTTCCGCATTGGCGGCGTATCCCTCGAACCGCCGCTGGATTTCTTTGGACGAGTGCGTGCGTTTCTAAAAACGCTGCCGGAAAAAATCGACGAATACGAAAACCTGCTCACGGGAAATCGAATCTTTATCAATCGCACCAAGGGCGTGGGCCTCCTGAGTCGCGAGGATGCCATTTCTCTGGGAGTGACCGGGCCGCCTCTGCGCGCCAGCGGCGTCGACTGGGATTTGCGCCGCGACATGCCGTATTCCGGCTACGAGAAATTTCAGTTCAAGGTGCCCGTCTCGACCGACTGCGACGTATGGGCTCGCTACGTACTGCGCGTTCAGGAAATGCGCGAGTCGATCAAGATTGCGACGCAGGCGCTGGATGGTCTGCCCCAAGGCCCCATCAAAGCAGACGCGCCGAAAATTGTGCTTCCGGATCGGGAAGCAATGAAGACCCAGATGGAGGCGTTAATCCATCACTTCAAGATTGTGACCGAGGGCTTTGGGGTTCCCCCGGGCGAGGTCTATCAGGCGATCGAATCTTCGCGCGGCGAGATGGGCTATTACGTCGTAAGCGACGGCACAGCGAAGCCCTATCGCGTCCACATGCGCAACCCAACCTTCGCCACGCTGCAGGCAATCGAAAAGATGTGTGTCGGCAGGCTCATCGCCGACGTTGTTGCCGCCATCGGTTCGATCGACATCGTCCTTGGGGAGATTGATCGATGAGCGCCACCGCAGAGATTTCCGTGGAATCGCCAGCGTCTCCGCAGCTCGCTCCAGAATTGTGGATCTCGTTCGCTTCCCTGCTTCGCTCTCACGTGGCCATGCATTCGATTGCCGCGCCCGCACATTCTTTGCGCATTCATGCGAGTAAAGAGGCTCGGTTGGATGTGCTGGGTCCGTTCGGCAAGCTCAGTATTGTCGGCCCCAACGCGACTGGCATCGGCGCCACTGAGTTTCGTCCGGAGATTGGCGAAATGGGCGACGAGTACGCAACATTTTTCTTCACAGAAGACGGCTTAGTTCAACTGGAAGGCCTGGAGTCGCCGCTCGACGTTGAAGCGGCCGTTGAATATTTGCTACGCAAGGTGCAAGCATGAGTCTGACAACCATCCTTGAAAATCCAAAACCCGGCGAGACCATTTTTTCTCCGGAGCTTGCCGATCGTTTCGACAAGCTGGTCACTCTGTATCCGCGGCGCCGTTCCGCGTTGATTCCCATGTTGTTGTATGCGCAGGATGAAATTGGATATGTTTCGGATGCTGCCATCGCAGAAATCGGGCAGCGGCTCGACATTACCGTGCTGGATGTCCGCAACGTTCTCACCTATTACTCCATGCTGCGCACCAAGCCGGTTGGCAAATACAACGTGCAGGTCTGCACCAACATCAGTTGTATGCTGCGCGGCGGACAGGAACTATTTCAGCACTGCAAGAATCGCCTCGGCATCGGCCATAAGCAGACCACGCCGGACGGCATGTTTTCGCTCGAAGAAGTGGAATGCATCGGAGCCTGCAGCTGGGCGCCTGCGATTCAGGTGAACTACGACTTTCATGACGAATTGACGCCGGAATCGCTCGACACGGTTCTGGAGCAGTATCGCAGCAAGGCCGGTCAATAGAAATATGCCCCGACTCGTTTCCCATCCCGAAGAAGTCAAGGTCGTCAGCCGCCGTTTTGGCCAGGGCGCGGCCGACATCGATCGCTACATTGAGCTCGACGGATATAAAGCCGCTCGCCAGGCCATTGAACAGGGGCCGGATTGGATCATCGCGCAAATGAAGGCGTCCAATCTGCGCGGCCGCGGTGGAGCTGGGTTCCCCACCGGAATGAAGTGGTCCTTCGTGCCCAAGCAATCTGAAAAACCGAAATATGTTCTAGTCAATGGCGATGAAAGCGAACCAGGCACCTGCAAAGATCATCTGATCTTTCTCCACGATCCCCACTCCGTCATTGAAGGTTGCATCGTCGCCGGTCTGGCCGTCGGAGCAAAAACAGGCTTCATTTATCTGCGCGGCGAGTATCGCTACCTGCTCAAGATCATGGAGAAGGCGATCGCCGACGCCTATGCCAAGGGCTTTCTTGGAAAAGGAATCTTCGGCTCCAGTTTCGATTTCGACGTCATTTCCCAGACCGGAGCCGGCGCGTACGAAGTCGGCGAAGAGTCCGCGCTGATGGAGTCGCTCGAAGGCAAGCGTGGCGTTCCGCGCATCCGGCCGCCATTTCCTGCTGTTGTCGGGCTATATGGCGGTCCGACGGTGATCAACAATACGGAGACCATTGCCTCGGTGCCGCACATTCTGAACATGGGGGGAGAGGCGTATGCCAGGATTGGTTCCGAGCGTAACGGCGGCACGCGTTTGTTCTGCGTCAGCGGACATGCCGAGCGCCCCGGCGTGTACGAGCTGCCCATGGGTTACAACCTGAAAAGAATGATTTACGAGGTCGCCGGCGGCATTCGTGGCGGTCGGCAATTGAAGGCCGTCGTCCCGGGTGGCTCTTCAACCCCGGTTCTTCTGCCGAGTGAAATCGACATCGGCATGGATTTCGATCAGGTGGGCAAAGCCGGTAGCATGTTGGGCTCCGGCGGCGTGGTGGTTTTGGACGACACCGTCTGCATGGTGGAGTTCGCGCTCCGCACCATTCAGTTCTACCAGCATGAAAGCTGCGGCTGGTGCATTCCCTGCCGCGAAGGCACAGACTGGCTCAAGAAGACATTGACGCGCTTCCACGCAGGCGGCGGCGAAGCCAAGGACATCGACAACATCCGTTATTTGGCGGAAAACATGCTTGGCCGGACATTCTGTCCGCTGGGCGATGCGGCCGCCATGCCGACCATTGCATTCGTGAAAAAATTTCGACATGAATTTGAAGATCACTTAAACGGCAAACCCTGCCCGTACACGAAGCAACAAGAATTCGCCCTTGCGTGAACTACCGGGATTTTATTCGTATGATCGAAAAGGATGGCTGGAAGCATGTGAGAACGACCGGAAGTCACAAACACTACCACCATCCAGCGAAACCTGGAACTGTAACTGTGGCGGGTCAAGGTAACGACGATATACCTAGAGGAACACTGAACAGTATGCTGAAACAGGCCGGTCTGAAACAGTGGAGGCAGGAGTGAAATACACGGTGATCTACGAGAAGTCGACCACGGGCTATGGCGCCTATGTTCCCGATCTGCCTGGACTAGGCGTTGTCGGCAAGACGCTCGCCGATACGAAAAAACTGATTCGAGAAGGCATTGAAGCCCACATTCAGGTGATGCGGGAGCATGGCGAAGTCGTTCCCGAACCCACGTCTACAGCGGAAGTGGTTGAAATTCCTTTCTCCGCCTGAAAGTCGGCGGGAATTTGTGGGGTAGGTTGATGCGGAGAATCTGGCGGTTGGTTATGTGTTTTTCAATGTTGTTCGTAACGACTCTCACAGTCATGGGGCAAGCGGCAGAACGACACGACGGAAACTGGTGGACAGGGCTATCCGAAGGGGAAAAGGTGTTTTACCTCGTGGGATATGTGGACGGAATTACGACAGGTGGGGATATTGCCAAGTATCAGGGGGTCAATCCTCAACCTCCTTCCTCGCCGGGATGCACCGCGGCGAAGACAACTGATTTTTCGCACAGTAAGTTTGGCCAACTTGAGCAGGGACTAGACAGCTTCTACAAAGATTTTCGAAATACTTCTATTCCTAGTTTTCAGGCACTGCTATATGTCAGAGATCAAATATCGGGTTGCAGCGATGCGATCCTCGCACAGGAGATTTCAAGCTTGCGCCAATCATGGACTTCTTCAAACTAAGATAAAAGTAGTCCCAAGCTATTTAGGTATTTTTTATTGAAGGTGTATTTACCAGGAGCATTGCGAATGAACAGCGGCGTATTACCCCTTGGATTTCCAATTCTGTGTTTCGGTAGGAACGTTCCCGCAAAGGTGATTCCTAGTGCGACATTTACGTCTTGAGGAGTGAAGACGGCTCGTAGCTTTCGGGTTCTTCGAGCGGCAACAATGCGTTCAATTGTTTCTCCGTAGTACATATACCTTCCAGATCAACGTTGCAAGGGTAGCAGAGTAATGGAGTCGGATAAGAAATTATGGCTGATGTAACACTCACCGTCGACGGCAAGACAATCACTGCTCCTGCGGGAACGCTGTTGATTGAGGCCTGCCGCAAGGTCGGAATCGAAATCCCTGCCTTCTGTTATTACCCTGGGCTGTCGTTGCAGGCGGCGTGTCGTATGTGTCTGGTCCGCATTGAAAAAATGCCGAAGCTGCAAACGGCCTGCACCACCCCGATCGCCGAAGGCATGATCGTTGCGACCGAGACCGACGAGATCAAACAGGCTCGCAAAGCCATGCTGGAACTGGTGCTTGCCAATCACCCGCTTGACTGCCCGGTGTGCGATGCGGGCGGCGAGTGTGAACTGCAGGACATGACATTCAAGTACGGCGCAGGTGGATCGCAGTTCGTCGAGATCAAGAACCATCGCGAGGAGCAGCAGTGGTCGCCAGTAGTTTTCTTTGATCGCCCGCGCTGCATTCTTTGCTATCGCTGCGTTCGTGTGTGCAATGAAGGCATGGATGTGGCTGCGCTGGGCATTCAGCAGCGCAATGTCGGCTCTGTCATCGCCCCCAACGACGTCACATCGCTCGACTGCGAACAGTGCGGCATGTGCATCGATATTTGCCCGGTGGGGGCGCTCACCTCTGACACCTATCGCTATAAAACCCGGCCCTGGGAGATGACGCACATCGGCACCATCTGCACCCATTGCGGCGACGGTTGCAAAACAACATTGGGCGTGCGTCGTAGCGATGACGGCATGCAGATCGTGCGCGGCGACAATCGCGACAAGAGCGGACTGAACGGTGAATTCCTTTGCGTCAAAGGCCGCTATGCTTTCGATTTCGCCAACAACGCCGAGCGCCTGACACAGCCACTTGTCCGCCAATCTAACGGCGAATTCGCTCCCGTCAGCTGGGAAGACGCAATTGAGGTCGTCGCGCAGAAATTCCGTGCAGCGCGTGATGAGCACGGCGGCTCCAGCATTGGAGTCATCGGCTCGACGCGCATTACCAATGAGGAAGCCTATCTGCTGCAGAAGACCGCACGCAGCGCCTTCGGCACCAATAATATTGATCATCATCGCACCACCGACTACGTCCGCTTCACCCGTGCGCTGGCGGGCCAGAGTCATCGCATGGCCAGCGTCGCCGACGCAGCCTCAGCACCGGCAATCTTTGTCCTCGGCGATGATCCGACGGAGCAACATCCGTTGCTGGCGTGGAATCTGCGCACCAATGTTCGCCACAACAACACGCGCATCTATCTGGCGAATCATCGCGAAATTAAACTGTGCCGCCAGGCAAAATCATTTGTCCAGTTGCCTGCGGATGCATACGGGGACTTTACAAGTTTCCTGAACGGCGGTTCTGAGAGCTTCGGCGAGAGCGCCGCAGCCCTCAGAGAGGCCCTCCGCAAGGAACCGAATCTGCTGATTGTTTTCGGATCGGAAGTCCGCGGCAATGCCATTGATGCTCTGGTGAAGTTCGGGCTGTCTCTGCCGAACACAAAATTTGCCTGCCTCGGCGATTATGTGAACTCTCGCGGCGCTGCAGATATGGGTCTTTAC
>JAJXZK010000244.1 GCA_021780095.1 Acidobacteriota bacterium | reverse complement strand
CCCGATGGCTCACTGCTGCTGGTGATGGCCTACTACCGCGGTCAAACTCTTTCAGAGCTCATCCTCCGCGGTCCCGTCGACGTCGCCCGCATTCGCGACATCGGCCGCCAAGCTGCCTCCGGTCTTCATGCCGCCCACATGTCCGGAATTGTCCATCGCGACATCAAGCCGGGAAATATCTTCCTGCTGAACTCCGGTACCGTAAAAATTCTCGACTTCGGTCTTTCCCGCTTCATTCATCAGCAGCAATTCACCGCGCCGCATAAGGTGATGGGCACCTTGGCCTACATGCCCCCGGAGCAGCTTGCCGGCGAGCCGGTTGACTACCGCGCCGATATCTGGGCGTTGGGAGCGGTGATTTACGAAATGGCGGCGGGGCATTCGCCCTTCCGCCAGGCAACTCAATCCGCTACGATGACCGCGATCGCAGCAGGCCGCTACGTTCCGCTGCATCATGCCCGCCCGGATTTGCCCAACTCCATCCATCGAGCTGTGATGGGAGCGCTGCGGCTGCATCCGCACGAGCGCCACGCTTCGGCGGCGGAAATCCTGAGCCTGCTGAGTGAAGGCTTTGAAGCCAAATCGGCCTCCGGCATTCTTCCCGTGGACTCGCGCTCTGAGCTTTCGCCGGTCACTCTGGCCCCGACGGCCACAGCCGGCTTTGCCGTCCCGACAGATGTCGAGACGCGAACTTTCCCTGCGTATACGGCCACCGCGTCGGCGAGAATGTCTGCGACCTTGGACGAAAATGTGGGGCAGGGAACTTCTTCGATTGCAGTCTTGCCCCTGCAGAATGTCAGTTCCGATCCGGAGAATGAGTATTTCAGCGACGGCCTGACGGACGAGCTGATCAACGCCCTGGGAACACTTCCCGGCCTGCATGTTGTGTCGCGAAGCTCCGTGTTCTCCTTCAAAGGCAAGCATCAGAATATCCGCGACATCGGTAAGTCGCTGGACGTCGACGTGATTCTCGAGGGCAGCGTTCGACGATCCGGTGCGCGCATTCGCGTCACCATGCAACTCACCGACGTGCGCAAGGGATTTCATATCTGGTCTTCTCGATTCGATCGCGAAAACCCCGACGTCTTCGAGTTGCAGGATGAGTTAGCTACCGCCGTGGTTTCCGCGCTGCAGCAAAAACTCGCGCTGAACGTGCATCGCTCCGATCTTCAAACTCGCACGCCAATGCAGACCGAGGCCTACGAGGCGTATCTGAAAGGCCGTTACCATTGGAGGCAAGTAACAATTGAGGACGTTCAGCTGGCAGGTCGCTATTTTGAGAAGGCCATGAAGTTGGATCCAAACTCCGCTGCGGCGTATGCCGGGGTTGCGGATTTTTATTGCCTCCAGGGGACTCTCGGCCTGATGGCTCCCGACCACGCTTGGTCCGTCGCGCGCTCCTCCGCACTGCAAGCGGTTGCGCTCGATCCCAATCTCCCGGAAGGTCACCTGGCGCTGGCCTCCGTGCTGCAGTTCTACGACTGGGATTGGATCGCTGCGCGGGATCATATTGTGAAGGCGATTGAGTTGCGTCCTCAGCGTGGCGAGTCGTACTACTTGTACGGTGCGCATTTGATGACGCAGGGGATGCTGCCGGAAGCGCTGGAGCAGGTTCGCATCGGGCTTCACTACGATCCACTTTCGACTCCGTTGCTGGCTGCGGAAGCGATGCTGCGGACCTACCTTGGCGATCACGATAGCAGCATCCTTCTGGCGCAGACGGCACTCACGTCTTCTCCGCATTATTTTGAACTGTATTATTCGCTGGGGTTGGCACAATCTTTTTCAGGGCGCGCGCATGAAGCAGTCGCCACCTTCGAGCGCGGTATCGAGCATAGCCGCATGCCGGTTCTAATGGGCTGGCTTGCCGAAGCCCATGCGGAAAATGGCAACCATGACAAGGCCCGCGAGGTTCTTGCCAGCCTGCTCGACCTGGCGAACAAAGGCAATCGGATGCCTGTGGCCATCGCCGTCGCTGCAATTTCTGTCGGCGATCATGATTTGGCGTTTACCTGGCTGGAGAAAGCGGCCGACATGCACGACATTCTGGTCGCCTACATTACCGTGATGCCGAGCCTGAGAAAGCTGCACCATCACCCCCGCTACCAGAAATTGCTCGACCGCATGAAGCTTGCTCATCCTTCCACGCATCGGAGGCACAATGAAACTCGGCAGAGTCCAGTCGATACACGATTCTAGAACGCTGCACCTCGCAGACTACGTTGCCATCGCATCCTTGCCGGTGCCGCCCCCCATGGAGATGTTGGAAACCACCGCGACCTGGCCTATGCTGGCCAACAACCAATTCAACTGCTGTACTTCCGCCGCGGCCGGCCACATGGTGCATCACTGGACGGCTGCCAATCAGCAGGGAGTTTTCCTCACCGATGCGGACATCATTCGCGCCCATGCCCACCTGACCGGCGACCGGCTGATGGATTGTGTTTCCATGCTGGATGCGTTGAAATACTGGCGCAAGACAGGCATCGGCAAGCATCGCGTTCACTCTTTCGTGAAGGCGCATGGACAAAAGGCGGACGAACTGCGCGGCATCGTTCATCTGTTCGGCAGCGCATATGTCGGGCTCGATCTGCCGAAATTTGCATTGACCGGTAACCCAACCGGATGGCCATCCATTCCATGGGCGATTCCCAACACAGTCTCACCCGGCGACGCCGCTCCTCAGTTGGAGAACGGTCACTGCGTCACTGCGGTCGGCTATGGGGAGGATGGCGTGTACGTGGTCACGTGGGGGATGCTCAAGATCATGAGCTGGGATTTTTTTAGCCGCTACAACGTGGAGTTATACGCAGTGCTCAGTACCGACTGGGTCTGCGGCGATAAAGTCTCTCCCTCAGGCTTCGATATGAGTAGCCTCGACCGCGATTTGTCGCTGGTGCAGGCAACTCCTTCAGCGTAGACGGCCCGATTTTCTGACATTCCCAAGCGACTTTCCTTGTTTCGCGCGGCACTGCCCATCGTGGAATTCACCCAGGTCGAAGCACGGCGCGCAGTGACCTTTGACATAAACGTATGTATATTGTATTATTATAATATAACCATGTCAGAACTCGCCCAGTTCAAAGCGGCGTTTTTCAAGGCGCTCGCCCACCCGCTGCGCATTCGTATTTTGGACGAATTGCGTCACGGGGAAGTCGGCGTCAACGTGCTTGGCTCGCGGCTGGATGTGGAGCAAAGCAGTCTTTCGCAGCAGCTTGCCATTTTGCGCAGCCGCAACCTGGTCACTACCCGCAAAGAGGGGCTGAACGTCTTTTATTCGATCAGCGATCCCGAGATTTTTACCCTGTTGGATATCGCCAAGAAGATTTTCAATCGGCAACTGGTCGGGGTCCGCAAGATGCTTCGCCAGTTGTAGCTACGGGTTGGCCTAGGGATTTAGTGCCTCTAAACTATGAAAACATATACATATAGTAATGAACGGCGGCCACGGCTCACTCTTTTGCAGGAGTGGCAGTGAACCTTCCATCCATGCTTGCCCACGGCATTCTTCTGCTCCAGCAGAACGATCTCGCCTGGACACTGATGCTGGTACTCGCCTGGATGTTTGTAGGACTGATTGGCCTGTTGCGCCCCCACAGTTTGCGCTTTGTGGCGCGCGGACTGTTTCCCGCCGGAGCCGTCATCGCGCTGGGCGTAGCGATCGTGGGCGGCGTGGCATTGCACTCCGGTCACGCGCCGCAAACCATGATGCTACCGCTGGGATTGCCGAGCCTGCCGTTTCATTTCCGTTTGGACGCACTCTCCGGATTCTTCCTCTTGCTGATCGGTGTCTCCGGTGCCGGCATTTCCATCTTTGCCGCCGGCTATTTCCGCTCAGGAGAAGGCACTGCCCCAGGTTTGATGGGTTTCCACTACCATATGTTCCTTGCCGGCATGGCCCTGGTCGTCCTCGCCGATGACGCGTACTGTTTCATGGTTGCATGGGAACTGATGGCGCTCAGTTCCTACTTCCTGGTGGTCTCGCAGCACCACCGCCCAGAGATCCGTCAGGCCGGTTTTCTATATCTGTTGATGGCGCATCTCGGGGCGCTGTGCCTCCTCTTCAGCTTCGGCATCCTCCAGTCCGGCAACTGGGGACTCACCTTTAACGCCATGCGTGTCACGCCGCACACGCCGTTATGGGCGACCGTCGCATTTCTGCTGGCGCTGCTTGGGTTTGGCGCCAAGGCAGGCCTTGTTCCTCTCCACGTCTGGCTGCCGGAAGCGCATCCCGCCGCGCCCTCGCCAGTCTCCGCCGTGATGAGCGGCCTGATGTTGAAGACCGCAGTCTACGGCATGTTGCGCGTCACATTTGATCTGCTGCACGTCCAGTTCTGGCAATGGGGACTTCTTGTCCTTGTCCTCGGCCTATCGTCCGCATTGTTCGGCGCCATCTTCGCATCCGTCAAGACGGACATGAAGCGCCTGCTGGCCTACTCCTCCATTGAAAACATCGGCCTCATTTTTGCCGGGATTGGACTTGCCATTCTGTTCGAGGCGGCCCATCTTCCGTTGTTTGCAGCTCTCGCGCTCAGCGCCGCCCTGCTCCACGCACTGAACCACTCTCTGTTTAAGAGCTTGCTGTTCCTCGCCACCGGCAACGTGCTGCACGCAACCAAGCGAAGAAGTTTAGGCGCGCTCGGCGGCCTGGCTCGCACCATGCCCTGGGTCGCGGCGCTGGCGTTGGTGGGCACGCTGGCGATCGCGGGCCTGCCGCCGCTCAACGGCTTTGTGTCGGAATGGCTCCTGCTGCAGTCGTTTCTGTTCACTCCGCAGCTGTCCCAGCCGTTTATCAATATGCTGGTCCCCCTCGGTGCCGCTGTTCTCGCATTGACCGTCGCGTTGGCGGCGTATGTGATGGTCAAGTTTTATGGAGTCATCTTTCTCGGCCAGCCGCGCGAGCCTGCGCTCGCCGATGCCCATGATGCCAACTGGCTGGAGCGCCTCGGCCTGGCCTGGCTTGCATTGGGATGCATCCTGATTGGCGTGCTGCCGCAAATCGCTCTGCGGACCGCTGCCGCAGTCACGAGGCAATTGCTGGGATCGACAATCAGCTTCTCCTCCCCGTGGGGATGGATCGCTCCCATTGCGCCCAAACAAGCCTCTTACAACGGGTTGCTGCTGCTCGCCGGTACCGTGTGCGTCATCGGCCTGACCTATATCCTGGTGCGCGTTCTCGCCCATGGTCGTATGCGCCGCACCGTTCCCTGGGATTGCGGCTATCCCTGGCAAACCTCGCGCATGCAGGATACCGCCGAAGGATTTGGTCACCCGATCCGCCACATTTTCCGACCGGTGTTCGACATGGAGCGGGAACTGCCTTCGCCCGCCGATAAGACTCCGCGCTATCGCATCCACGTGGAAGATCGCTTGGCGCGCATTGTGTATCACCCCATTGCGCGCGCAGTGCAACGCGTGTCGGACTCCATCGGTTTTGTGCAGAGCGGCCGCCTCGCCATCTATCTTCTCTTCAGTTTCCTCACGCTGCTCGGATTGCTGGCGGCGGTGCTATGAGCGCCATCACCATGGTCCGCCAGTTCGGAGAAGTGTTGCTGGCCATCGCGTTGGCACCGCTGTTTGTTGGATGGATCGCGCAATGCCGCGCCTGGCTGCAGAGCCGCAGCGCTCCGCCCTTGACGCAGCCGTATCGAATGCTGCGCAAGCTCTTTCATAAAGAGGTGGCCCTCGCTGCCGATGCCACGTTGCTCTTTCGCATTACGCCCTATGTCCTGTTTGGCAGCATGGTGCTCGCCGCCGCCATCATTCCGTCCATCGCCACCGACTTGCCCTTTGCGCGCGTCGCCGACGCCATCGCGCTGATCGGGATTTTTGCCACCGCGCGCGTCTTCCAATCGCTGGCCGCCATGGATATCGGCACCGCCTTCGGCTCCATGGGGGCACGGCGCGAGATGATGGTCGGCTTCCTCGCCGAGCCTGCTCTGCTGATGGTTCTGTTCAACGCTTTCCTGCTTTCCGGCAGCACCGCCCTGCCCAGTTTGGTGGAGGCCTACTCCGCAGGCCCGCTCTCCATCAATCCCAGTCTCACCTTCGCAGGAATTGCGTTTGTCATGGTACTGCTGGCAGAAAATGCCCGCATCCCCATCGACAATCCATCGACCCATCTGGAACTCACCATGATCCACGAGGCGATGGTGCTGGAGGACTCGGCACGGCATCTCGCGCTCATCGAGTGGGCTTCCAGCCTGAAGCTGTTCAATTACGCCTGCATCGGGTTCGCGCTGTTCTTGCCCTGGGGAATCGCCACCCACGGCGCTGATGGCGCATGGGCCCTGCTGCTGGCCGCCGCCGCACTCATTGCAAAACTCATCGTCTCCGGCGCGGCTTTGGCGCTGATTGAATCTCTCTCCGCCAAGCTGCGCATTTTTCGCGCTCCGGAATTTCTGGCCATAGCTTTCCTGTTGGCCGTGCTGGGCCTGCTCGTTCACCTTTTGCTGGGGTCATAATGATGCACCGGTCGCATTGGATCGTCGAGTCGCTCAACCTGCAGGCCAGCATCTTGCTGCTGATCTCCTTCGCCATGCTCTCGCGCCGCCGCACCCAACGGCTCATTACGCTGTACGCCTGGCAAGGTTTGGTTCTGTTCGCCTCCACCTGCCTAGTCGCATACAGCTCCGGCCAGAAGGAGCTCTATTACTCGGCTGTCCTGACCTTATTACTGAAAGTGATTGTGCTGCCGTGGGTGCTCTACCGGCTGATTCGCAACCTGGGCGCGCAGTGGGATACCGAACTCCTGGTCAACATCCCCACCACCATGCTGGTCGGCTTGGTGTTGGTGATCTTTGCCTTCGGACTGGCGCAACCCATCAGCATGATGGCCAACACCATCACGCGCAACACGCTCGGCATCGCGCTCGCCGTTATTCTGCTTTCCTTCCTCATGATGATTACGCGACGCAAGGCCGTCACCCAGGTGATTGGATTTCTGGCAATGGAGAATGGCCTCTTCTTCGCCGCTACCAGCGCTACCTACGGAATGCCCATGGTCATTGAGCTGGGGATCGCCCTCGATCTGCTGGTGGCCGTATTCATCCTGGGAGTCTTCTTTTTTCAAATCAGGGAGCAGTTCGACAGCCTCGATCTGCATCATCTGGAAAGCCTGAAGGAGGACTAAGTTGGAAATTGTTCTGGTCCTCTCGATACCAGTCGCCGGAGCATTGTTGCTGGCTTCCTTCGGAGCACATCGCTTCGTCGCGCAGCTCAACATTTTTGTCAGTTTCGCCACGCTGTTCGCCGCTGCGTGTCTCGTCGTGCGCGTGGCGCGGCACGGGCCGTTTCTTGCCGGGCACGATCAGTTCTTCGTCGATTCTTTCAATGTGTTCCTGGTCGCGCTCACTGCGTTCGTGGGCTTCACCACCGCAATATTTTCCCGATCCTATATGCGTGTCGAGCAACTGCACGGCCGCGTCGGACCGCGCCGCATGCGCCTGTATCACAGCATGTACCAATTGTTTATGGCAGCCATGCTGTTGGCGCTGCTGACCAATAACATGGGTCTGTTATGGGTCGCCATGGAGGCCGCCACTCTTTCCACCGTCCTGCTGGTCTCGCTCTATCGCACCCGCGCCAGCCTGGAAGCTGCCTGGAAATATTTCATCCTGTGCGGCGTCGGTATTGCCCAGGCGCTGTTCGGCACTATCCTGCTGTACTTTGCCGCAGAACAAACGCTGGGCCACGAAGGTATGAGCGCGCTGCTATGGACCCACTTGAATGCAGCGAAATCGCAGCTGGAGCCAAGAGTGATGGGACTCGCCTTCGTCTTTTTTCTCGTCGGCTATGGAACGAAGGCCGGACTCGCGCCTTTGCATAATTGGCTCCCCGATGCCCATGGCGAAAGTCCATCGCCCGTGTCCGCCGTGCTTTCTGGTCTGCTGCTGAATGTCGGCCTTTATGCGGTCGTCCGGTGCAAAGTACTTGTCGTCGGCTCCATCGGCTCCAAATTGCCGAGCCACATGCTGATGGGGTTTGGAATGTTTTCGATCTTGCTGGCTGCCTTTTTTCTCTGGCGCCAGCGCGATATCAAACGCCTCTTCGCCTATTCCTCCATCGAACACATGGGCCTGATCGCCTTCGCCTTTGGCATCGGTGGACCCATCGCAAACTTTGCCGCGATGTTGCATATGGTCGTTCACTCGCTCACCAAGTCCTCCATCTTTTTCAGCGCCGGCCACGCCTCGCAAACCGCAGGCACCCAGCAGATGGAAGACATTCGTGGTCTCGCGGATACGTCTCCGACCCTTGGCTGGTCGCTGATGCTCGGATCGCTGGCCATTCTCGGCATGCCGCCCTTCGGAGTGTTCACCAGCGAGTTCCTCATGATCACCAGCGCAATACACCAGCATCCCTGGACAGCTCCTCTGCTGCTGGTGGGTTTGGGTGTTGCCTTCGGGGCGATCTTCAGTCGAGCGCAGTCGATGGTCTTTGGCGAGCGCGCCGCGCCATCGCCAAGCAATGACGATGTCTCCCATAAGCCCACCGCCGCGGCGACTCCGGCGATGATTCCCGCGTTCCTTCATCTGGCCATGGTGGTGATGCTGGGCCTGTATATTCCACCGGTGCTGGCAGAGTGGTTTCGTGCTGCTGCGAGGCTGATCGGATGACCATGAAATTACCTGAATTCCTGGAAAGCCCGCGTCTTCCGCTCCCGTGCAATCTGCCTGGCAGCCGCCTCATCGTCGATCGCGAGCAATGGCTGCAATATGCCGCAGCCCTGCGCGATTTTGGCGCGCAATTGCTGGCGCTATGGGGTACGGATGATCGTGACCGCGACGCCTGCTTCCGCATCTTCGTCGCCTATCTGGTTCCACAAGGCATGCTTGTGCTGGAGCACGCGATGAAAGCGCCGCCGACCTATCCAAGTATCGCCGCGATTTTTCCCGCTGCGCAAAGAATGCAGCGCGCCGTCTACGATCTGCTCGGTGTCGCCGCGGAAGGAACTGCCGCCGACGAAGCCGACACGCGTGGCTGGCTCCGTCACGGTGGTTGGCCGCAAACGTTCTTTCCGCTGCGACGCGACGCGGACGCAAACCGGCAGTATCCGAACATCTCCGCCCCCTATCCCTTCGTGACCGTGGAGGGAAGCGGTGTGCATGAGATTGCCGTCGGCCCCGTCCACGCTGGCACCATCGAGCCCGGGCATTTTCGCTTCTCAGTTGTCGGCGAAAAAGTTCTGCGACTGGAAGCGCAGCTCGGCTACACCCACAAAGGCATTGCCCCATTGTTCACCACCCTGCCGCAGTCTTCCGCTTATCGACTGGCCGCGCGTATCTCCGGCGACTCCGCGGTGGCTTTCTCGTGGGCGTATTGCGCCGCTTTGGAGCCTCTGACCGGCACCGTCTGTCCCTCCCGTGCTTCATCGCTGCGTGCCCTGGCGCTAGAACATGAACGTCTGGCCAACCATCTCGGCGACCTGGGTGCGCTCGGCAATGACGCTGGCTTTGCCTTTGGGTTGACGCATTTCTCGCGTCTCAAAGAAGATCTGCTGCGCGTCAACTCCATCGCCTTTGGAGCGAGATATCTGCTCGACTACATCATCCCCGGCGGCGTGGCGGTCGATCTTCCCACTCATGCTCCTGCATTGCTGCTCCATCTCTACTCTGAGCTGGAGCAGTCCGTCACCAATCTGCGCTCCATTTATGACGAACACGCGGGGCTGCAGGATCGCTTTCGCACCACTGGAACATTGGACCCGTCCACTGCCGAATCGCTAGGCGCGCTGGGTATCGTAGCGCGAGCTTCTGGAATCGCACGCGATTTGCGCGTCGATCATCCCTGGCCGCCGTATGACAGGGTTACGGCGCAATGCATAGAGCAATCGACCGGCGATGTTGCCGCTCGAGTGCTGGTGCGATTTGGCGAAATATTCGAATCGCTCCGCCTATGTCGCACCTTCCTTCGAGACCTCCGTGACGGACCGATTCACGCGCCCGTTCCCGCCGCCGCCCCCGATCAACTCGGCCTGGCGGTCATCGAATCCTGGCGCGGCCCAGTCTTGATCGCTCTTCAAACCGGCCCCGATGGTTCTATCCGCAGCTGCCATGCGCATGACCCCTCCTGGCAGAACTGGCCGCTGATTGAATATGCCATCGTCGGCGACATCGTGGCGGATTTTCCCCTGATCAACAAATCGTTCAACCTGTCCTATAGCGGACAAGACGGGTAGGGAAGCTATGTGGAACACAATTTCACGCATGTGGCGAACTGGATTGCTGACCGAGCCGTTGCCCGTGCTGGAGCAGGCTTTCGTGGCGTCGTCGCCGAACTTCGATGGCCTGCAGGCAGAGTTGCTCACGGTCCTGGGCCGCGCCCTTTGTATCCGCCACGTGGACGCGGGTTCGTGCAATGGATGTGAGCTGGAAATTCAGGCGCTGCACAATCCGTATTACAACCTGGAGGGTGCAGGCATTCAATTTGTCGCCAGCCCGCGTCATGCCGATCTGCTGCTCGTCACCGGCCCCGTCTCCGTCAATATGGAAGAGGCGTTGCGGCGCACCTACGACGCAATGCCGGCGCCCAAACTTGTGATCGCGATTGGAGATTGCGGCGCCTGCGGCGGCATCTTTGGCGCCAGCTATGCCAGTCGCGGCGGCGTAGCCAATATTCTTCCAGTCAACGCAACCATCCCCGGATGCCCGCCGACCCCAACCGATATTCTGCGCGGCATCCTGCGGACGGTGCGTCCAGTGTTAGCCAAGCCCTAGCGTCGCACTGCGCGACAATCCCTTCGTCTTGCCGCTTCAATGGCTTGCAGTTTTCTTGAGCGCCGCGGTTTTTTCCGTCGCATGCAACGGCAACGCCCACGCAAACAACACCGAGCCGCTCCCCGTCAAAACGTATTGTCGTCCATCCACCTCATACGTGATCGGCGAGCTTTGCATCCCGGCGCCCATGCCGGCGTGCCACAAAGTTATCCCCGTCCGCGTATCCAGCGCCAGCATATTTCCGTATTCATCGCCTGTAAACGTCAGGCCGGAATCTGTCGTCAACACTCCGGCGCCATCCCCCCTTCGGCCACCTTCATGGCTCCAGCGAATCTTTCCCGTCTTATAATCGATCGCTTCAATTATCCCCTTGCCCCACAGGCCATAGTCCGCCCCGGCCCATCCATAGTTGCCGTCGGCAGGCTTCGCAAAATAGAGACTGTAGCTGGGATGGGCATCCACAATAAGCAATCCCGTTTGCGGATCGAAACTCGGTGAACGATAGTTGGTCAGTCCGCCTTCATCTGGCGCAATCAATCGCCCATCCGGTGCCGGTTCCTTCTTAGGATTTGGAATTGGATGCCCGTCGTTGTCGGTTCCCAAGGACCAGTTCACCGGTCCATACGGAACGCTCAGCAGGTTTTTCCCATTGGTGCGATCCAGCACCACAAAGTATCCGTTGCGAGAGGCCTGCATCACCATCTTGCGCGGTTGTCCGTGGAACTCGCCGTCGACAAGCACGGGAATCTCCACTGCATCCCAGTCATGCGTATCATGCGGCGACACCTGAAACGCCCATGCCAGCTTGCCTGTATCGGGATTGATGGCCACGATGCTGCACGTGTATAAGTTGTCGCCCGGCCGTGTCGAGCCATTCAATACCGGTGTCGGATTGCCCGTGCCCCAGTAAATCAAATTCAATTTCGGATCATACGTGCCCGTCATCCATGTCATGCCTCCGGTGGAGGTTTTCGGTGTTCCCGCGGGTGGAGTGCTATCCCATTGCCACTGCGTCTTGCCGGTCTCTGGATCAATGGCTCTCAGGTACCCGGCCAAATTATCAAAGTCGCCCGACACGCCGATAACCACATGCTCGCCCACCACCAGCGGCGCCATCGTTGTCCAATAACCCTTGTTAGTGTCGGCCACCTCGACTTTCCATAGCACGTGTCCGTTCCTCGCGTCGAGGCACAACAAATGTCCATCGGGTAGCAGGAAGTAGAGCCAATTTTTGTACATCCCCACGCCGCGATTTCCAATATGGTCGCCTTTGGTCGGCGGGTTCATGTAGTGCCAAATCAGATGGCCAGACCGGGCATCCACAGCCCAGATATTCTCCGGTACGGTGAAATACAAAATGCCATTCACCAGCAGCGGGGAGGACTTCAAAGTCGCCGCTTGACCAGTCTGAAATGCCCACGCCAATGCCAGGTCGCCAACATTGGCCCGCGAAATTTGTGTCAGCCGACTGTGGCGTCTGCCGGAATAATCGCCGTGATACGTTGGCCAGCTGTCGACGGGTGGATTCCGAAGCATCGACGCATCGACTCCCTGCGCCAATAACGCAGAGGAAAATATCACAGAAGTCAGCCACACACTTGCAGCCATGAACCAGGGGATTTTCAGAAACTTCTTCTCCATCAGAACCTTTTCGTTAATTGCGTTAATCGCATGTAATACGGTCTATCGCAGCGTTTGCAGGTACGCCATCAGGTTATGAATATCGGCATCCGTGTATTTTGGAAATTGCGCAACGTGTGCCTCAACCGGTGAGGAAACAGAGTAGCGAACGCCACCAACAGGCCACGAACGATACCTGCCGCCCGCATCCCGCATAGCTACGGTGAACTCATCTAGATAGGCGAGCGTCCCAGTCATAGTCTTGCCGGACGATAATGTAACCGTCACGGTGCTCTTTGCGTCCTCGGGGTACAGCATTCGCTCTTCCAGCTCCAACCCTTCATAGCGAGAGGCGATGCCGGCCAGATCCCCGGTAGGTGAATGACAGGATGCGCATTCGCCCGCACCGTTGAAATATTGTTTGCCCGCCGTAACATTCCCCGTCTGCAGGTCGGCTACGTCCACGCCGCGACGGCTTCCATTGTGAAGTTTTGCCTGGGAGCGTTGTTCATGGATAAATGCGACCACCTCCGCCACTTCCGGAGCAGAAAATGTGAACGGCGGCATGCCTTTTTCCGGCCGTCCCTGGCGCAACACCTCTGCGATCTTGTCTCCGGCAACATCCTGCGCCACCAGCTTGGAGCGCGTCAGGTCCGGACCTGTTTCTCCGCCGGCTGCATCACGACCATGACAGAACGCGCAATTCTGGTGGAAGAGCGCGCCTCCCAATTTTGCTTGCTCAGAAGGATCCACCGATGCCGAGTCCGGGCGTGAATACGAGGCGTGTGCTGTCGTGCCTTCAGTCTGTCCGCTGTTTTGGGTTGTGCCGGTCTGAGCAGCGGAATTCTCCGATGTCTTGTTTGAAGTGGAATTTTGCGCGGCGGCCGCATACATCGCTGCCGGTCGGCTCTGGCATAAAATGGTTCCAAGGATGACGGCGAACACGATCGCCTGTAACTTTTTCATCGTCTAGCTTCGCTACTCCTGGTCAGCCCGTTCTGCTGCGCCCATTGATGGTCGGGATGCATCTCAACCCCAGACAAATTTGCTCGCCGATTTCACCTGGATCAAGATTAGACGCTTAGGGGTTGGAACCGGAAGCACCCGCCTTGGAATGCGAAGCGATGCTGCCCTCTGTCATGCCCAGGGCCCACTTGATCGCTTCGAAATACATCTTGCGAACGTCGGGATCTTGCCATGACTCCTCCGTATGCCCCAGGGTGGAATAGAAAACCCGCCCCTTGCCGTACATCTTCACCCAGGCCACGGGAAAATCATGGTCCGCACGATGAATGCGCGGGTTGTTGGAGTAGTCGAGTTTGCTCGCGTCCAGGCTCAGCAGAACATTCACCTTGTCGCGCGACCAGTTCTTCGGCTGATAAATCTCGTCGAATTTCACAAACTCTTTCGGGAAGTGGCGCACCGCGGGAAAATCCGGCTGCTCATTGACGATGGGCGCATTGAACGTTCCCCAGGGATGCTGGTCGAACCATCCGCCAATCATCTCGCCATATTCCGGCCAGGTGTAGTTGGTATCCAGCGCGGCGTGGATGCCCACAAAACATTTCCCGTCGTCCTTGATGAACGACATCATGTCCTGCTTCTGGCTGGCGTCCATATCCAGTTCGCCCGTCGTACTCGCGAAGACCAGGCAGTCGAAGTAGTTCAGATTTTTTGCATTCCTGCCGAGATCCTTCTTCGTCAGCAGTTCCGTGTCGGTGCGGATTTCCGTGTCCCACAACCCACTCTTCTTGCCCATGTTCGCCACGGCCACCATCGCATCCGTGACCGAGTCGTGTTCAAATCCCTTCGTCTGCCCAATCACCAGCACATGCTTCAGGTGAATTTCTTTCGCATGCGGTGGAGGGGGCAATTCGAACTCATTGACGGCCTGACTCTGCGCCTGCACCATCGGCTTGAAAGCAACGAAGCAACAAAGAGCAAGAAAAATGCTGAGGATGGTTCGAATATTCCGCAAGGAGATCTCCTGGGCAGTTGATTAGGTTGTGAAGCCTGCGCGTACATGCGAACTGGTGTTGCTGCGCGAAACGTCATCCGCCATCAGAGACATTTGCATCAACGCTTCCAGCGTGGCATGCAACATATAAAAAATATGGTCGAAGCGGCGTTCACACCATCGCATCGCTCGCACAAAGTCTAGCCATCCTGTGTCCTGTTTGGCAACCCGCATCCACGGCAGAAGACCCGTCCGATGACTCCTAATCATTTAGTTGACAGACTCATAGAAGATATGGCCTAATCTACGAAAGGATTAGGAGATAAATCCGTGATCATGCCCACGAAAGAAAAACCCAAGCAGACCCTCACCCCGCTGGAACTGGAAATCATGCAGGTGTTATGGGAAAACGGCGCCTCGACAGTGACCGAAGTGATCCCGAAATTGAAGGCCGAACTCGCTTACACCACCGTGCAAACCATGCTGATGGTACTGCTGCGCAAAGGCAACGTGAAGCGCACTCAGGAAGGACGAGCCTTTCGCTACCGCCCCGTGGTCAGTCGTGAACGCGCCTCGGGAAGCGCCGTCGAAGACTTGGTGCGCCGCATGTTTGGCGGCTCGGCCGAGGCGTTGCTGATGGCCATGGTCGACACCCGTCAGATCAGCGCCAAAGAACTCGAGCGCCTGGCCCGGAAAGTTGCAGCAGCGGAACAACAGTAAGGAACAGCCGTAAGGAGAAGCGGTATGGAACAGATCCTGATCGACTACCTGGCCAACGCGACATGGCAGATTCCGCTACTCGCCGGCGGAGCGTGGCTCTTCATCCGCCTCGGCAAATTCGGACCGCGCACGCAGCACTGCATCTGGCTTGCAGTCCTCGCGCTCGCCGTAGGCTTGCCGCTCCGTGGCGTTCGCCCCGGTCACTCCCGTGGCACCCAGACAGCCTGCACCGATTGCAATACCGACGCGTCCCCAATGGCCGGAAGGGAAGCATTGCCTCGCGTCGCAATTGTCACCCAGTTCGTCGTAGCTGATCCTAGACTCGCGGAAGAGTTCTTCACCCTTCCGCGACTCACACTGCGGTTGTCTCCTGTCGCAACAGCATCGCTGGTCGGCATCTATTTCGCCATATTGCTCTTCGGACTCTCGCGGATTGTGATGTCGTGGCGTCGCGCGCGACAGTTGGTCATGAATGCAGATCCGGCCGTTCTGCTGCCGCAGTGGAACGCGATGTTTGTGGACTCCGGCCGTCGCCTCGGCGCCAGGTTGCCGCAATTGCGTACCTCCGCTGACGTGCGCAGCCCGGTAATCGTTGGCGTCGTCCATCCTGTCCTCCTGCTGCCGGAAGATTTTGACAACCACTCCCAGGATGAGGTGCAAGCGGCCCTCTTTCACGAGCTCGCCCACGTCCGCCGGCACGATTATCTGAGCAATCTCCTCTGCCAACTTGCCGCGTTGCCGGTAGCCTGGCATCCGATGACCTGTGGAGTGCAGCAGCGCATCCGCGGAACTCGCGAGATGATTTGCGATGACATCGCAGCCCGAGCCATGCAGTCTGAAATCGGCTATGCGAAATGCCTGCTCGCCATGGCCGGCAGAACTCTCTCGCAAAACGGCCTTGTCGATGCGGCGCAGGCGACCGGCCTTTTCGGAGACAACGTATTGGAGGAAAGAATCATGCGACTCATGCAGGAGAATACCCCCACGAAGACGCACGCAAAGCTGGCGCGGGTTGTAAGCGGCACGGCTGCAATGATCATTGCAATCGCGATAGCAGTATCCTTCCACGTAACTCCGACCCTGGCCCAGACGGCTGGCGCCGCCGTTACAGCGCCCGCTCCTGCTGCGCCGCCAACTTCTCCCGCGCCGGATATGTTGGTTCCGCCGCCACCGCCTGCGCCGCCCGCGTCCAATGGGTCGGCTACACCCGCTCCGCCGCCACCGCCACCCGCTCCGGGCGATATGGTGCATGGGGTTGCTTCCGTTGCGCCTATCCCACCCCTTGCTCCCGAGCCAGCGGAAGCAAAGTCATCTCACCCGAAAGTGAATGCTGCTCACCCCCATCCGAAAATCCTAAAACATGAGTCGTTCGTGATCGACAGCAAGGGCCATCACGCGCTGACCCCAGAGCAAAAGGCGCGATTCAATAAAGATATGGCAGCCATGAACGAACAGATCGCCGACGTAACTAAACATCTCAACAGCCCGGAATTCAAAGAGCAAATGGCGGAGATTGCGAAGCAGCAAGCCGATTTAAAGCATTTGGATTTCGCGCAGATGCAGCGCCAGATCGACGCCGCCACCGCGAAGATCAATAGCCCGGAGTTCAGGCAGCAAATGAAAA
>JAJXZK010000466.1 GCA_021780095.1 Acidobacteriota bacterium | reverse complement strand
TATTGGCAAAACGAAACGGTGCGCCGTCTGCAGATGTTTTTTATCGCCGGCGGTGCGATCGAGCAGAACCTTCGCGGTGGCGCGAAAGCGCGGAAACGGACCAAGGCGAAACGTCAGATCTTCGATGCGTTTGGCTTCGCCGGGCGTCAACGCCGCGCGAGCGACAGAAAGATGTAGCGCTGCGATCATTCCCCACGCAATCGCTTCGCCATGCAGCAGGGTGCGATAGCGAGTGGCGGCCTCAATGGCGTGGCCAACGGTGTGGCCAAGGTTCAGCAGCATTCGTTCACCGGATTCACGTTCGTCGGCGCTGACAATCTCCGCCTTGATGCGCACCGAGGTTTCAATGGCGCGAGTGATCACTTCCGGGTCGCCGGCCAGCAGGTTGGTCATATTGTGCTCCAGCCATGCAAAGAAGCGGGCGTCGCCGAGAACAGCAGCTTTCACACTCTCTACCGCGCCGGAACGCAGTTCCTTGGGCGGAAGTGTCACTAATACGACCGGGTCGGTGAATACGGCAATAGGGGGATGAAAACTTCCGACAAGATTTTTGCCGACACGAAGGTTCACTCCGGTCTTGCCACCGATGGAGGAGTCGATTTGGGAAAGATACGTGGTGGGTACCTGCGCGTACCGGATGCCGCGCATGTATATAGCTGCGAGAAAACCAGTCATATCGCCGATGACGCCACCGCCGAATGCGACGAGCAGTGCGTCTCGCTTGGCCCCGGCAGCGACCATCTTCTCAGCAAGATGTTCGACCGTTTTAAGTTGCTTGAATCGTTCCCCAGCGGGCACAAACAACGGCACGATTTCAGCTTTTCGCGCGGTAAATGATCCCTGAAACAGCTGGCCCCATCGCGACCATATCTCGGGAGATGTGACAACGAAAATAGAGCGCTGCTCTCCGGCCACTCGGCGCAGGTGAGACGCAAGCGCTTCCAGCAGCCGAGGCTGCACTTGTACGGGATAATTCGCCGTTGCGGATTTGACCAGAATTGTCGACACGCTGATTTTCTAATCGTATCGTACGCGCGCGACTGTTCGAAATGCGCGACGCGAGGCCGAGATGCAGCGGTTCGCTGCATGCTATCCTCACACTCGTGGAGATGTGTAGTTTTCACGGTTGGATTGTCGTAGGCGGTGGAATCACGGGGCTGCGCGCGGCGCTGACGCTGGCGAAAGCGGCTGATGTCACGTTGATCACCAAAGAAGGTGCGTCGGAATCGAATACCCATTACGCTCAAGGCGGAATTGCCGTCGCCATGGGCGGCCCCGAAGATGTGGAACTGCACGGTCAGGACACCATCCACGCGGGCGACGGCCTGGTGTTCGAAAAGGCGGCGCGGCTGCTGGTGGAAGAGGGTCCGGCTCGCATTGAAGAACTGCTGGCCTGGGGCACCCACTTCGATCGGGAAAAAGATGGCGCGGGAGAACTTATGCGAACCCGCGAAGGGGCGCACAGTCTGCCGCGAATTCTGCACGCCAACGGCGACGCCACCGGAAGAGAGATCGGCCGCGCTCTGCTGGAGCGGGTTGCACTGGAACCACGCATCCATCTGCAGGAGCGGGTTACAATGCGCGACCTGGTGGTTCGCGATTGCAGAGTGATCGGGGTTGACGCATTGGATGAACACAACCGGCCGCTGACGTTCAGGGGCAGCGGAGTGTTGCTGGCGAGCGGCGGAGCAGGCCAGGTCTACAGCGACACCACCAATCCTGGCGTGGCCACCGGCGACGGAATTGCCGTGGCCTACCGCGCCGGCGCGGAAGTCTCCGACATGGAGTTCTATCAATTCCATCCAACGGCTCTGAGTCTTGCGGGTGCGCCGAGATTTTTGCTTTCGGAAGCTTTGCGAGGGGAAGGCGCGCTGCTGCGCAATTATCGCGGCGAGCGGTTTATGGATCGTTACCATCCTTTGGCAGAACTTGCGCCGCGGGACGTTGTGGCTCGTGCCATTATGCGCGAAGGCGTCGACGAGCGCTCCGGCGAGGCGAAGCCCGTCTATCTGGACATGCGCCACGTGACTGGCACAGATCTGCGGGCCCGGTTCCCAGGCATCTCCGCGCGATTGGCTGAGTATGGTTTCGACTTGTCGAAGGACCTGATTCCGATTCGTCCGGCCGCACACTACCTAATGGGCGGCGTGCGGACGGACCTGCATGGGAGAACCAACCTTGCCGGCCTGTTCGCTGCCGGCGAAGTTGCCTGTACCGGCGTCCATGGCGCGAATCGTCTTGCCAGCAATTCCCTGCTGGAAGGGTTGGTGTTCGGGCAGCGGGCAGCGGCGGCGATGTTGAAGGAGGGTCTGCCCGCAGAAGCGACGACGGCGCCGGAACAAACCGCGTTGCAAGCTAAGCAGACTTCCGTTACGGAAACGGATGCGGCGCAAGTCGCAGCATTGCGGGAAAGGCTTCGCAGCCTGATGTGGCGATACGCGGGATTGTTGCGCGACCAGGCCGGTCTGTCCAAAATCCAGGCAGAACTTAAGGCGATGCAGAGTAAGCTGCCGCCTGCTACCACCCGCGAGAGTGCGGAATTGCGCAACTTGAATACCGTGGCGGAACTGATCGTGGCATCGGCGTTGGCGCGTAAAGAATCACGCGGCGCTCATGCGCGGACGGATTTTCCGCAGCATGATCCCGGTCCCGCAATGCATTCGCGCATGGTCCGCAGCCAAGTCGATTTTGTTTCCTTTGACTAGGGTCATTTAGCGGGGTGCGAGCTCTCTTTTGCTGGCGCTTCTGACACTAGAGACCACACCGCTGTGATGGTTATAGCGGAAGCCAGCACGATGAGTGAAACCCAGATCGGAACAGTGACGACGTTGGCCAGCATCATTTTGCCGCCGACAAACATCAAAATCACCACTAGCCCATAGCGCAATTTGTGCAGCCGTTGCATCACGGAAGCTAACGCGAAATAGAGCGATCGCAATCCCAATACCGCGAAAATGTTGGATGAATAGACGATGAAGGGATGATGCGACACCGCGAGCACTGCGGGAATCGAGTCGGTGGCGAACACCAGGTCCGTGGTTTCAATGGCCAGCAGCGCGATGAAGAGCGGGGTAAAGCGCAGACGGCCTTCTTCCCAAACGAAGAATCGATACGGATGTTTTTCCCTGGCCATGGGCGGATGCCGATTGAGCCAGTCCATCCAAAACAGTGGACGTTCCGGCTGGGACTGAAGCGATTTTCGAAGCAGATGAAACGCGGTGTAGAGCAGGATCGCGCCGAAGATGTAATTCATCCAGGAGAAAGTGTTCAGCAACTGAATACCGGCGAGGATCATGGCGGCACGCATCACGATTGCGCCCAGCACTCCGAAGAAGAGCACCCTTCGCTGCTGCGCCAACTTAAGCCCGAAGGCTTGAAACAGGACCAGAAAGACGAACAGATTGTCGATGCTGAGGGATTCTTCGATGCCATATCCGGTCACGTATTCCAGCGCGTATTGATGCGACAGGGCACGGTAGACGACGAGGGCGAATAACAACGCCGCCGTGATCCAGACCCCCGTCAGCCAATTCGAACGCCGAACCAGCACGCGCTCGTCGCGCGCCTTTCGGGTGAACGCCCAGTCGACGGTAAGCAGGCCGAACACCAGCGCATGGAAGAAGAGCCACAACCACGGCGGCGCGCCTCCAAACACGTGATCGTCCATCAAGTTGCTGCCAGGGGCCATGAACGGATTTATCTCTGATTCAGCAAATGGATGGTTTCAAGAACAGTTTGTCCGACCACGGTCAAACTACGTGCGCTGATTTTGTCCAAGGTGTCCTGGGCGGTGTGATGATAACCGTCCGGAAGCATAAAACTGTGCGGGCCGTAGTCGTAGTCGATTAGGTCGGCACAGGGAACACCACGCTGGACGAAGGGTAGATGATCGTCTTCAATCGCATTTGTGGTGGCATAAAAATAGGACTGATCGCCCTCGTGCTTCGCAGCCTTACCTACCAAATCCAGCAGCCAGGGAGTGGAATTTTGATCGCGGGCAATGTCGAGATCCTTGTCGCCGATCATATCGACCAGCAAAAATGCCTTGATGCGCTTCAGCGTGCCATCAAGGTCCCACTTGGCGGCCAGGTGGCGGCTGCCATATAGCGAATCTGTAGCGGACCACTGTTGGATCGCCTCTTC
>JAJXZK010000353.1 GCA_021780095.1 Acidobacteriota bacterium | reverse complement strand
ACCGGATTGGCATTGAGGATGACGAGCCAGTCAACCTTGCCAGCATTCATGTCGGCGACGAGTGACCTAAGATCGTCGCCTTGGATTGAGGGCATAGGATTCACGGTGTCGGTGTATACAACCGTTTTTCCGACATTGCCCAGCGCATTGTTCATGGCCATCGCGGCGACGTGCACGCCGGCCGACTGCTGCTCGCCGGGAATGATGACACAACGTCCCTGGCTGGCTTTGAGGTCGGCTACGAGTGCGGCGAGAAACTTCTGAGCGTCGGCCGACCATGTGTATCCGGCAGGAGCGGAGCCGATTCCCAAGGCCGCGGCGAGTGCGGAAGCAAAGCCCTCAACGTCGCTGGCGCGCAGGGCGAGGCGATGCTCGGCCTTCATGCCGGTTGTAGTAGTCATGCTCTCGACGGCATAGAGCCGGTTCATCGAATAATTGGCTGGTTTTGTCCCGTCTAGCGTCGCGTCGAGTCTGCGCCGATTGGCATAGTCCTTCGCCAGACGGTGGAATCCGGGGAATGCGGCGCCGGAGAGGAAATCCGCGTCGAGCGATACGATGACGTCCGCGCCCGCCAGCCGATATTGTGCATCTGCAAACTGGCCAAAGGCGGCTTTGGAGGCTGCGTACGCCGAGTCGCGATTGACCGGGCTGTACTGAATGAACTTAGCTTTCGGGAAAGCCGCCTGCCCCTTCTTCCACTGATCGGCAAGGGTAGGCGAGGTGACGGTATCGCTGAGGAAATACAAGCCTTGACCGCCCGATGCCTTCTTATCGACAAGCATGGCTCGATACTGGGCGAGGAAAGCGGCCCAGGGGCGGACTTCTCCGCGATAAAAGCAATGCTGCGAGCGATCGGGGTCATAGAGATCCAGCAGGGTTCCCTGCGTGATGGGATCCGAGCCACCTTGGTTGTAGGGATGCTCCGGATTGCCGTCGACCTTGATGGGACGATAGGCATCGCTCTTGATGAGTGCCGGAACCGCGCCGGTCGGGAACGGGAAAGCCGTTGCGAAATAGACTGGCCTGCCGAGGACGAGGTCTTCCGGGGCTTTGACGTAGGGATAGATCGGCTCGTCAGGCTGCTTGGTGCAGCCGGAGAGTCCCGCAAGAGCAAGCGACGCGCCCATGATTTTGAGGAAGCCACGGCGCGAGACTGGGTCAATCCACTCGGAGGCGTGCTGCGGAAACTCCTCGCGGACGGCGGCTTCGAATTCCGGCGTGTCCGCCAGCTCGTCAATGGAGCGCCAATACTTCTTGCCCCGCTGTCCGGCAAGCTTGGCTCGAACCTCGGCAAGAGTCAGTTTCTTCTGCATCGTTTCCATGTCGTCTTTTTTCACGCTGTCTCTCACCGGTGGCAGGTCTCGCAGCTGGAAAGCTCCCGTGCCGACCGTATGCGATAGTGCTTGAAGAGGAAGCCGCCTAGTGCTTCCTGGCTTGTGAACTTTACATACTTCACGTTGGGCTGCAGCATCCCGTTGGCGTTATCTGCAACAGGCGCTCCCTGCACCTGGGCATCGACAGTCTCGACGAGATGCAGCGAAGCCAGCTGGGTGCTGGTCGCCTTGGCTGGGTTGATCGTGGTGCAGTTGACGGATTCCGAAGTAGGAATGCCGGACTTGACGGTTGTGGCTGTGCACCAGACGGGGTTCAGGTCGGAGGGCTTTTTCCAGGCCATGTCGTAGATCTCCGACGTCGGCCGCAGATTTTTGATGGGATTTCGATGGCAGTTGAGACACCACTCCATCTGGAGGGTGTTCTGCTCATACATGATGGGCATTTCATTCACCTGGCCGTGACAGCTTGCGCAGCCGATGCCCTTGTTTACGTGAATTTCATGGTTGAAATAGACGAAGTCGGGCAGGTCATGGACCTTGGTCCAGACGATGGACTGCCCGGTGGCCCAGCTGTGGCGAACCGGCTGAAGCAGGGCGGCGTTGGTCCAGATCTGTGAGTGGCAGTTCATGCATGTGCGCGTGGGAGGAATACCGGCGTAGCTCGATTTTTCGACCGAGACGTGACAGTACTGGCATTGAAGGCCGAGGCCCTCGACGTGGTGCTTGTGACTGAATGGAACCGGCTGATCGGCGCGCTGCCCTTGACGCGTTACCCATGGGGAACGCTGGAGTTCGTTGAGAGTAACTCCCAAGGCTATGATTATCAAACCCGATAAAATGAGACTCATCCGTGCAAGCGCGTTGGAGCTGCGGTCAAAAATCTGCGCCATGAATGCTTCCTAATTCCCTCTTCGTGCCTGGTGGTTATACGAATAGTGCCCCGTGTGTGATCACGGTCATTGACAACGGGGAAAATTTCGCTCCCCGAATTTCTCAATTAAAAATTGAAGCAACAATATACTCGGCGGAATCGACACTCGCAAGACCCTGAGAAACCGTCGCATAATTTTTTTGAAAAAAAGAATGCATTGGCGAATTTTTTTAAGCGAAAACGATGCGCGAGCAGATGGGGACTGAGGTTGGCGGGGTGGCAGGGCCAGTTGGTTCGGCCCGAATCGGTAGCGGGCTCCTATTAACTAATGCAGTAACACCTGAACATGTGATCCCTGATACAAAGGTCTTAACCATATGATCGACGGACGACGGACTCCCCGCTATGACATTGCGCGCGCCTGCCAGGAGCTGACGGACGCCGATCCGGTTTTGGGAAGGCTGATTGAGAAGGCAGGGCCCTTCACGCTAAAACTGAAGAGCCAGCACTCGCCTTTTGAAGCTCTGCTGGAGTCGATTATTTACCAACAACTTCACGGGAAGGCGGCAGCGGCGATCCTGAAACGCGTGCTGACCTATTTCGGGGACCTGCATCCGGCACCGGAGCATTTGCTGGCTGCTCCGGAGGACCAATTGCGCGGGTGCGGATTGTCTGCGAGCAAGCTGCTCGCGTTGCGCGACCTTGCCGCGAAGACGCTGGATGGAACGGTGCCGACGCTCCAGCAGATTCGGCGGTTAGATGATGCTGAGATCATTGAGCGCCTGACTGAGGTGCGCGGCATTGGAACGTGGACGGTGGAAATGCTTTTGATCTTCCGGCTGGGAAGGCCGGATGTGCTGCCGATAATGGACTACGGTGTGCGCAAGGGTTTTGCATTGACGTTTGGGCGACTGCCGAAGAGGAAGCCTTTTGACGCGTCGATGCTGGCCAAGCCGGCGGATATGCTGCGCCGGGGCGAGCGATGGAGGCCTTGGCGGTCGGTGGCAAGCTGGTATCTTTGGCGGGCGTGCGATCTGACGGGGAAAGCTTCGCCCCCGCCCGACTGAGGTTGGCGCGGGCGAACGTAACGGCAGGACGCACAAATCAACCGAAGGCAGAAACCTAATATATAGGAGTCCGCCGGTGCGCAGACGGCCGTGTTAAGCCTTGTGGGGCGCAGCTATAATTGAAGGTTCACGAGTCGTGAATAAAGGAGCGGTTGTTCAATGCCCATTCAGCCCACCAGCAAGATCTGGCACAACGGGAATCTGATTCCCTGGGATAAGGCCAACATTCATGTGATGAGCCATGTCGTCCACTACGGCTCGTCTGTTTTTGAAGGGATTCGCTGCTACACGCAGCCTTCGGGCGCGGCGGTGTTCCGCCTGCCGGAGCACATGCAGCGGCTGCTGGACTCGGCGAAGATTTACAGGATGCCGCTGGCCTATTCGCTGGAGCAGCTCTCGAATGCTGTGGTGGAACTGATCGAGGCCAATGAAATAGCTCCCTGCTACATCCGCCCGATCGCATTTCGTGGATATGGCGAGATTGGCGTGAATCCGAAGAATTCGCCGGTCGATGTCTTTATCGCGAATTTTCCTTGGGGTAAATATGTAGCCGGGGATGCGGCGGACGTTTGTGTTTCCTCGTGGAGCCGACTGGCACCGAACACGATGCCGTCACTGGCAAAGGCAGGCGCGAACTACATGAACTCGCAGCTGATCCGTATGGAAGCCGACGCGAACGGATATGCAGAGGGCATAGCGCTGGATGTGAATGGATATCTCTCGGAAGGTTCGGGCGAGAATTTGTTCCTGGTGCGCAACGGCGTTCTGTACACCACACCGCTGGCCAACTCGGTGCTGTCGGGGATAACGCGGGACTCTGTGCTGACGCTGGCGCGGCACTTCGGGATTCCGGTTGTGGAGCAGGCCTTGCCGCGCGAGATGCTG
>JAJXZK010000447.1 GCA_021780095.1 Acidobacteriota bacterium | reverse complement strand
GCCTTTCACTCGCCGCTGCTGGAGCCGATCCTGGACGAATTTGAGGCTTGTGCGGCGAAGGTGACCTATCATGCGCCGCGAATCCGGATCATCTCGAACCTGACGGGAAAGGCGGCGCAAGCCGAGCAGATCACGACGGCGCGATACTGGCGGGAACATATGCGGCGCACCGTACAATTCGATGCCGGACTGAAGTCCGCGCTGGCGACCGGCTGCCAGACCCCGCTCGAAATCGGTCCCCAACCCCATCTAAAGGCCCTCGCGGTTCGATCGGAGGAATCTCTCGAGCGTCGCGTCAAAATCTCGATGCGGCGACAACGAAGCGACTGGGACCAAATGCTGGAGACGCTTGCCCAGCTGTATATCGAAGGACAACGGATCAACTGGAGCGGCTTCGACGAAGGCAACCAGCGCAAGCGAATGGCACTCCCGACCTATCCCTTTGAGCGCCAGAGGTATTGGCTTGTCGACCCCGACCAGGATATTTCCCAACGGAGATGGCAGCGTGCCACAGGGGCAGCAGTGTCGCAGTCGAAGCTAGTACCGATTGGCATGAAGGTCGAAGCGTTTGCCGCCAAATGGGGGGCCCTCGAACGATTGACGATTGCAGAGATTCTGCGAACTCTCGGCGGCCTCGGCGCGTTTTCAACGGCTGGTGTGTCGCATGACGCGCAATCGCTTGCTGACAGCTGCGGAATTCTGCCATCGCATGTGAAACTGATCGGCCGTTGGCTGCAGTTGTTGTGCAAGGCGGGATACCTGGAGCGAGATGGCTCGCGGTTTCTGATGCCTGCCGTACCGCCGGATGCGAACATTGACCAGGTTTGGCGGGATGCGGAGCAATCCCTGGGGGATGATCCATTTCTGCTGGAATATCTTCGCAACTGCTCGAATCATCTTCGCGGAGTTTTGCTGGGCACAACCAGTCCGCTCGAAACATTATTTCCGGGCGGAACCCCTGACCTGGCGAGGAATCTCTACGAGAATTCCAGCGCGGCGCGGTATGCCAACCTGATCGTAGCGGCGGCGGTGCAGGCTGTCGCCAATGCGGCTTCAGCAAAGCGTCGACTGCAGATCCTGGAATTGGGCGGGGGCACGGGAGCTACTACGGCAGCTGTTCTTCCAGGATTGACCGCCGATCGCGTTTCCTACCATTTCACCGATGTCTCTGAGGTTTTTCTGCAACGCGCCGGCGCGCGGTTCGCTGCTTATCCGTTTGTGCGCTACGGGCTGCTGGATATAGAAAACGAAGCTCATCTGGCTCCGCGTCGGGGTTTGTTTGATGTTGTAATTGCCGCCAACGTCGTTCACGCGACACGGAACCTGCAGACCACATTGTCTGGAATTGCGAGTCTCCTAGCGCCGGGCGGAGTCATGGTGTTGCTGGAAACGACCCAGTCATTCGCATGGCATGACATTACCACTGGGTTGATTGAAGGTTGGCAAAAATCCGACGACGATCTGCGCGCCGGCGTGGCGCTCCTGGGAGTGCCCGAATGGAAGTCTGCATTGCAGGAGGCGGGAATGGACCCGATCGTTTCTGCTCCGGAAGATGAATCTGCCGCGGGAATTCTTGGACTGCATGTGATTTTAGCCCGGGTATCCATGGCGAGTGCGGCGGTACGGACCCAAGACACCGGGAAATTGCCTACAGTGGATTTGGCGAAGGAAGGCGCGTGGGCTGACAGCTCCACCTTCGACGCAACAGCGCCGAATCCAGGTGAGGGCCTGGCCATCGTTGCTTTGTTGCAGGAAGTACCGCAGTCGGAAAGGCACGCATTGCTGCTCAATCTTGTGGTGAAGGAAATTGCGCAGGTGCTGCGTCTCGGCACGGGCACCCTTCCCAGAAAACGGGACAGACTCATGAACCTGGGCATGGATTCGCTGATGGCGGTTGAATTTCGAAACCGGCTATCAAAATTACTGGGCGTGGACAATCTACCCGCGACCTTGATTTTCGATTATCCAACCCCCGATGCAGTGGCGGGCTATCTGCTTGCCCGCTTGCAAGGCGAGACCACAGCGGAATCGGTGGGCGAGTCCTCTTCGTCGCTGCCGGTTGCCCGAGAAAAGCTTCTGACAGCGGAAGAGGTTGCCGATCTGTCGGAAGAGGATGTAGCGGAGCTGTTACGCAGCCGATTGGCATGATGAAAGTTTGTTTGCACTATGAATGAGACAAAGAAATCGACGGAAGGATCGACGCTTCTCAAGCAGGCGTTTCTCGCGGTTCAGGAGATGCAGGCGAAGCTGGAGACCGCGGAACGGCGTGCTCGCGAGCCGATTGCGATCGTTGGCCTGGGATGCCGATTTCCAGGAGGGGCGGATAGCGGGGACAGCTTTTGGGATTTGCTTCGGGACGGTCGCGATGCGATTTCGCTGGTTCCCCCGGATCGGTGGGATGCGGACGCATATTACGATCCCGATCCCGACCAGCCCGGCAAGATGGTGACACGCTGGGGAGGATTTCTCGACCAAGTCGACCAGTTCGACACAAAGTTTTTTGAGATTGCACCACGAGAAGCCGCCAGCATGGACCCGCAGCAGCGACTCGCGTTGGAAGTCGCCTGGGAAACGTTGGAGAACGCGGGAATTGCTCCCATGGATTTGCGCGGCACAAAAACCGGAGTTTTCCTGGGCGTCGCCAGCAACGATTACAGCCAGCTCTATGCGCAAACCGGGGATCCGGAAGCCATGGACGCGCATTACGCATCGGGCATTGCGCACAGCATTGCATCGGGGCGCATTTCCTATCTCCTGGGATTAGAGGGACCGAGTATTTCTCTGGACACGGCTTGTTCCTCGTCGCTGGTCGCGGTTCATCTGGCGTGTGAGAGTCTCCGCGCCGGAGACTGCAGCCTAGCGCTGGCGGGTGGAGTGAATGTAATGTTGGCTCCCGAAACGACGGCCATGCTGTCGCGGGTGCGCATGCTTTCCCCGGATGGCCGCTGCAAAGCGTTCGATGAAAGCGCCGACGGGTTTGTTCGCGGCGAAGGTTGCGGTTTCGTGGCCCTGAAAACCTTGTCTCAGGCTCAGTCCGACGGGAATCGCATTCTGGCGGTGATTCGCGGAACCGCCCTCAATCAAGATGGCGCGAGCAGCAGCATGACGGCTCCCCATGGTCCCTCGCAGGTGAAACTGATGCGCCAGGCTCTCGCCATGGCTGGAGTCGAACCGGGTGACGTCTCCTATGTCGAAGCCCACGGGACCGGAACCGCATTGGGAGATCCGATCGAGCTTCAGGCCTTGGGCGCGGTCTATGGACCTGGGCGGCCGAAGCCGCTTTATGTCGGTTCGCTCAAAACGAACATTGGCCATCTGGAAGCAGCGGCAGGCGTCGCTGGGCTGATCAAGACAATCCTGGCCCTCGATCATCGCCAGATTCCTGCCCACCTTCATCTCAAGCAGTTGACCTCGCACGTGCGATGGGATGAATTGAAGCTGACCGTTCCACGTACATTGACAGACTGGGACACGGACGGGAAGGAGCGAATCGCAGCCGTCAGCTCGTTTGGATTCAGCGGAACTAACGCCCACGTAATCGTTGCCGAAGCTTTGCCAGCGGATGATCCACGTGGCGAAAGCGACTGGCCCACGCAGATGCTTGCGCTCTCGGCAAAGAATCATACGTCGCTCAAGCGGTTGACGGAACTCTACCGCCAAGTTCTTGAACAGACGCCTTCCATCGATCTACGGGACGTTTGCTATACGGCGAACACTGGCCGATCACACTTTTCCCGTCGCGGATGTTTCCTGGCTGCGGATGCGGAGCAGATGAAGCAACAGCTGGCAGTGTTTGAGAGTAAGGCCGTATCGGTCACGGAAGCAGTTGAAGGGATCTGTTTTCTATGTACGGGGCAGGGGAGCCAGTATGTGGGGATGGGGCGGGAGCTGTATGAAGGGTCAGTGGTATTTCGGTTGGCAATCGAGCGATGCGCGCTGGCATGGAAAGAAGAGACGAGTGAGTCGCTGATTGAAGTGCTGTATCCGGCGGAAGGTGAAGTGAGCAGCGGTCAGGCAGGGAGCTGGATGAAGCGGGCGCGGTACGCGCAGGCGGCGTTATTTGCGTTTGAATATGCGCTTTCGGAGCTATGGCGCAGTTGGGGCATCGAGCCGAGCGTGGTGCTGGGGCACAGCCTGGGAGAATATGTAGCGGCGGTGATTGC
>JAJXZK010000009.1 GCA_021780095.1 Acidobacteriota bacterium | reverse complement strand
ACCGGAGAGCTGAAGCTCAATATCCTTGGTGAAATTGCGCTGTACGCGCTCGCGCTGGGGATGCTCCTGGAGGAACTTCCACTTGGCAACCTCGACGAGCATCTCCTGAAGGGCGGCAAAGTCCTTCAGGACCTCTAGCGGAACCCTGTGGTCCCGGAAGCGCTCACCGTCGAGGATCGGCTTGAGAAATTCCTGTTCCACTTATCGCTCCAGGTTACACATTTTACGTCAATTAACGAGATTCGCCGCCGTTGAACTCTGCTTTGACCTCAGTAGGCACCACCGACGTAAATAGTGTAGTCCACTGGGTAGGAACTATCGCAGCTCTTAGCCGCTTAGGTCAGCTTCCATCGAATGCGAAACAACGTTTCTTCCTTTCGATCCTTGGTCATGCGCGCCTCAATGTCGGAGATAAGGGCGTCCCGGCGAGACTCGACTTCATCCTGGGCGACGAAAAGGTCTTTCCGCTTCTGGTTGCGCGCGGCTTGCAGCGCCTTGAGTGCGCGCTGATGGACGAGCTTGTCTTCGAGCGTGGCAGCGGCGGACGATGCGCGCTTTGTCTCGCGGATCTGCTGGTCGAGATCTTTGATTTCCTGCTCCAACCCCAGCTTCAGGTCTTCAGTCCATCGGTCCAACTTGGCGACTTCCTCATCGAGCCAGCGATTGTTGCGAAGGCCAACTTCCTTGAGAACCCCCTCCTGCAAGGTCTTGAGCTGGGTATCCAAAGCCGGAACCGGCACAGGCAGAACAGGCTGCCCGACTTCAGCAGGCAGGTCGAAGAGCCGCTTGCAGGCAGCGGGATCGAGCGGATCACCATGGTCGCGAACTCCGGCGAAGAGGATGCGATCCTCGGCCTCGAAGGATTGGACAGTGAATTTGGCACACATAAGCCATCCGGATTCGCCGATGTGCGGCTCCAGAATGGAGAGATGTTTGCCACTCTTTGTTAAGTCGAAGCGAAGTTCGACGGAAGGCGTGTCCAGCGCGATGCACTGCTCCAGAACCCGTTGTGCCAGCGGATGACCGATACGATACGTGTTTGCGTCTTCGACATTCCTGCCCATGCGGTACGGCCCGGCGTGAATGGCTTCGCCGGGGAATGGATTGCTTTCAAGGACAAAACTGTATCCACCGTCGAAATGCGCATAGGGCTCAAGGTAGTGGCGGGTTGTTTTCCAGAGCAGCTCCTCAAAGCGGCTGCGTGAATTGCCAGCCTCAACGCGGACCTTTTCTATGACTTCCTGATCGAAGTTGTTGAGAAGCTGTTCCTGGGCTAACGCCCGGGCTTCGGCGACTTCGGATTCCAAATCCTGTTGCAGTTTGTCGAATTCAAAGGATATTTGTTCCGGCGTCCGGCACTGTTGATAGATGGAGACGATCCGCTTCTCGAAATCGACGCCGGACTGGATCGCGCCCAGCACTTCGTCGGAAGCCCCAAAGACGCCATCAAAGAGACGGAACTTTTCGTTGAGGATTTGATAGATGCGGACATCCGCGGCATTGGAGCGATTGAGGAAATTGACGACCACCACATCATATTTTTGCCCGTAGCGGTGGCAGCGGCCAATGCGTTGTTCTATGCGCTGTGGATTCCACGGCATGTCGTAGTTGACAACCAGGTTGCAGAATTGGAGGTTGATGCCTTCGGCCGCCGCTTCTGTGGCGATCATAATGCTCGCCTCATCGCGGAAATAATCGACGATGGCTGCCCGCTTGTCTGCGGTTGGAGATCCCGTGATGCGGTCCGTTCCCTTATGGCGGTCCAGCCAATTTCGGTATATCTCGGCACTTTTCGGATCGCTGTTCGTCCCGTTGAACAGTACAACCTTGCCAGCAAAATCAGAGGCTTCAAGGAGCCGGAGCAGGTACTCCTGTGTCCGTCGAGATTCGGTAAAGATGATTGCTTTCTGTTGGAGCGCCCCGTTGTGCTGTTCCGCCCGGGCCTGATTAGCAGCTTCGAATCCCCGGCGAAGAGCTGTCAGCAACACCTCGCCTTTGGAGTTTTTCTGGATGCTTTTCGCGAGTTCATGGAATTGGCTCAGTTTCTCTTTCTCAATGCGAAGTTCTTCGCGTTGTTCGGGCGAGAGTTGCTGTACCGCGTCGGGCTGGCCGGGCTCCTCATCATTGTCATCCTCAAGCCATTCATCTTCAATCTCCGGCAGCGACTCGAAGTTGTCTCCCAAATCATCCGGCGGCGCATCGAGGGCTGCCTGCGCTTGTTCCGCGGCTTCGAGCTTGTTGGCAAGTCCCAGCAGTGTGTTCGAAATTGCATAAGTCGAAGAGGCAAGCAACTTGCGCAGAATGAGGGTCATCAACTGGCGCTGGCTGGCTGGGAGAGCATAAAGGCGGGGTGATTGCAGGTATTCTGACACCAATGCATAGAGTCGCTGCTCGTCGTCATTGGGAATGAACTCTTGTACGAGGGCATGGCGGTTCGTGTAGCTGACATAAGGGAGAACCTGACGGCGCAGGGTTCGCTGGCAGATGGGGCGGATCCGTTCACGTAGCGCCCGGTAGTCGTCCGGTGCATTCATGCGCGAGAACTGGCTACGAAAGCTCCTGAGATCGCCGAACGTGAATTCGTCAATAATACTGACAAGTCCGTAAAGCTCTAGGAGCTTGTTGAAATAGGTGCCGTTGTGCGACGGAGGTCTGATGCCATTCGTCTAACGGTTATGCGTGGAGACGAGCGGATTCAGGACGGGATGTTCAGCTATGTTTCGTTGGAGCAGCGAGTGCCACAGGATCATCCGCTGCGTGCGGTTCGCAAGCTGACGGACGCGGTGTTGCGGACTTTGAGCCCGGAGTTCGATGCCCTGTATGCGGATTCGGGTCGGCCTTCGATTGCGCCGGAGTACATTCTGCGGGCGCTGCTGTTGCAGGTTTTCTACTCGGTTCGCTCGGAGCGGCTGCTGGTCGAGCAGATCGACTACAACCTCTTGTTTCGCTGGTTCGTGGGTCTGGGGATGGACGACGGGGTGTGGAACCACGCAGTGTTCTCGAAGAACCGCGACCGTCTGCTGACTTCTGATGTGGCGCAGCAGTTCTTCGCGGAAGTGAACCGGCAGGCGAAGCGGTTCATGTCCGACGAGCACTTCACGGTGGACGGGACGCTGATCCAGGCCTGGGCATCGCAGAAGAGTTTTCGCAGTAAAGACGGTTCCGACGATGGCGATGGCACGAATTTCCATGGCCAGAGCCGCTCGAACAAAACGCATGAATCGACGACCGATGCGGATGCGCGGCTGTACAAGAAGAGCTACGGCAAGGAGTCGAAGTTGAGCTATCTGGGCCATGCGCTGGTAGAGAACCGCAACGGGTTAATTGCCGCAGCGATGGTCACGCACGCCGATGGCTATGCCGAGCGCGATGCCGCGCTGCTGATGCTTCAGCGGAAACAGCAGAACCGCTCGCGGCGCATCACGGTGGGCGCCGACAAGGCCTACGACACGAAAGATTTTGTGCGCACGGCGCGGGAGTTGAACGTGACGCCGCACGTTACGAAGAACGACAAGAATCGCCGCAGCAATCTGGATCGCAGAACCACACGACAGCCCGGCTACGCCGTCAGCCTGAGTCGGCGCTGGCTGGTTGAGAAGGGATTCGGATGGCTGAAACAGACCGGTCCGCTGCGCCAGGTCAAGCTGCGGGGAATCGAAAAGGTGGACTGGCTGTTCGTCTTCAGTTGCGCCGCCCACAACCTGCTCCGGCTGCCGAGGCTGATGGCACCACCACCGGCAAAACTCATGGAGCGGTGTGCCTGAACGGCGGTTGCAGGTCTCGGGGATGCTTCCCTGACGCCCGCAGAGACCGATGAGCACAGGAAAAACTCTCACTTCAAACAGATTTCATTCGAGCAAGATCGAAAATCAACAGGAAATCCGCCGCTATGCAGCCTATTTCAACAAGCTCCTAGGAGTGAATTCTGGAGCGGTGTGGCGGTCAGTAGAGTCTTTGGCCGGTCGGCAATCGCCGCCTTGATTGCGTTAGCGATCTTGTTGCTGGCTTTGTACACGTTGCGGAGCCGATGCGCTTCATCGATGACCACGAGATCCCAAGGCGTTTGGCGGAGGTACTCGCTCTTGGTTCGCGCGAACTGGAAGGAACAGAGAATGATTCGCGGCTGCTCAAAAGGGTTGAGGTTCCCGCGCTTTATCTCTTCGTTGAAAGTTTTG
>JAJXZK010000278.1 GCA_021780095.1 Acidobacteriota bacterium | reverse complement strand
GGATTCCATACATGCCGACTGCCAGGTTGCTCGTCCGTCCATCTTGTTGCCAGGCAGCCCTCCAATAGGGCGCGACCCCACGGATGTTGAAAGATGCGCCCTGCCCATTGGTTGGCTGAGGACTCCCAATGTGATCGGACCGGTAGATGGTTGCCGCGCCGTACAGGTGCTGGTCCCACATGGTGAAGCCGCCGATACCCGCGACATCCTGCGCGAGAAGACCGTTAACGATGGGAGCGGCGGTGGGCGTTGGGGCCGAATCGCTCAGGATAAAAGGATAGCCCCAGGCAGGGGTGCTGTTCCACAGGTCTTCCAGTGTGGGATTGTTATTCAGCGTGAACCCGTAGTCCAGTTCCTTGCCGGCCAGCGATGCTTTGTTGGCATAGCGGATATCGGTATTATCCATTCCGAAGTGATCGTCCTGCGCGTTATAGGTGACTTGCAGAAAGCTGCCGACGTGGGCCGTCCACGCGCCGGCGAGGAACAGCGAGACATCCTGCGGGAACTCGAAGTTTCCGTTCTGCGTGCCGGACTGAGGCGCCTTCGTGCTGGTAAACGAAGTTTCAAACCATGCTCCTAGAGGAAGCGCGGCAAGCATGTCCAGTCCAGCGCGACGGTTGTTGGCCTCCGCAATGATACTTGTGTTGCTTGATCGATCGATGTAGCCCATCAGCTTGAACAGCCGACCAGCGGCGTTCAATTCCGGCGGCGTGTAATGGCAGCCGCTGCAGGGCAAGCCCGTTTGACGTGCATAGCTAGGCAGCGCGGTCGCCCGGGGAGTAAGTGCGCCGCACATAATGATTACAGCGAGTGCAGTAAGAAAACTATTTGACCTCATGACGCTCCTTCGAATAAAGTGCTACAGCAAGCTGTGGTTCCATTCCGCATTGAATCGCGTCTATGCGATTGCAGAAAATCAACAATTGATACCGGTGCAGCTCCTTCAAAGCTTTCTGTCCTGCAGCGGCATTCCCCGAGGTATTGCCAAAGTCGCAGAAAGCGCGCCAACGGACGATGCGATTCATGGCTTCGCATACGTTACGCCGGCCGGTCGGTACGGGGGATCGGACACCAGTCGGATGTATGAGATGACAGACTGTGTTTCCGCCTTGGAGAGAGTCCAGCCGTAGGGCGGCATCAGCGCCGAGCGGTTCAGGGCGGGGCCGCCATGCAAAATAATGGCGTTCAAATCGGAATCGCTGAACTTGTTCATGGCGGTCCCGTCGGCGAACGAGTGCGGCTTGACGGAGAGATTGTCGTGATTGGAGACTCGTTCCGCCGACGACTCAGGATTGTGGCAGCGAGCGCAATATTTCTCGCTGACTTGATATCCGACCTGTTGCTGATACGCGGCTGAAAGCTCGGTCACTTTCAGGAAAATCTGCTTACCGGATTTGTCCGGCGACGCGGCGGTCACGTCAAATCGACCACTGCCTCCGCCCATGGTCACGTTGGTGCTGACCTGTCCGCTCGAATCCGAAAGGCCGATCGCGGGATCGAAGGTAACTCCCGCGGGTCCGCTGAACTTTACCAGCGCACCCGTCACCGCATTTCCACTCGCATCATTCACCTGCACGATCAGCGGTTGCGGAAGCATAGTGCCCGGCATTCCAAGCTGCTTGCCGCCGCTGGATTCAACCAGAACAGAGCCGGCAGCCGTTGGATGGGGCGCGAGAGTGCTTGTTGGGCGATGGCCGCAACCGACTCCCAATAGGGCGATCGTTCCTGAAATCCACAGAATCCTTTTCACTTTTTCGCCTCCTGTTTCAAGGAAGTTTTCTGTGTGGCCAGGAAGGCTGTGAGCGCACGCGCGTCCTCATCGCTGATGTTCTGGTTGGGTTCGATCGTGCCGGGCCGCAACGCCTGCGGATTTTTAAGCCAGTGATAAATCCATGCCGCGGTGAGCCGCGAACCGACCTGGGTAAGAACAGGCCCGATATAACCCTTGTCCTGCTGCGCGTTGACGATGTGGCAGGCCTGGCACGCATATTTCGAGTAGAAGAGTTGCCGTCCCTGTTCTACCTCCGCAGGCGCATATCCGGTCAGAGGCATGGAGTCGCGTTCGAAAGCGGGTGTCTGGTACGCAGTCATCATGTAATCGGTCAATTCCGCGCGCTCACTGTCCGACAAATTGAACTTCGGCATTCTACGGATCAGCGAGGGGCGTAGCGTGTTCGGATTCTTGAGGAACGCATCCAGCCACTGGCGCTGGACCGCGCTGCCTTCCCAGGTCAGGTCGGGGGCCATGTCTCCGCCGTGTCCCTGGATGCGATGACAGGACAAACAATTCATATTGGTCATCAGTTGGCCGGCGTGACCGGCAGGTTGGTAGTCCGAAATACGCGGAGACGGTACCTGCAACTCGGGTGGCAGCGTGAAGCTTCGATCCGTCAGCGATAACAGCGCGGTCGTGACGGCTTCTAACTGGACAGGTGTAAAGGCGTACACCGGCATGCGGAGGCCGGTACCGAATGCGCGAGGTCGGCGAATCTTCTCGGAAAGATAGTCCGGCAGAGTGTGCTGCATTCCGTCAAGAAATACCAGTTGCGCCAGCGGCTTGCTTCCGACGCGACTCAATTCCGGGCCGAAGTTATCCGGCTTGCGGATGCCGGGAATCTGGTGGCACGAGGCGCACCCATACTCCGACACAAGAGCTTTTCCGTGCGCGATCTGCGCTGGAGTCGCGGCGGACAGATGCACGTTCGCAAGGAAATCTGAGTTGGTCTTGCTCTGTAAATAGCCGGTCAACAATTGCAATTGCTGATCGGTCCATCGGTACTGCGGCATTTGCGTGCCGGGGTCATAGTGGCGTGGGTCTCGCAGCCACGATTGCAGCCATCCGGTCTTCACTTTGCTGCCGATCCCCGACAGCTCCGGCCCCAGATTTCCGCCAACCACATTGCCGGCGGCATTCTGCATCGCATGACAAGAGGCGCAAAACGACTCACCGTAGAGGCTCTCTCCCGCGGCGGGATCGGCGGGCGAATTGGAGGCCACTGCGGGGATCGCAACCGGATCACCGGACAACGGTTGGCTGTCCGCAATCAGAAATGCAGAGATGTCTCTGGCTTCCGCATCGCTCAAATTAAAGTTCGGCATCGTCGCGGTCGTGGAATAGCTGGCCGGATCTTTCAGCCAGGCGTAAATCCATTCGCGGGTGGTCTTGTCGGCAATATGGGTGAGCGGCGGCGGCTGGTCCGTCGCGGTCATTGTTGTCCCGTCGGCCAGCTTGATGGTGTGGCAGCTGACACAGCCGTAGCCGGTCAGCATCGCGCGGCCCTGGTTCAGCTTTGGGGTTCCTTGCAATACGGAATGGTGGCACTGACCACAGGAGGATTCGATATAACGTGCCGGCAGGATCGGTTGTTCTCCTGCCATCTTGCTGTGATGGGCTTCCGCGACAGTCGTGGCCGCTCCCTGCCCTCGATGGCAAACCACACAACCAAACTCATCCAGATGATGCGGGATGACGGGATGCGCGCCGAACGGCTGGGTGCTTACGTCCGATAGACTGGCTTCGTCAAGACCGGTGTGGCAGGTTTGGCAGCGATCGACGACGCCCAGCTGAGGCAGCCAAATTTGATGAATGCCACTCTGAAAATGCCGTTGTAACGTGATCGCATCGCCCCGGGCGCGAATCATGCGGATATATTGCTGCTGATAATTGCGCCACTCGCTGAAGTGGTCCTTCAACGGCGCAATGGCCAACGCGATCATCAAAAGGAGGCTGACAATGCCAAACGGGATGATTGGGTCGCGCGCGACCGCCTTCCAGGAGGCAACGATTTTAGCTTTTACGGAATCCACTTAGCTCCTCCAAGGCAATACCCACGACCAGCCCGGCCCGCGAAAGAAAGTACCTACTACGGTGAGGACGATTAGTTCCAAGAGAAACCAGGTCATCACCCACCACGAGACAGGCTTTGAGGCGAGATAACGACGAAGCGGTTGGGATGATGTTGGCGAACTGAACGCTGCAACCAGCATGATTGCAGCGATCACCAATGTTGGAATCAGCGCCACGTATACATGAAACAACCAGAGAAAGAGCGACAGCCCGATGGCCCCGGCATAGAAAATGTTGAGCCGCCGCCGTCGATTTTTCAGGAACAGGCCGTCCGCTTCGATGTTCACGTTAAAGTAGGGGATGACCACCAGCGCGACGATCAGGACCATGGGGATAAGGACTCCGGCAACGACGGGCGGAAAATAATGCAACATCTCCTGCAGTCCCAGAAAGTACCAGGGAGCTTTGGCGGGATTGGGTGTGTTGGTTGGATCGGCAAGCCCTTCCAGCGGCGCGTTGAAGAAAAGCGAAATCAAAACCAGGGCGATGGTCAGCAGTTCGATAGCGAGCGCCGCCCGAAACAACGCTTCCGGATAGGTCTGCACCCGTTCTTCATCGAAGACTCGCACCTGGGCGGAGGTTCTCCGCGTCACGAACAGGACACGCTTCTGCGACTTCTTGATATCGGAACCTATTCCCGCGATAAAGTCCTTCGGCTCTGTCATACCTTCTCCAATACGGCCGATTCGTCTGCCTTTGCGGGCTCGCGCACCGGCTCGCTTTGCCGCACGTAAAGGCCGCCATCCTTACGAATCCGCCAGAAATGGACCGCAATAAACAAGACCGCCGCTAGCGGCAGGATGACGCAATGCAGCACATAGAACCGCAGCAGCGCATTGGCATTTACCTGGTGGCCGCCCAGCATGAGGAAGCGGACTTTTTCGCCAATGACAGGCACCGTCGCCGAAATGTTCGAACCGACGGTGATGGCCCAGTAAGCCAGCTGGTCCCAGGGCAGCAGATATCCCGTGTAACTCAGCAGCAGCGTGATCATCAGCAGAACGATACCGATCACCCAGTTGAATTCCCGCGGAGGCCGATACGCGCCACGATAAAACACGCGGAACAGGTGGGCGAAGGCCAGCAGCACCATGGTGTGCGCGGCCCAGCGATGAAGATTGCGCAGGAATAATCCCGACGACACGACAAACTGCAGGTCCTTGACATCCGCATAGGCCTGCGGAACGGCAGGACGGTAATAGAGCATCAGCAGGATGCCGGTGATCACTAGAATAAAAAAGGTTCCCAGCGTCAACGTTCCCAGGTACCAGGTCGCGTTGAAGCGCAGCATACGCCGGCGGACCTTGGTCGAAAAAAGGTGCAGAAAAACATTCTGCTGAATGGCCAAAGCGCGGTGCAATGTACTGGAACCCGCGCCGCTGCGGAATACGGAGCGCCATACGCGCGTGCGTTCCAATTTCGCTAGATATTCGTCGAATTTTCCGGCCATGATCAGATCCTCAAAAACTGAAGCGGATGAATGGTTGTCGAGCGGTCCACCATCAGGTCGCCGTCATCGCTCAGCCACGTCTTGAGCCATGGCAGCGGCTTGGGCGCCGGGCCGGCCAGCTTTTTCCCTTCGCGGCTGAAATGGCTGCCATGACACGGGCAGGCAATGATGCCGAGATCCGGCTTCCACGCCGTCATACAGCCCAGGTGCGTGCAGATGGCGCTCAGGGAGAAAAATCCTTCCGGTAAACGAACCAAATAGATTGCAGACTTCACGTGTAGAGTGACGGAGTTGACCTCGTAACTTTGCGCGTTGCCTACATTCACAATCGGCGACGCCTCGTAGAGAACATTGGGCGACAGGAACTGATAGGCAAAGGCCAAGGTTCCGGCGGAGGCTATACCGAGCGATCCCAGCCCCACCTTGGTAAAGAAACTGCGGCGGCTGATTTCTTGCTCCGTCTCGGGGGACTTGGGTTTATTTTCTTCTGCCACGTCTGTTCTCACTTTCTTTCCGCGCTGACCGCCCGAAACGGCGCGTCGATGGCTTCGATAGAAATCAGGCCTGTGACCTCAGCCGGAACCAGGTTGTAGGACTCCATGGTGATGGTTCCCACCGGACAACGCGCGGCACAAAGGCCGCACCGAATGCAGCGCGTCTCGTCTTTCACCATCACGGAACCAGAGATGATTCCAAGTTCGTCTGCCTTGACGTCGTCCAACTCAACGTTCAGCAGACCCTCTCGATCCGCCAGCTGCTGCACCACCTCCGGATCGAATTGGAATCGATCGAGGCTGACAACTTCCAGACAATTTTCCGGGCATATATCGACGCACCCGCCGCAAAGGATACACAAGCTGCCGTCGTGAACATTGCCTTCAAATATGGTGTTGACCCAACAGTGCAGGCAACGCTGCGCTTCTCGCTGAGCCGTCTCTTCGTCGAAGCCGACCTCAACCTCTGTCATGCCGGTGCGGCGTGCGAGGGGCAGTGCGGGAATGGGTTGTCGCATCAGGTCGAGCAGGTTGAGCGGCATACTGTGCCGCTCAAGAATCTCCACTTCTACGGTTGGCTCCGGGTGCTGGACTTTACGGAGATATTCGTCGATGCCAACGGCGGCGCGCTTGCCGTCGGCCACGCTGTCGATGATCAATCGTGGACCGAAGACACAGTCGCCTCCCGCAAAGACGCCTTCCGAGGAGGTCATCAGAGTCTGTGGGTTGACGGCGATCAATCCACGCCGCGAAATCTCCACTCCGTCCTCGGGTTTCAGAAAATCGAGCCGGGGCGCCTGGCCGATGGCCATAATGATGGTGTCGCATTCCAGCAACGATTCGCTGCCTTCATAAAATGAAGGGTTGAATCGTCCACTCTCATCGAAGACTCGCTTCGTCTTCAACACTTCGAGCGCCGAGACTCGGCCGTTTCCGCCAAGGATGCGGCTGGGACCGAAGCCCGGATGAAGAATGATCCCTTCTTCTTCCGCTTCGACAATCTCTTCCAGCGCCGCCGGCATCTGATTGCGCGGTTCGAGGCATACCAGGTTCACTTCCTGAGCGCCCAGGCGCAATGCAGACAGAGAAACGTCGATCATCTCCCGCGCCGCCACGGCGTCCTCATTCGCCTGCGAAGGTTCCTGGGACTCCACGCCACTAGCATGCTGACGCAAGACCTCACGCGCCGCGGAGCGCGCCACGTCCATGGCCACGTTGCCGCCACCAATCACGATCACTTTTTTGCCGATGGTGAACTGATATCCCAGATTCACGTTCAGCAGAAAGTCAATTCCTTTGTGGACCCCGTCAAGGTTGACGCCGGGAATGGAAAGATCGCGACTGCTGTGAGCGCCCACCGCCAGCAAAACGGCATGGAAACCCTGCTGACGCAGATCGGAGATGGTGAAATCGCGTCCTGCCGCCTGATTCAATTTCAGCGTGATGTCGCCCGTGGCAAGAATTTCGCGCACCTGCGCTTCCACGACATCGCGCGGTAGCCGGTACTCGGGAACGCCCAGGTACAGCATTCCGCCAGCAACGGGAGCCGCTTCAAATATCGTGACGGAGTAACCCATCAAGGCCAGGTCATGTGCGGCGGAAAGTCCCACCGGACCGCCTCCGACCACGGCAACACGGTAGGGAAGCTTTGGCTGCAGTCGCCCCTCATTGGTGTTGACAGGGTGTTTCGACTCAGGACCATGTCGTTCGGTCAGAAAACGCTTCAGTGCACGGATCGCGATCGGCTGATCGATCGCTCCGCGGCGACAGGCGGTTTCGCAGGGATGCGCACAGACCCGCCCACAAATACTAGCCAATGGGTTCGGGTCGCGAGCAATCCTGTAGGCCTCTTCAAATCGACCTTCTGCAATCAAAGAAACATAGCGGCCGGCATTTGTGTGCGCAGGGCAGGCCATCATGCACGGGAAATTGCTGTTCAGCCATTCCACGTCCACCGCTTTGTTTTCGTAACGCTTCAGCATGATGACCTTCTCAATTTCATTCGCACACAAATTGCCGGGGTCGACAATTGCCTGTTTGTTACTTCGAGAGCGTCATGTCAGCCTTGGCATCGCCGGAAACCGTGACCTGGCTGGTATGAGGTTTCGCGCCGGGGTTCCATGCCGTGACGCTGTAAGTGCCGTTGGGAACGTTCTCAATGCGGTAGGTTCCCGATTTGTCGGTCGTGGCAAAGTAAGGAGTGGGCGAAACAACGATGAACGCTGCCATATCGGGGTGGACATTGCAGAGCAGCGGAATCGCTCCTGGATTGTCAAACTTGAAACTGCGCTTCTCACCCTGCGGCCACGTCCCCAGGTTGTGTCCCAGCTTCTTGTCTCCCCCAATCGAAGGCCAGAAGACGTTGTGGGCCACGGTGTCGCTGTTCAGAAAGTCGACCGTCGTTCCCTTCTGGATGACTAAAAGAAAAGGCACGAACATCAGGCCTTTCTGGTTCATCAACGCATGCTGGGCCGGGGCTGGAAAAGTCTTGCCGGCAATTGCGTCGACGTAGACGACCGACTGCCCCTTGACGCCGGACACCTTACCGTTGATCGTTCCGGCATGAGCGCCTGCTGCTAACGCGAACACTACGAGTGCTGCTGAAATGCTGTGTTTCATAGATTCTCCTTTAGGAAACAAAGTTCTGGTGAACATCCCCACGGTGGATTGCCAAGGCAGAAACGAGAGAAGTGGTCAACTCCTCCGCAGAATGCCGGATGTGTTGTGAATCACGTGTCAAAAGCTCGCTGCAATTGGCTCGCCTGGGCGTCCTCCGCCGGGGCTGGAAAAAACGGCTCGGAGTCGCGGAGGTATGCATTCGATTCGGGGGCCGATCAGCAGACTGGCCGCTGGATTGAAGAGCGACGGCGTGGGGAGATGAGCCATGCAAGGCATCACAGCCCTCCGGCCATGCGTTCTGCTGTCCGTATCCAGGGTTTTGTTTTTTGGATCGCATTCTCGTATCTAACTAAGCGGGCGGGGCACCTGTCGGTGACCTGTGTCACATGGGCTTGTGATGATTCAACTTGTTCTTGTCACGGCAAGAGATTTAGAGGAATCGCTTACGTTCCGGCCCGATGTAGCCTGAGAAAGTATTTGCAATGGCAAATTCGAGGCTCGAAAAAGCCATGGTTGTTCAGTCCACCCCACGTGACGGTTGCCTGCCCTATGTGACGCCCATCCACAGGGAATATCGGATCGCGGGCAGGCCTGAACGATTCAAAGGCGATTGCCGGGGCATGGAACCGCAGGCATGTTTATCCGAATCAATTCCCGCCTCAGCCAGAGCCAACCAGGTCTGGTAGAACGCGGGGAGGCCGAAAAAGTAGGGGCAGCTCGGGGTGAATCTGTTGATGCTGACAACCACAGAGGAACGCGAATATTCAGCTGTGCTGTTGACAGGGCCATTTCAGGACAAGGCGGTCCATCTTGGCTTGCTGTCCTCCTCGACGCGTCCACACGGCTGCTTGCCAGCGTCCCTATGCAGCCGTTCGAAAATCAATTGCACCAGCTTCTGCGGATGAATCGGTTTTAACAGGACTTCAAAATCGCACCACGCTTTGCCGGCTTTCGCCAATAAGCCGGTGGTCGCAGCCTGTCCCGAGAATAATAAGATGGAGCAATCCGGAACGTCTTTTTGGATTTCGATGGCTAGGTCGATGCCGCTCATCCCCGGCATAACGACGTCGGCGAGCAGCAAATCGGGTGGAATGACGCGCGCGATTTCGAGAGCGCCGAACCCGTCGTATGCCGTCATGACAGCGATTCCATGCTGCGCAAGAATTGTTGTGAGCGTGTCGGCAATTACGACTTCATCATCGACCACTAAAACCACTGGATTTCTTGGATTATTTTGCGCGCTAATGCCTTGCGCGACCAATTCGGCGAGTGGAACCGCAGCGAAATTTTCAGATTGACTCACCTGAGTCCCCCCCGGGGAAATAAACATAGCAGGGTTCGACCCTGTTTTCCACAACCGATTGCAAAGGGCGGATTTAGCTATCGCTTTAATTCTTCCGCCTTTCGCTATTACGATTGTGTTAATTTATCGTTAGTTCAGCGTTACGTAGCGTGACGTTAGTGCTATGGGTCGAACTCCAGCGCATCATGACGGAGATTTCTTCGATGAAATTTGAATCCGTACTGCAGGCCAATGTGCCCAAAGGCCGTGATGGGAAGCACAAGCAGATTGTCGAAGTCTTGTTGCGGGACCTAAGCCAGCTTGGAGAGAACTCGGCCCTCAAAGTACCTCTGTCTGCTCTCCCGGACTCGAAAGAGAACGTTCGTGCCGCGTTATGCCGAGCCACCCGGCAAAGGGGTATCGACATCGCGACTTCCAGCGATAACGAATTTCTGTATGTCTGGAAGAACAATCAACAGGCAGGCGGGTCTTTTTCCGATTAAGCGTGAAGGCGCGGGGAAATTTCGTCTGAGGCAATTTCGCCATCGCGGATGTGGACGATGCGATGTGCGTAGCTGGCGATATCCGGCTCGTGAGTCACCACGATAATAGTGTTCCCTTTGGCGTGGAGTTCATCCATCAGGGCCATGATTTCGGCACCGGTCTTGGAGTCGAGGTTGCCGGTCGGTTCGTCGGCAAGAATAATCGAGGGACTGTTGATCAATGCTCTGGCGATGGCAACGCGTTGGCGCTGGCCGCCCGATAGCTCATTCGGCTTGTGGTACATGCGCTCGCCCAAATTGACGGCGGTCAGAGCCGCCTTGGCACGCTCAATGCGCTCTTCCGCAGGGGTGCCGTTATAGATCAGCGGCAGCTCCACGTTGTGCAGGGCGGTGGCGCGAGCCAGCAGATTGAAAGTCTGAAACACAAAACCGATTTCTTTATTGCGGATTCGCGCCAGTTCGTCGTCATTCAGCTCGCTGACTTCGTGCCCGTTGAGCCAGTAACTTCCTTGCGTGGGTGTATCCAGACACCCGATCAGATTCATCAGCGTGGATTTGCCAGAGCCCGAAGGTCCCATGATGGCCACATACTCATTATGTCGAATGCGTAGATCGACACCGCGCAGCGCATGTACCTGCTCGGCACCCATGTTGTAGGTCTTCCAGAGATTGTCGACGACAATGACTTCATCCGGCTCTGGCTTTGCCGCCGCTTGCCGAGTCACCGGACTTGTTGAGGTCGACTCCGTCGAAGTCTCGAATGTCATGCACCATCTCCAGTCATTCCAGCAAAAGCGCTGCCATCAAGCGTTCCGTTTTGTCGAACATTGCGGCGCTTCGCTTCGCACAGCAGACTTGATTGCTGCACTTGAATCCGAATTTCCGACTGGTATATGCAGTCGGGCACCCTGTTCAACGCTGTGTCTCTGATACGCCGTCGAGGTTCAGGGTATCAGTTTCATTCGCCGCAGCCTACGTTGTCGGATTTGTCGCTGCCGGTGTGGTATCGCGTTTCACGGTTGCGTCGTCTTTCAAAACGCGGAGAACTCGATAGGGTCCAATAACGATCTCGTCTCCGGGCTTTATGCCGCTGGTCACTTCAATATCAGAAGCTCCAGTGATGCCCGTCTGGACAGGGACGAAGACGGCGCGCAATTTTCGCCCTTCCTTTCTCAAAACGAAAACTCCCTGCTCCGGCTGTGGTTTCGGACCACTGGACAGGCTGGCATTCAATTTCTTGGCACCCTTTTTCTTGCCGGTATCGGGAACTTCCATGACAAGGGCCTGCAGTGGAATGGCGACGACGTCATTTTTATGCGCTGTCGTGATTTTCGCCGTCGCAGACAGGCCCGGCCGCAACTCGGAGGTGGGATTATCCAGCGTGACCACGACCTTAAAGTCTTTCGCCTCTTCCGTACCGGTAGTGCTTTGGCTGGTGGAGACGCCGGTCGATCGCAGCAACGCCTGATCGCCGACTTCAGTGACATGACCCTTGAAAACTTTTCCGGGAATCGCATCGACAGTGACGTCAGCCGGCTGACCGATTTTGATGCCAGTGATGTCTGTCTCGTCCACCTTGACTTCGGCCGTGACCACGGACATGTTGGCGAGGGTCATCAGGGTGCTGCCCTCCGTGTTCTGAATGCCGGGAACTACTGTTTCACCTTCGCGTACAGGCTCGTTCGCCACAATGCCGTCAAACGGCGCGATACTGACGGTGCGATCCAACTGGTCGGCGTCGTTGCGCAGCATGGCGATATTCGAGGTCAACTTGGCTTGTGCAGAAGCTGTGGTGGCGTAGGCTTGCGTTAACGAAGCTTCATCTTGCGCCAGCGTGGCGACCGCGATGTCGTAGGCTGCCTTCTTGGCGTCAAAATCCTGCTTCGCGATCAACGCGGCTTTATACAACTCCTGCGCACGCTTGTAATCGAGTTCCTTCTGTTCCAGATCTGCCTTGGCGTGATCGACATTCGCCTTCGCCACTTGCTCCGCGGCGACATCCGCGGTGATATCTTTTTTTGAGGAATCGATGGTGGCTTTCTGTGCATCGACGCTGGAAGACTGCGGAACACTTTCAATGGTAGCGACCACTTCGCCCTTGGTTACGTGATCGCCTTCTTTGGCGTAGAGGTGGGTAATGCGACCCAGTATCTGGGCACCCACATTCACAAAGACTTTGGGTCTGATTTCGCCGGTTCCGCTTGCGATGCTTGAGAGATTTTCTCGCGTCACCTTGGCAGTCAGCACTTTCTGCGCCTTGGCGTCGCTGCGATAGACAGTAAGAGCAACCAACGCAGCACAGCCGATCAGGATTACGACCACAATGGCAATCATCTTTTTATTGATCTTCATTCGGCAATCTCTTCCATCATTGGTGGGATCACGCAGGAATTCTCTGGCATCGTCCGACGCGTCCTTTTCCTATATGTACGATGATGCGCTGATAAAGTTCCATTCTACGATTCCGCCCCGCGGAGGGCGGTCGAGAAAGGAGGCGGTCGCGTGCAAACTGTCGTTGCGGAATTGGCTCTATCTACCGGTAAACCGGGAACGCTCCCCCGCTTGAAAGTGTCATCCCAAACACCATACAATCAGAATACAGAAATTGAGGTCCAGACATGTCCCGGATACGCCTTATTATCGCCTTCGCATTCCTGGTTGCTTTCTGGGGATATCCGGCAAGCGAAGTACGTGCTCAAGCGGCCCAGACGCAAGATACATCCCTTAACACATCCGCCGCGGCGACCCAGCAGCCCAACCCCTTAAAAAGGAAATTGAGTGATAGGGAAATTCGCGAGCAGCAGAAGGAGCTGCGCCAGGAGTTAAAAGGTCCCTACAAGAAGTGGCTGGATCAGGACGTTCGCTGGATTATTACGGATCAGGAACGGAGTGCGTTTCTATCTCTTTCCAACGACGAGGAGCGGGACGCATTTATTGAACAGTTCTGGCGCCGTCGCAATCCCGATCCAGAATCCCCGGATAACAGCTATCGGGAAGAAGTTTATCGGCGCATTGCCTATGCCAACGAACACTTCGCAGCCGGAAAGCCGGGCTGGATGACCGATCGCGGCCATATGTACATCGCCTGGGGCCCCCCGGACAGCATTGACTCGCATCCCGCCGGCGGACCGTACAACCGTCCCATGGCGGAAGGTGGCGGACAGACGGAAACCTACCCCTTCGAGGTATGGAACTATCGCCATCTAGATGGAGTGGGCGAAAACATCGATATTGAATTCGTCGACCCATGCATGTGCGGCGATTACCACATGACTATCAATCGCGCCGAGAAAGACGCGCTGCTGCATGTTCCTGGAGGCGGTCCCACGCTGGATGAAGAGATGGGCCGTTCCTCCAAAAAAGATCGCTTCAACGGGGGTCTTGAGCAGCTTGGCAAAGGGCCGATGTCTTCGATGGAAGGTTCAAAGGAATTTGATCGGTTGGAGCAATACGCCAAGTTGGAAGCGGCTCCCACCATCAAGTTCAAAGACCTTGACGAATTCATGACCAGCCACAAAGTGCTGACCGGGCCGTTCTTCCCGTTTGATGTCAGGACGGATTTTGTGCGCGTCACCGACGACACTGTGCTGGTTCCGATTACGCTGCAGATTCGCAATCGCGACATTACATACAAGACGACGGATGGGGTTGCCAAGGGGGTTGTCAACGTCCTCGGTCGTGTCTCGACCATCACTGGGCGAATTGCACAGACCTTTGAAGAGACGGTGGAAGTCGACGAGCCGTCAGAGTTGCTAGCGAAGACGCTCAACAGCAAGTCGGTCTATTGGAAAGCCCTCCCGCTGCGTCCAGGTCGCTATCGTCTGGATGTCGTGATCAAGGACGTGAACAACCCGGATCACATCGGCACCTACGCACGTTCATTCATTGTGCCGGAGTATGACGACGACAAGCTTGCCGCATCCTCGTTGATTCTGGCGGACAAGATGCAGCAGGTACCGGCCAAGGACATCGGTACCGGCCAATTCGTCATTGGAAACACCTTTATCCGTCCGCGCGTGAGTGCAACGTCGACTCAGCCCGTGAGCTTCAACCGGGACCAGAGTCTGGACTTCTGGATGCAGGTGTACAATTTGAAAATTAATCCAAAGACCAAGCAAAATGAGGCCACGGTTCATTATCAGGTGGTTGACCTCGGCACTCATAAAACCTTGTTTGAAACCACGGAGGCGGCCAACAAGCTGAATCCCAACTCCGACCAGGTGACACTGGAGAAATCCATGCCCTTGGCCAGCCTGCAACCAGGAAAGTACGAAATCACCATAAGTGTGAATGATGGAGTATCGAAACAGCAACTGGCGCAATCCGCACCCTTTGAGGTCACGCAATAGAATGGTCTGCGTCTAAAACGCAGGCATATTTGATCTCGTGCGTGGAAGGTACGTTCCCCCAACGACCGAGCCACGGCAGAGAGGGTAACCTCGAGTGAGTAGCTGAACGATCGGTGATTCGGTCCGCGTCTCAATTCGTATTGGCAGCAATGTTATCGTTAGCCGTTCCCGCGCTTGCAGCGGCACCGGGTAGCGTTAGTGGTGTTGTGCAGGATTCCAATCACGCCCCGTTAATGGGCGTCGTGGTCGAGTTGTTTAGTTCCGTCGAAGCCTTCCCTCTGGTGACCGCCTTTACCGATATTCATGGGCACTATCAGTTCTCCGACCTGGCTCCGGGCCGTTACAGCATTCGCGTGTTGCAGGCATATGCGCTGCCGGCGCATCGGAAGAACATTCAGGTGGGGACCGGGACCCACGCCATCGTCAATCTGAGTTTAATGTCTCTGATGGATGTATCGCAATGGTTTCCAGCCGTTCCGCGCGGCGTGAACGAGTCGCCTGGTGATTGGAAGTGGCTGCTGCGCTCCGGAGTGAATCGGCCCATCCTGCGCTGGATGGATCAGGCGAACGCGGATCAAGCGAATGAGCAACCCACTCCGGATTCGCGGAACTTGCAGCGTTCGAACGATGAAGAAACAGACCCCGATGACGGGGCGGACTACCCCGATGCTGCCCATCCGATTCGCGGTCGCGCCGCATTGACGGCTGGCTCTTCGCAGTTTGGCGAGGGAGGATTTCGCCAGGAGGCCTTCTTCCGTATGCGAGAAGGCAATGCGAGCGATGCTGTTGTGCATGTGCAATCCTCCACCAGCGGTGCGGGGTTTGTTGCCGCCGGCATGGAGAGAAATCCGCTACCCGGCGATACCACGCGAGCGGTGGCTTCCTTCCGCACGCTACCTGTGGACTTTGGAACCGGTCTGGGCCGACTGCAGATTTTCCAAGTACGCGGAGGCGAGCAACTGGCGCTGAGCGATGCTGTGGTGGCGCAATTTGGCGCTGAAACGGAAGCCGTGCAAGCTGGACAAAGCGCGGCGGCGGCGTTGCCATTTATGGCGGTGCATGTGCAGGGAGCAGGAAATGAATTCACGTACAGCCTGGCAACCGCAACAGATTTGCAGGGGTTGACGGATCTGGCTTCCTCCGGTGCCGTGCCTGCAATGGCAATGCAGGACGGCAATATTCGACTGACGCGTTCGCTGCATCAGGAATTTTCAATTCAGCGGAAAATGGCGGGACTGCAACTGGAAGCCGCCTACTTTTATGACCATTTCGTCGATCCCGTTCTGAATGGCTACGGCGACGCGAGTGCGGCGGAGTTTTCTTCCGGAGACGTGCTGCTGGATCCGGTCACAGGCGCGTTTCGGTCCGTCGGCCCCAATTATTCCGGTGGCGGATTCCGGGTTTTTGCGGCGCGACAGCTGAAAGGGAACCTTTGGACGGCTGTCGAATATGCCGAAGGCCCGACCATTCAATTGCCGACGACAGGCTTCGCCGGACAAAACACCTTTGACAACGCATTGTCGGATGTTGCGCCGACACGTACCCAGTCAGTGTTGGTGAGCCTCCGCGGGCGGGTAAGGGGCACGTCAGGCACCACTTGGAATGCCGGCTATCGCTGGCAGCCGCAACAGACCATTGCTGCTGTCGATCCATTCAACGCGGGAATGAACGCTCCATATCTGAGCGTGATGTTGCGACAACCGGTGGGTTCCGGAAATTCCTCGCCGGATCGATTGGAGTTGGAATTTGTCATGCAGAATATTCTGGCGCAGGGCTACCAACCCATTTATATCGTCGACGGACAGACGTTATTTTTTGCGCAGGCGCCGCGCCTGGTCACCGGTGGTCTGGCATTTTCTTTTTAGGCCGCAGGCAGGCTGCATAAAGCGCAGCGCGATTGTGATATTCTTGCGTTGATCACCTTGCGATTTGGCCTTGCAGGCCTCGATCGCCGCCGCACGATCACCCCTCCAGGACGCGTAGCTCAACTGGCAGAGCATTCGACTCTTAATCGACAGGTTGAAGGTTCGATTCCTTCCGCGTCCACCAATTATCACCAGGTTAGCCAACGTTCCGTGCCGTTGCGCGCAACTTCCACCACCTCGTCGTATGCTTCAGTCATTTCAGCAATCACCACATCCCCGTAAATGTTCATGGGGGTACATGTGATGCGGAATGAATGAAGCCGTGGAAGGTTGATCCATGAGTCGGTGACGTCTGGAACAACCAGCCTGATTTGGGTGCTGAATGCAAACCCCGCCAAACTATGCAAGAGGTCATACATCGTTCTACCCCTAGGAACTCGTTGAAATTTGGCTGATTGCGGCGTGTTTCCTGGTGATTTTCATTTCTTCCTGTTGGAAATCTGTTTGAAGTAGAGTTCTTTGGGGTGTTTATGGATGTTTGCGAGCCTCATGGAATCATG
>JAJXZK010000147.1 GCA_021780095.1 Acidobacteriota bacterium | reverse complement strand
GGTGTAAGCGTCGCCCGTCCCTACGTACACGGCGCGCCCCTTGAGGTCGACCGTAGGAGCGTCCCAGACGGAAGCACCGGCCGGGGCATACAGTTGCACGCCGTTCAAATTCTTTCGGGTGGGCTTAGGCGCATCCTGGATCGCGTAGGTCTTCCAGATTTGGCGGCCCGTATTCGCGTCCAACGCCACGACGCTGCCTCGCGAAGTGCAGCAGGGATAATCCAGGTTGGAGGAGACGGTCTCTTCGCGATTGGAGATGGGAACGTACACGCGCCCCGCCGCCAGCGTCGGCGCGCCGGTGACCTGCGCCATCGGGCTGGGGTCGGCGCTCACCATCCAGATCTGTTTTCCGGTCGAGGCATCCACGGCGTAGACATTGGCGCGGCCATCTCCGAAATAGAGGGCGTATCGGGCCGCGGCTTGGCCTCGCACGGGCCCAATACTGATGGCTGTGCGCACACTCGCCTTGGCTCGATACGACCAGTAGACGCAGCCGGTCGCCGCGTTCAGAGAATAGACGTAGCCCGCATCGCTGGCGATGAAGACGTGGCCGGCCGCGATGGCCGGCTGGCCCCACATGGAAGCGCTGCCCGGAAAACCGAACGCCCACTTCAGCTTCAAATGGGGAACCTGGGCGGGCGAGAGACCGGCCTGAGCGGCCGGCTGAAATCGCGTGTTCGCGGGCCCCGCTCCCCAGCCGTTCCAGGAAGGCGCGCTCGACAATCCGGCGATGGCCGGGTTGTCCGCGCAATGATTCGACATGTTTTCTGCATCGCCGACATCGCCGCTGCCCAGGGGCCGTCCGCCAAGGTACTCGGCAAGGGAGCGCTTTTGCGCGTCGTTCAGGTGCTGGCTTTGCGCGGTCATCAGTCCGGTGGTAAGAGCCTCGTAGACTGCTTCCGGCGACAGCTTCTGAAGCGCCGCCAAGGAAGGGGCGCGCTGGCCCTCAACGGCATTCGTCGTGTGACAGGACGTGCAGCTCCTCCCGAACACAATCTGGCCCTCGAGCGCGCTGACGCCCGGCAGGTCATCTGGCATTTTCACGGATGCGGGCACGCGCGGAGCGCTCGGCGCCGACTGCTGCTGCGAACGAGCTGACGGCGCGGCCACGAGCCCAGCCGCCAATACGACCCACGCGATCCTGTTCACATCTGCCTCCTCATTGGAGCCGGCCGGCTTCAGTTCCCCAGAGTGCCTCCAGAAGCCTGTATGAGCGCAGCGCGAGGTGCACCGAGCGGACCTCTTATAACAGAAACTTCGCTTCTGGAGGATGCGAATCCTATCACACTGCCACTGGACGGAGCGCCGCCAGGCTCAACGGGCCACACAATATCAAGTCGCGCTGGCTGTTTTTGACTCCTCGGGCTCGTTCGGCAGCGCCGCGGCCATCCGCTCGCGCCGTTCGATGGGCCGCACGTATATGAAATAGACTGCCAGCGTCGCCAGAGCGAATCCCGACATCACCATCCCCAATCCACGGGGCGTGCGCCCGTCAAACAGCAGCCCCGCCAGCGCTCCGGCGGCAGCCCCCACCATCCACTGCACGCCTATAATGATGGACGACGCAGTCCCGGCCACCTCCGGAAGAGGGTGCAGGGCCGCCATGGTCGAATTCGGGGCCACGAGAGACGATCCGAATGTGGTCGCAAACAGCAGTGGGGCCACGATTCCCAGCCGGGCCGCCCCGCACACGGATAGCGCCAGGAGTCCCACACTCGTCGAGACCGTCAGCGCTAGCCCCGTTCCCAGCAGCCGCGCCGCCGGGACGCCCAACATATTCAGGCGCCCATTCACGGCCCCGCCCAGCATGAAGCCAAACGATGTCAGCGCGAACAGAAGGGCGTACACGCGTGGCGATGCGCCCAGAGTATTGATCAGGAGCAGCGGGGAGCCGGTGATGTAGGCAAAAAGGCACCCAAAATTCAGGACCGACACGAGCCCATAGCTCCGGTAGGCGCGGTTGCCCAACACTCGCTGGTAGCTGCCCAGAAGCTGCCGCGCGGAAAGGCTCCGCAATCTCTCCCGTGTCGTCGGCTCCTCCAGGGCAAGTCCAACCGCGACGATCAGCGCCAATCCGACCGTGCCCAGCAGGCCATAGATGGACCGCCAACCGCCCATCCCGAGGATCAGCACGCCCAGCGTCGGCGCGACCATCGGCGCCAGCGCGCCCAGGGTGGTCAGGTAGGAAAGGCGCGCCCGCGCCATCGAGCCTTCGAAAAAGTCGCGGGTGAGCGACACCGCCAGCACCGTTCCCACGCCCGCGCCTGCTCCCTGCAACAGCCGCCAGGACATGAATACCGGCATCGTCCGCGCCAGCGCGCAGCCCCATCCGCTCACCGCAAACAGCGCGCACCCCATGAGCAGAATCGGGCGCCGTCCGAAGCGGTCCGAAAGAGGCCCGAAAATCACCGGCGCCGTCGCGAATCCGATCATGAACAGGCTCAGCGCGTAGGCCACCACGGCCGGCGAAGTGCCGAGCGAATGAGCAATCGGGGTCATTGCCGGCTGCCCCATATCCACGCCCAGCGGCGGCATGGACGTACACGCCCCCAACAGCACAATGAACCCAAGCGATTCCGGCCGTACCTTCATATCCGTGTTCTCGTTTTCGCCATTGCCTTGCGTTCTCCGAAATCGCGCAGGCTCGATGCCGCATCTGGCCCAACATCCGGGCGGCCGCACCTTCGCATTGTCGCCGAGATTGCGATATTCGGCAGACGACAAAAGTCCGGAATGATGCAGGGTTCAGTGCTTAACGCCGGCGGAAAGAGAATCGAAAGTCACCTTGCGTTCGGGTCAACCCGGGAAAGCCACATTCCCGCGCCATATTACCGAAACTGTGGCGCGAAGTCAGCGCCTGGATTTAACAGTGGAATTGGGCGAAGCTAATTCGACCGAAGACCCCCTTAGGGCGCGGCCCGCAGCGCACTTGAATCATTCGGTCTCATTCTTCCGTCTGCTTGTCAATTTATTTCGGCAGTTGGGTAATCGCTGCCTGCAAAACTGTCCAGCAAACCTTTGCTGTATTCTCGTTAGGGTCGAATTTTTCAGAAATCTGCTGGTACGGATGAATGTAATTCCTGAAATCTCGTAAGGCGTGGCCGAATTTTTTCATGTCCTCACCGAGTAGCCCGAGGTCACGAGCGACATTGATGAACTCGGACAATGTCCAATGACAGAACTGCTTCACCTTCCCCTGATCGTCCTTTGGGCTGAGGGCGCACTGGTTGAAGTCCTTTGGCTTGGCGCTCGCGATCCCGAGCAATATCCCCTCCAACGTGCTCCCGCAGAGGAAGATGACTGCTAACGACGCCCTTGCAGTCAGGCATTTCCTTATCTCATCAAGTCGTTGGTTTAGAACGGCGGAGATGCCTTCGTCCAAACCGAGCTTTTCGATGGAAACGTCCTTAAATTCCCGAGCGACGAATTCCCCTTCGGTCGTGGCGGACGTTGTGTCCGGAACCGCTGCTTTACGCCCGAGCAGGCGGGATGCAATCTCCCGGCCTCGGTCCATCAGATCAGGTGTGAAGTCTTCCTTCCTCAAACGTCCTAATATGATCTGGTTTTCGATGTATTCCAGGAGCTTATCGACAGATCTTCCGACCAGAGCATCCTCGGCAGCCTGCCAGAAGCCGCGCATGCGATTGGCCTTCGATCCACTGGCGCAATTGTATTGCTCATCGTAGATGGCGATGCCGATATCATCCCGGAAATATTCGGACATCGTCTTATCGGAGAAATTCAGAACGTAGCCGCCACCCATCTGGAACAGCCTCTCTAGTAGCTGCTTTTCGTCAGTGTTCAAGGTTGACATGGGCGGATCGAGACGCCAATCGTTGTCCTATGCTGCGATGCCGTCAGGCACGGATCCAGCGGCTTGCGCGGGGATAAACGCGCTGCGCGTTGGCTGCGTAAATCCGGTTCTTGTCGGCGGCGCTGAGTTTGGAATCGTCAATGTATCGGCGCGTATTGTCGTAGTGGTCCTTGGTCTCTTCGTTGACGACGCCGGGGAAGGCGCCGTCGCATTCCGAGCCAAATAGAATGTTGTCGAGCGGCACAGCCTCGAACAGCATCTGCATGTTCAGGTGGTTGTACACGCAGGTATCGACGAACACATTGCCGTTGCCGAGGATCTCGTCCGGACTCGCCCAGTTGTTGTACTTCGCGATGGCTCTCCAGCGTCCGATCTGGCAGGGCAGCGCGCCGCCGGCATGCGGGATCAGGAAGCGGAGACGCGGAAAATCCCGGAACAGATCCTTCGCCATCATGAGTTGCACGAAACCTGTTATGTCGGCGACCAGATATTGCACGGCGGTATGCGGGAAGTTCTTATTGATGGACTCGCTGCCGTGCAGCACAAGCGGCACATCCATTCCCTGCGCCGCTTCGAACACCGGATAATTGTGCTTTCCGGTGAAGGGCTGATTTTGCCAGCGGCCGCCGGTGCCGTCGGGATCGAAATTGAAGGCGACGAAACCCTCCTTGGTCCAGCGCTCGATCTGCTTTGCGACCTGCTCGGAGGGACACGAGGGATGTTGCCCGAGCATGCCCACCGGCACAAAGCGCCCGGGGGTCAGTTGGCAGGCGCGCGATATGAGACCGTTGTTGAGATCGGCCCAGACGGCGTTCTGCTCCACGGTGCCTTCATGCGTCGCCATCGCTTTCGCGCGTGGAGAGGCGAACGCGACATCAATGCTGCGGGATTCCATCAGGCTGACGACCTGCTCCAGGCTCTTTTTAACGTCGGCATCCGAGATGTTGGGGAGGACATCAGGATTTTTTCCGGCAAGTTGCGCTTGGCGGAAACCCTCCACCTCCGGATGGCGGGCGAGGCGAACAAAATGCTGGTGAGAGTCGATAATCATGCTCGTAGCTGGCTGAAACCTCCCTCCAAGGATATGCGCTTATCACCGGGCCGGAAACAGCGCGCCGCGGGCCAGTCTGCAATCACGCGAACAATTTCCGGGCATCTCGCGAAAAAACGTGCGACCGGCCCGATTGAGCCAGACTCCGAATGGATTGTCAAGCTGTCGCAGATTGCTCGTTCAATGACGAGATTCAGAAATGCGCCACGTGCTTTCTGGCGACGGGGCAGGCCGTGGCTCATTCCCGTCGCCTTATGGTGCTTCCGAACTGAGCCCTGCCATTGTCGGGTGGGCCGCCAGCTTTTGACGTATGCCGGGCGTTTTCCTTACGGCATCCTACGAGCCTGGTATTTGAGGAGGGAGGGTGTTGCAAGAGAGCCACGCCATGGCTTTTGGCACGGTGCAAGTCACGGGACGGCCCATCGTTGCAGCACTGCTTACGAGCTGGTAGACGCGGCTTGTACGGCGGCATGATAGCGGACAATGAGGAGAGTGATATCGTCCGCCTGATCCGCGCCGCGCGTGAACCTTTCGATCGAACCAAGCACAGACTTCTGTAACTGTTCGAGCGGCACTTCTTCCTGACCGGAGAGAGCCTCGCGCAAGCGAGCGGTGCCGAACATTTCTTCTGCCGGATTCATGGCTTCCGTGACGCCGTCGCTGAACAGGACAAGAGTATCCCCGTGTTCGAGAATCACGGTCCTCGCCTCGTAATCCGCCTCGGGTATCAATCCAACCGGGAAAGAGCCCTCCGTCGTGAGTTCGGTCACCCCGCTCCTGCGAAGCAACATGGGCGAGGGGTGCCCGGCGTTGATGAATATAAGTTTTCCGTCTGGGTCGAGGATGCCAAAGAACATGGTGGCATAGCGGCCCACTTCCGCGTGGTCGCAAAGAAACCGATTCATGTGATTGATCACACGCACCGGCTCGGTGCCGATCGCCATGCCGGAGAGAGCGCCTTGCAGCATGGTAGTGAGCAGCGCGGCGCCGAGTCCCTTGCCGGATACGTCCGCGACGAGAATCGCGGTGCGCTTGTCATCCAGCGGGAAGACATCGAAATAGTCGCCGCCGACGGCGTGACACGGAGTATGAATTCCGGCGACGGCGAAATAGTCGAAATGGCGGAGTCCGTGCGGGATAAGGGCTTGTTGAATATCCCGGGCGATGTTCAGCTCCTGCTCCATTCTCTGGCGCTGCCGCTCCCTCTCCACCAACCTGGCGTTGTCCAGAATGCTTGCGGCTTCCGCGGTCAGCGCGTCCAGTATCTGGTGATCGAGTTTAGAGAAGGCGGTCGGACGGCGAGAGTCCAGATAGATTGCTCCAAGAAGTGGTCCTCGCTCGGCTCGCGTGGTCGGGTCGGCGTGCGCGTTGGCGTACAGGGGAATCGCAACGACCGCGCGTAGCGACTGTGCCACGATGCTTTGCGCCATCTGCAGCTCGATTTCCGCCCGGTTGAGATCCTGGGTGATGACGCTCGATTTTTGCTGAATTGCCTGGCGGAGAGCCGTCTGGCTCGGAGAAAGGCTGTCCGTCGGCAACGGTACGCCTCCTTTGCCCCGAGTCAGTCGAGAGCGGAGCGCTCCCATCGAGTCGGTCTCAAACAGCACGCCGCGCTCGGCGCCGGTGATGGATATGGCGTGATCGATCATCGTGCCGAGAACGGAATCGAGAGGCAGTTCCGAATGCAGAAGCGAGGTGGCTTGGAGAAGGACGCTCAACTTCCGGAGACCGCTCGAGGGCTCGTCCGCAGCGGGCATCTGCCCTATGCGGGTCAGCAAACTGTTGACGGATAGATCCTCCGTGGCAGATCGAAGGACGATCTCATAGGAATTTTCCAGGCCGAAGGTGATCACGTCGCCATCCTGCAAGCGGCTGCGCTGCACTTTTCGCCCATTGATGAAGATACCGCGATGATGGCCGCGGTCCTCTAGATACCACCCATCCGCGTCGCGAATGATCGCGCAGCAATTTCGCGAAATCCGCGGGTCGGAAAGCTGCAGATGGTTCCCCGTGTCACCGCCGCGGCCGACGAGGAATGGCGAACCGGTCAGGCGCACAAATTCACGAGTGCGGTCGGGCGACCTCACTTCGAGACGGGGCAGGTCTGCGTCCGAAGCGTCTGGCATTTGGGTGGTTAAGCGAACACGGCGGATTGTAGCACGCCCCAGAGCGGGTGGGCCCGCCGGGCCGCGCATACGAGCACCCCAAATTTTCTATTTGACATTGGCGGTCTGCCATAGCAGTATCCCTGCTCCCCGCACTGTTTTCAGAGGCCCTGTTTGCGTAATTTTTGAGAAGTGTCTCAAGAGGAGGGATGTGTCCATGAAAAAAGGACTCCGAGGTCTTCTATTGCCAGTTCTAGTACTGCTGCTTGGCACGGCTTACGCGCCGTTGGAGGCCCAAACCACGCCGTGGGTCAGCGTCGGGGACGTCCTCGTAGGTGTCGGGAACGGCCGGTATCTCCACTATGCGTATGACCCAACGCATCAGTCGTACTCTCTGGCGGGGACGATTACCGTCGGCGCATCGAAGGATCAGACCTCCGGATGCGCGTTCGACTCGCAACTTAATTTCTACGCGACAGACACGACCGCCGGGCAGGTATTTGAGCTGAATGGCAGTACTGGATCCGTCGTTCAGACACTGCAAGCCGGTGTGGGCGTTACTTCGGTTATGTTTGACGCGAGCGGAAATCTCTACGTCGGGATTGGCGGTGTAACAGGGACCACGAATCCGGGGCTGCTGAAGTATGCACCCTCTTTGCCGGCGAACAATTCCTCGACCTCCTCGACGGCGACGTTTACTTACCCAACGATCCCGACAGCTTCCTACAATGTTGGGGAAAACAGCGACTGGATTGATCTATCCAGAGACCAGAAGACGCTCTATCTGACCGGCGAAACCTCATCGATTCTGACAGAAGACCTGAGCGCCTCCTTGCCGGTGCCGAATACTTTCAGCACCCCTAGCTCCAGCGAGGCTTTTGCAATCCGGCTTCTGGCGCCTTTCGACGGCACCGGTGGTTTCCTGGTTGCAGACTCCAACGAAGTGCTGAAGCTGGGCAGCACAGGCGCATTCGTAGCCGGCTACAGTTTCCGAAACTCGCGAAATTTGCAGGCGCTGACCCTGGATCCGAACGGCACGTCGGCATGGGTGGCAGATTTCAAGAGCGGGAATCTGTACCGCTTCAACATCAATACGGGCCACATCGAAGTCACAATTTCTACACCCGGCTGGGCGAGGCCCAACGGCGTTTGTGTGGACGGTGGGCCCGAACTGAACGTTGCGCCACTGGTTTACAACGCGGGGAGCAATGTCTCGGCCACGGCCGAATTCGGCGCGCCCGGAACTGCAAATTACCATACCTGGCAGGCAACGATCGGAAGCGTGCTGAAGCCATTTGTAATGGTGGTGACAGCCACGGAGGGTATTGACCCGGCTCGCTTTAGCGATTACTTTCCCGGGCAAACCATTTCGCCGATTCCTTACGCGGATGGCAAGCCCGTCGTTTACCGCGTGGCCAATCCGCCGTCGTCAGACTCCTACGGCGGCAGCCTCTTTATCAACGGTACGTATACCTATCCGACCTCCCATTACACGCCGCCGAATTGTTCCGGGTACCAGGTGCCAGATCCCCGCGTGTTCCGCGCTCCGAGCGGCAGTCCTACCTACAATATCAACTTCCAGTACGACTTCACGGAGTTTACCGACGCAATCGACCAAGTCTGGGGTGGAGGGAGCCACAGTTTTAACGACTACGTGGTGGCCGACCGATGCCCATCCGTGGCAGGTAGTAGTGCGACCTTCTTAAGCCCGCTCGGATCGTCCACGCCGGTTTACGTCAACCTTGGATCATCGCTTCCGATCAGTATCAGTGCGGTCAACGGGTCCGGCCAGCCGATAACCGACGCGGTCACGTACCCGAACAATTTAACGCTGTCGATTACTCTCACAACTTCGAATCCGGAGCAGCCTCTCATTTTGGAACAAGTGTATGGGGTTCCGGGAAACTCTCCCGATTTCTTTAAAATCACCTCGGATGACAAATATAAGGCAAACTTGGATACAACCGGTTTGCTGCCGGGCTTCACGACGCTATGCGTGACGTCGGTCGACATGGATCTGCCCAACGGTGTGGGCACAGCCACTGGTCCAGGAGAATTTCCTCCTGTTTGTCAGGACATTATTCTCCAATGACGCCATGTGTATCGTCTGATATGTTCGCTGAGTTTTACTGGAAGCAGCCGGGCCGACACGGCCCGGCTGCTTTTGGGGTTTTCGGATCGGGAAAGCTTCTTACGTCGATTTCCGCGTGATCGCGGCGAAATCACTCCGTTTCATGACACTCTCACCAGCTTCCTTGCGGATGTCTTCCACAATCTGTTGCGCCTGATTCAGTTCGCGCCGCGAATCATCCAGACGGCCATTCAAGCGCAGTGCTGTCGCCATCAGAAAATGACCACGAGCGAGAAATCCTCGAAGGCCCATGTTTTCGCTTTGTGTCAATGTCTGCTCCAGAACCGCATTTGCCTGAGCGTAAGCATGGGTTTGCAGAAGTCCTTCGGCCAAATAGAGCGAGGATTCCACCGACAGGTACTTCATTCCCAATGTGTCGGCGTTCTGAATCACCCCTCTTAGAATACTGATCGCGGAGGAAGCCTGGCCTTCCCGGACCATCACTTTTGCACGTTCGAGTGTGGATTGCAGAATCAGGTGGCGATCGGACGTTTTGGCGGAAGCTTGTGTGGCTTCTTCGTAACTGCGCTGGGCCGATTTAAGGTCGCCTGCATAGAAGAACGCGTCGCCTTGATATATCAATGCTTGGGCGATGTCAGCCTGATTGTTGATCTGGTGCGCTATTTGGAGCGCTTCATCCAGCGCTTTGTGTGCGTCGTCGAATCGCCCGACCTCACTCAGGGCCCTGCCGTAGTGAGCCGTGATCACGGATAGCCAATCGCCGGACTCATGGGCGTCGCGCACGTCCTTCATAGCATCTTCTTCTGCTTGAAGAGCTCGCCCGTATTGTCCTTGATAGTCAAAAAGGGTTGCGAGGCTGTCGGAATCCGCCGCCTCGCCTTCCTGGTCTCCGGCTTGCCGCAGATAGTCCAATTCCTGCATGTAGTATTTCAGCGCCGAATCGTACTCGCCCAAGTTCAGGGAAGTCTCCCCGAGATTGTGAAGAGCCTGGGCGATGTCATCCGGGACGTTCAATTGCTGGCGAAGCTGCAATCCCTGCTCGAAGTATGTCCGTGCATCTTCGAATTGGCCTTTCGCGAAGTAAGCCATGCCGATGTTGTTCAGCGCCAAGGCCTGGTTCGTCTTATCTCCCACCTCCTGCTCGATGCGGAGAGCCTCCTTTTCCGCTTTCAAGACGTCGTCGTATTGACCGCGGTTGTTATACAGATAGCCCAGATCGATCAGTGTGTCGCCAAGCCCATTCTTATCTCCTATCGCTCGCCTGATACGAATGGATTCAAGATCGTCCTTCAAGGCCAGGTCCATCTGGCCCTTTGAAGCTTCGACCTGGGCGATACCCTTCAAGCCGTCGGCGACGCCCAGCTGATTGTTGAGTTGACGCCAGATTCCGAGAGCTTGTTGGTAGTAGCTCAGCGCATCATCCGGTTTATGCAGCGATTGGTAGGCGACACCGAGGGCTTGCAAAATCAAGGCGCGCTGTTCTTGATTTTCGAATTGCATGGCCAGCGCGAGCGCCCGATTGAGCGTGTCGACTCCGCTCTCAAGTTTCCCCCCCTTTAGCTCAACTCGCCCCATGGCAAGCAGAGCTTCCGAATCCTTCGGCTGAGCCTGCAGTACTTTGGCGTAGTGCGCCTGGGCTTGATTGAGCTCACCGGTGTCCTCGTACAGTTTTCCTAGCGTGAACTGGATGTCGGAATCGCCCGGGGCAGCCTTTGCCAGATTCTCGTAGGCCTGAATTGCTTTGGGATAGTCCTTCATGATTTGCGCGTTAATGGCGAGGATCAAATATCTTTCGGGAGCGGGAAGATTTTGAGAAAGCCCTACTGCTTGCCGCGAGGCGGCTTCGGCGTCGTTATCGAATCCGAGAGTGGCGTCCACTTGGCCCAAACGGGAATAGGCAAGGGCGAAAGTCGAGTCTTCCTGCGTGGAAGATTGGAATGCTTTCAGCGCTTCAAGATTCTTCCCCTGCCGCGCCAGTTCCATACCCTTGGTGAAATCTCGAATGGCCTCGGCGGACGTGGAACTCGGAGTGAAGGCTGATGCCTCAAGTTCCTTCAGAGTGCTCGATGACGAAACAAGATCCTTGCGGATCGACTCGGCCAGTTTTTGCACGCTGCTGACGAGAGCATCCTTCCCAGATGCCACGGCGTTCAGCGAAACCGTGTGTTGTTGCGTCAGGTCTTCGAGATCGGCCTGCACCTGTATCTGATCGCCGTTTTTGGCGTACTGGCCCCAGAGAATGGTATCTGCGTTGCAGAGTTCCGCGATCCGGCGCAAGGTATCCGGGTCCAGCTTCGCGTTCGCGCCGATGCGCAAATCGCTCAAGATCTGGCGAACGCGGTCGAGCGGTACGATTCGCAGGCGCGCTGACTGGCCCACGTCTGTGGTCAGCATTTCTGAGAGGCTTGACCCAAGCCAGTCGAACGAAGCGTCCCCGCCCGCGTTTCGGAAAGAAACAATGGCCAGAGACCGTGTCTTCACCGCAGTGTTGGATTCCCCGAAATGGAGCCATGCAACATGCCGACGCAAGGCGATGCCGCCGGTCAAGAGCACCACAACGGCGGCAGCGGAGACCATTGCCATGCGATTGCGAGCCGTCCTCCGCACCCACCGCACGCTCCGAATTCGAAGGGGCGCTGCAGTTCCACTTTTCCAGTCTTCGAGCGCGTCATAGAGCTCTCGTGCGGTCTGGTAGCGGTCTTGGGGAACAATTTCGAGGCATTTTGAGACGACATCACTTATATGCTGGGGAACCGCCGGATCCATCTGGCGCACAGGAACGGCCCGTTCCTTGGTCCGCTTGAACATCGAGGCCATCGCGGTCTCGGCCTGATAGGGAAGTGTTCCCGTCAGAATCTCCTGAAAGATGATTCCCAGTGTAAATAGGTCCGATCGGGCGTCCACGTGTTCGCCCCGCACTTGCTCGGGGGACATATATTCGGGCGTCCCGATCAAGGCTCCCGTCTGCGTCATGCCGCCGAACTCGATCGAGCGCGCGATACCAAAATCCATTACCCATGCGCGGTCATGGTGATCGACCATAACGTTCTGCGGTTTCAGGTCGCGATGAATCACCCCTTCCGCATGAGCTGCTTCGAGCGCCAGGCATACTTGCTGGATAATCGAGATGGCCCGCTCGGGCGGCAGCTTGCCATTGCGAGCGATCACCGACTTCAGGTCCTCGCCCTCGATGAACTCCATCGTGATGAACTTGATCCCGTCGGCCTCTCCGAGGTCAAAAATGCGGATGACGTTGCGGTGGGTGACCTTACGCGCAAGGATCAGTTCCTGCTTGAAGCGCTGGAGTATTTCCGGCCGCCCTGCCAGCTCCGGGCGAATCACCTTCACGGCTACGAAACGATCCAGCTCCGTGTCTCGAGCCTTATAAACCGCACCCATCCCGCCCTCGCCCAGGACTTCGATGATTTCGTACCGATTGCCCAGCAGAGAGCCAGGCTGAAGGGAGGCAAACGAGGACTGCGCACCCCGAGCTTGTGTGCCGGAAGCGGGAACCGACCATGCGGTCGGAATCGCCATAGACGAAGGATTCGATCGATTGACACTGGATTCTGAACTCCAGGAGGGAGGCGTTTGTGTTTCGCCTGTGATCGTTGGTGCGGCGGTGCCTGTAGGGGGCGTCAACTCCGCAACGACGGTTGGCCCTGCCGAGGCTAGAAGCGCGTGGCAGCTTGAACACTTAGCCGCCCCGAGCGGATTGCGGGTTTTGCAATTAGGGCAATCCGTGCCCGAAACCATATTGTCCCCTAGTGGCTGACAGGCTAATCGTTTCCCTTTAGGAAATCAAGTTTGCCTCGCTTTTAAGGGCTTCTCCCGCGTGCCCATGGCGACATTCTTCGGCAGCGGGAATCTGTGAGTCGGCGGGGTTGAGGCTAACACTGATAAGCGCTAGACATTTTAATCTCAGGTGCTTAGAGCCTTCATTTTGGGATTGAGTGGCACGCGAGCGCGAATCGTCGTGCCGATTTGCAGTCGGGATTCAATTGACAGCTCCCCATCAACCAGCTTCAGCCGTTCCCTCATGCTAGTGAGACCGATCCCGCGGCTTTTGATTGTATCTTCGGTGTCGAAGCCAATCCCTTGATCGCGCACCATTAGGTGAATCTGGTTCGGCTCTCTCCGGAGAGCTACTTCGAACTGCCTCGCGCCGCTGTGCTTGGCCGAATTCTGGAGGGCCTCCTGCAAGACCCGGAAGAGGCAAAGGGAGATTTCATGCGGAAGATTCTCGGGGATGCCCTCAGAGCGAAAATCAACCTTCACTTTGTGGTGATCAGAGAGCTCTTTGCAAAAACTCGCCGCCGCGGCTTCCAGGCCCAGGACTTCCAGCCTTGAGGAGTGGAAACGGTGCGAGAGGGCTTGAATGTCCCTGCCAAGTTCCGAGACAAGATCGTGAGCCTTCCCGATGCGGCTGCAGAGTTCAACAGCCGAAGCGGGTAGTTCCTGTTTCATGCTTGACAGATCCAATCCCAACAATGCGATACGTTGGCCGACATCATCGTGAAGTTCTCTGGCAACGTAGGTGCGTTCCTGTTCCTGAGCTTCGATTAGCTTTCGGCTCATGTTCGAGAGGGCCTCTTCGGCTAATTTGTGTTCGGTGACGTCAACGCATGAACCGATGTAGCCCGCGAAGGAGCCGCCGGCGTTGAATCTCGGAACGCCTTGATCAAAAACCCAGCGAAATTCACCGTCGTGCCGCCGGAGGCGATACTCCATCCGGAAGGGCCCGCGCCGATCGAATGATTCTGTGTAGGTCTTCAGGCACCTTTTCAAATCTTCCGGATGGACTCCCTCTGCCCAGCCGTTTCCAAGCTCCTTTTCGAGCGGGCGACCGGTGAAGTCGAGCCAGGGCTGATTAAAGTAGCTGCACAACTTATCCGGACCGGACATCCAGATCATCACAGGTGCGGTATTGGCCACTAAGCGAAAGCGTTCCTCACTCTCCCGCACCGCATTCTCTGCCTGCTTCCGCTCGGTGATGTCGTTGAAGGTGACAATGAGATAGTCGGAGATGAAAGCAGCGTGTAGTTCGCAAATGCGTTCAGAGCCATCGGCGCAGGCAACTCGGTATTCACCCGTGTTGACGGCCCGAGGCGCTTGATGGCGAGCAATTTCCAGGGCAGGTCTCCAGCGATCAACGACTTCGCGCCGGTAAGCCGGATCCGGGTAAGCGATCTGATACCACTCCGAGGCGGTGGGCGCGGTGTGCCCAAACAGGGCCAGTGCGCTGCCGCTCCAGAAATATATTCTGTTATCCTGCAAATCAACGATTGCAACGGGGAACGGCGTGGCATCCAAAACAGCACGGAGTTTCTGTTTGATATTGTCCATTGCCACGTCCACCTTTTTGCGCTCCAACAAGCCGCTGCTTAACAAGCCCGTTTCGCCGCGAATGGAGTGCTGAGTGTTCTGCACCGACCCTTTGAAGGATACGCTTGCCATGCTCGCCGTGAAGGCTACCCACGGGATATTGGAGCAAATCTTAAGTTGGACATCTGAGTTGCGTCAACGAAATCCACGTGATTAGCAAGGCGAATCCGCCTGTCAACTTGGATGACCGCTGATTAACGCGGCAACCGGCAAGTTAAGCCGGCCGGCATCTGTTCCGTCCCGCCGTGACACCTGAGTACGACGCCAACATCAGGATTGCTTTGCATGCCGTTGAAAGGAAATCGAAAGGCGAATGGCGCGCCCGGAGGGACTCGAACCCCCGACCCTCTGCTTCGAAGCAGCGAGGTCGAAAATCCCAAATGCCTTATCATCCGTTGCTTAACGGCGCGAACATTCTGAAATCTGCCCCTCATCTGGGCTACATTAGGCCACAAGATTTAGGACGAGCACAGCGAGCCGCGTCAGGGGTGTGACCTGCTCCCTGAAATTTAGTCCAGCCAAAACGCAGCTTCTCCGGGTATAAGACCACGAGAGGAGAAGGGCGATGAAAAGAAGCCGTTTTAGTGAAGAGCAGATCGTGGGGGTGTTGAAGGAGGCGGAGGCCGGAGTTCCCGTGAAGGACCTGTGCCGCCGGGTGGGTGTCAGTGAAGCCACGTTCTACCACTGGAAGGCGAAGTACGGGGGCCTGGAGGTGAACGAGGCTCGGCGGTTGCGTCAGGTGGAGGAAGAGAACGGACGGCTGAAGAGGATCGTGGCGCAGCAGGCGCTGGACCTGGATGCGCTGAAGGTGGTGCTGGCAAAACAGTGGTAGGCCCGCGGGCGAAGCGAGAAGCGGTGCGTGTCGTGCGGGAAGAAGCAAGACTCAGCGAGCGACGCGCCTGTGGGCTGATGGGGATGCACCGCGGGAGCTGGCGGTACCGGCGGAAGGAACGGAACGAAGCGGCGTTGCGGGCTCGGCTGCGGGAGTTGGCAGGCGAGCGACCGCGATTCGGCTATCGGCGGCTGTGCATTTTTCTGCGGCGGGAGAAGGCCGCGGACGGAACGCTGCGGTGGTGGGTCAATCACAAGCGGGTCTACCGACTCTATCGGGAGGAAGGGCTGGCGATGCAGCGTAAGAGGCGCAAGCGATTTCGGGCGGAAGCGCGAGTGCCGTTGGCGCTTACGACGAAACCGCAAGCGAGAGCAAATGGACGATGGATCGAAATGCTTTTCGGAGGTCCATGCGCACAGCGGTTGCTTGCAGTCTACGAAAAACTCCTGGTAAGTGAAAAAGTCGCCCTCTCGACTCCGCGCGTCAGCTCGGCAACATTATCGCTTCGGCGCGCTCGCGTGCACGTGTGCCTTGGGGTTTTCATTCTTCGCGAAAAACCTAAATAAAAAACAACTCGGCCCTTGACACATGCAGCGCTTTCATACATGACGTGTCATTCGCACTCCCCATGCCGAAGGCATGGCTGCTCCGGGCGCTCCCCGGCGCTCGGCGTAACCGGCAGTAACGGGGCAACTGAGGGCCAGCACTCAGGACTCGGATGCCACAGATTTCGCTCGCTCGCTGTCTTTGACCCATGAGAGCTGGGCATCCCTGGCAGCTACGTGAATGAAGGAGTTCCAGTCGTGAACGTAGAATCGGCAGCAGAATGCACCAGCGGACAGCTTTGGCTTGAGGTGCTCGAATAGCGGAAATTGACTGGCATCTTCGGGATAGCCGTTCACCTGTACCAACCGCTCCGGGTACCACAGGTGGTCGGTGTCCGGCGGCTCTAGCACGAAATAATAGAAGCCGCGCAACACCAGGATCGCTTGCAGGTACTCGTCCTCATTGGGGCTGTCGGGTGGGTTCCCACGGAGGTTTAGCTGTAGCTCCGCCGTGCGGTTCCGGTAGTCCAAACTTATGCTGACTATCTCCGCGTCATCGAAGCCGTTCGGATAGAGTGCGTCCAGTTCCTCGAAAGTCATGGCTCCCTCTTCGCACAAGAAATCTCGCCCTACGGTATGCTTCGCAAGTCCCTGACTCTACCACGCCTCACAACCGACCTCGGCGCACGCCTCGGCAGTGGCTGCGATCGCACGCCCCACGGCAACGCCGGCGCGGACGGTCACCGCTCCAGCGGCTCCCCAGAAGCCTACCTTAGCGGCCGTCTTGAGCACTTGGCCTGGGTCCACTTGTTTGCCCCTTACTCCACCCGGCGGTGTGTAGTGCCAGCCATCCCTACCACGATCTGCCTTCGGTCCCCAAGGGCCCGGGCGACCCTTGTTCCATTCGATTTTCTCGCCGGTCTTGTCGTTTGTGTATTCCTCGCCGTTGGGGTTCTTGTAGTCGGGATTCTTCTTCCAATCAGGGCCTAGCTTGGAAGGATCGTCGGGAAGCGGCTTGGTTTTGTCCCACGAGGGTGCGGGCTTGTCTGCGGCGTTCTGCTGTTGGGCCAACTACGGCATCCACCGCGATTTGACGTGACTGGCGTTTTTTGTACCAGCGGGAGTGAGCGAGAATCCACTCTGGAGGAACGCTGGTATGCCGATAAAACGATACAAGCCGGAGCAGATCG
>JAJXZK010000120.1 GCA_021780095.1 Acidobacteriota bacterium | reverse complement strand
ATATGAAAGTCACCCTAACTCTGCATATCAACCCTGCCACGCTACACCGCACCCATACCAGAATAGTATTTGCAATGCTCTACGCATGGGAGATTAAACATCTCTTCGCTTTGCTGTTTTTGGGAAACTGATGTAGCGAGCACAACACGGGGCGTCTAAACTGGACGCCCCTGCCTTTGGAAAATTTGATAGGCTTAATACGTGGACCACCATGAATCAAAAGAGAAAGACCCTCGCGCCCATCTGACCGACAAAATCCTGAATTACTGTCCCCGATGTGAAAGCGGGAGAACGATTTGTCCAATGGAATGCCAGAGATCCATGATGCTCTGTACGGATTGCGGACCATATTTTAACCTCGCGAACTTTCTATGGCTGAACTAGCGTTTCCAGCGGGATTTAGCGGCTTTCCTGGCGATCTGTTTACGCTTGGCGGGAGATAGTTTTCGGCTCGTGCTTTGCCACCTTTTAGGCCACCCTGGCGACCCCGTTCGACGGCTTTGGGGTCTTTGCCTGCGTTTGGATCGGGCAGCGGTGCGCCCGTGAACAAGTCTTCGCCTATGGCTTGGCTGACCACACTGGCGGCTACTTGACTGAAATCAATTTTCATACCTTTCGATTTGATCTTCATTTCGACGTAAGCGTCCGAACCTGCTTTCAATTACCCACAACTTTGGCTCCGATGAGGAACCCAAATTGGATATCAGTGAGGCGGGATATTCCTTTCCAGATAACCTTGTTCCCTGGCGGAGAATCGCCCGCACGAGCTAGATAGCCTCCCAGCCGCGCGAGCTGGACGAGGTAGGCGGAAACGGAAGTTCTCCGGAGTCGCTGCGGATCTTTTGCTTTAGCCAGCTGATCCAATAGATGAATTTCCAGCGTTGTAAATGCCAGCTTGGGCGGAGCATCTGGCTGTGCGCGGTTCATCATCGTCAGCCAGAAAATCCTCCAACTGAGGATGCAGAAAACCGCGATCAGATTGGCCAGCCGCGCCGCTGTTCTCAGCCGTGACTCCTCCGCTTTGCAGCCCGATTTCAGGATCTTGTGAAAGGTCTCTATTTTCCAGCGCAGGCTATACCATTTGAGTTTTTCGATGGCTTCTTCAGAAGACCTGACCGGCAAGTCCGTGATCAACTTCCAGTCAATCTTTTCCCGTCCTTGTGGCGTCCCTCTTTCTTGAACATGGATGACGGTCAGAGTCAGTTCTGGGTATCGCCTCTTCTTGTTGATCGGAGGAAGAACGCGGATGCGGCGGTATTTGATTTCCAGGATCGCTTTTGACAGATGGCCTTTCTTGTCCCGGACATCGATCCGATGCAGCCCTTTTACACGCACTTCGTTCATCTCATCCGCGACGGTATGTTTCCCATCGCCCGCCAGGCGATCCACGCAGGTGCGCACCAGGAAGTGGGTCTCGGCCGCCTGTGCGGTGCAAAAGAGTTCGTAAATATCACTCTCGCGGTCGCCGATGTGAACGCAGCGCCGTGGGTCCTGGAAAAGCGCTGTGGACTGTTTCAGGTTCTCGATCCAGCGGATGCTTTCTTTTTTCTCGATCGGCACCCGGGTTGGATTGATTTTCTTCTTGAGCGCATTGCAGCCTTTGAACTTTTTCCGAGTCCAACACTTCATGGCTGCCAGTCCCAGCGGAAGTCCCCCCATGGTCACTGCCAGACTGGAATGCATCAGGATGCCACAGACCACGTAGTGTTGCGGGCTCTGGTCGAAACGGTTCCGGAGGGGAGTTCGCTTCACGATGCCGACAGACTGGATATCTTCACGGTGGTAGTTGAATTCTGTCGTGTCGTGAAGGATCAAAACGGTGGCATCAGTTGCGGCAAACCGATCCCGCGTGGATTGAAAGTGCCCCGCCAAAATGTCTCCTTCGCTGACGCGCGGGTTGGAGAGAAAACGGTACGCTGCTTTTGTGTTTGCCCAGTCCTGGCAAACCAACGGAATGCTCTCGCCGGTGCCCTCGGAGAGCTGCTCGAATAGTTTTCGAAAGCGCTTGTTGAGTCGGACGTCTCGGAATTCGCTGCCGGCGAGTTCGCGATCGATCCAAGTCTCGGTTTCGGAAGCAGTGGCGTGATCAACCTTACGTGAGCGTTGCAACTCCTGCCGCTTCGTCATAACGGCAGTTCACCACACACCCATCCCATTCCCGGAGCCCCAGTTCAAGCCAAAGTGCCAAATCACCAACAGCACGGACTGGAGTTACCCGCTATGCCCCACTTGTGGGTAATTGAAAGCCGAACCTGGCCGTGTTGACAAGAAGCGGGGGTATTCAGGCGGCGCTGATGGATGCCGCGGATTCCGGCGGGCAGTTCCACGGCAGGAGTTCTTCAATGCGGTTGATCGGATGATCGGCGATGCGGGACAGCACGTGGCGGAGATAGGCTTCGGGGTCGAGACCGTTGAGTTTGGCGGTGCCGATCAGGCTGTAGATCGCGGCGGCGCGCTCGCCACCCGCATCGGAGCCTGCGAACAAGTAGTTCTTGCGGCCCAGAGCGACGGTGCGCAGGGAGCGCTCCGCGGCGTTGTTGTCGATCTCGATGCGGCCATTGTCGCAGTAGCGCAGCAGCGCATCCCAACGTGAGAGCGCGTAGCGAACCGCCAGCGCCGTGTCAGATTTTCTCGACAGTTTTCCTAACGTCTCTTCCAGCCATTGTTTCAGCGAGTCCAGCAAAGGCCGCACCCTGGTCCCGCGGACTTCGCGCCGCTCGCCCGCTGCGTGGCCGCGAATTTCTTTTTCGATCCCATACAGCGCGGCGATGCGTTCCATCGCTTCGGCAGCAACCGGGGAACGATGCGCCAGGTGCAGTTCATAAAACTTTCTGCGTACATGCGCCCAGCAGGCTGCTTCCTGAATGCGCCCGGTTTCGTACACCGCATCGAATCCCGCGTACCCATCCGCCTGCAGCGTGCCCGTGAAGTTGCCGAGATGCGCTTGCGGATGCTCGCCCTTGCGATCCGGCGAGTAGGCGAACCACACCGCCGCGGGTGTTGCGTCTCCCGCGGGACGGTCGTCTCGCACGTAGGTCCAGAGCCGTCCGGTTTTTGTTTTCCCATTTCCTGGAGCCAGCACCGGGACTGGCGTGTCGTCGGCGTGCAGCTTCGTCGCGCTCAGCACGTGCCGCCGCAGCGCCTCCACCAGCGGCGCCAGCAACTGGCTCGTCCCGCCCACCCAGTCCGCCAGCGTCGAGCGTTCCAGCTCCACGCCTTCCCGCGCATAAATCTCCGACTGGCGATACAACGGCAAGTGATCGCAATATTTCGAGACCAGCACATGCGCCAGCAGCCCCGGTCCGGCCATGCCGCGCTCGATCGGACGGCTCGGTGCTTCGGCTTGCACGATCCGCTCGCAGCACGCGCAGGCCAGCTTCGGTCGAACCTGACGGATCACTTTGAATCGCGCCGGTACGTACTCCAGAATTTCCGAAACGTCTTCGCCCAGAGGTTTCAGCTTGCCGCCACAGTCCGGACAGGCTTGCTGCTTCGGCGGATACTTTTGCACTTCGCGTGGCAGATGCTCGGGCAGCGGCTTTCGTGCCGATTTCGCCGCGACGTTTGCAACCGACGCAACTCCTGCCGATGTGCGCGAGGCAGATGTGTTCTCCGCTTGCGTCGCCTGTAGCTCGTCCAACCGCAACTCCAGTTGCTCAATCTGACGATCCAGCTTCTCCGACTTACGCCCGAACTGCATCCGCCGGAGTTTGGCGATCAGCAGCTTTAAATGCTCGATCTCGCTGTCACGCGACAACAACTGTTCGTGCTGGGACAGGATCAGTGCTTTCAGTGCAGTGGGATCCAGTTGATTGAGATCGGGGAGCACGCGAGGAGCGGCAACCATCGCCGCCAATCTAGCAAACGTTTGTTACAGCAAAATAAAAATGGGCAGGAAAACTAAAATTATTTTGCTCACACCGCCAACTGCGGCGCGTAACTGCGCACCGGACGCCGCCAATCGATCCCTTCCAGTAACATCGCGAGCTGCGCTGGGGTGAGCGACACGGTACCACTGGTGGCCTGCGGCCAGATGAATCGCCCGCGCTCCAACCGCTTGGCCAACAAGCACAGCCCGTCACCGTCCCACCACAGAACTTTAATCAGGTCGCCGCGCTTGCCTCGAAACACAAACACGTGCCCGGAAAACGGATTCTGCTCCAGCGCCGTCTGCACCATCCCGCTGAGCCCCACAAAACCGCGCCGCAGGTCGGTCACTCCCGCGACGATCCAGATCTGCGTCCCGCTCGCCAGGCCG
>JAJXZK010000243.1 GCA_021780095.1 Acidobacteriota bacterium | reverse complement strand
ATAAATGGCGGCCGCACCCAGCAGGCCCGCACCGGTGAAGATGGCCCACGCCAGTCGATAGCTGTGGTACGTATCGAAGATTTTGCCGGCCATCCAGGGCGCGACCCACTGGCCAATGGTGTATCCCATGATGATCAGGGCCAGCAGTTTTCCCAGGGCTGCCAGCCCGAAGCGGTCCGCCGTAACCAGCGGAATCAGCATGTAGTCGGCGCCCATGGAGAAACCAAAAGTGATCGCGAAGGCGAACGCCGCAATGGGCTTGTGCGCGAAGTACAGCAGAGGAATGGAAGCGCCCAGCACCAGGTAAAACAGCGCCATAGTATTTTTCTTCCGGAATCGATCTGCAATATACCCCACCAGCACCCGCCCAGCGAGGCTTGAAACCAGCAGTGCCGAGAGAAAATGTGATGCTGTTCGAATGAAATAGCCCTGATCTTTTAAAAAAAGGATGAAGTGTTGAATGACCGCGTTGACGGAGCTTAAGATTAGCGTCGCGCCAGCCAGAATCAGCCAGAAATCTGCCGTGCGAACCGCTGCCGCAACGCTGCCAGCGCGCTCATCCGTATGCGACTCTTGCGCTCGCGGGTCATCCGCAATCGCTCCATCCGGAAGCAAGCCCATCTCGGAGGGAGTCGAGCGTGTCACCCACAAGCCCACCGGAAACAGCACCGCCAGGATCAGAGTCCCCGCAATCTCCAGAGCTGTGCGCCACCCAAAGCTTCGGATCAGAAAATTCGCGGCTAACGGAGAGACGACACCGCCCAGGCCTAGGCCCAGGTAGGCATACCCCATGGCCTGGCCACGCCGCTCGCGAAACCACTGCGCAATCAGGACCTGATTGGCAATCGGGCCAGCGAGCGCATATCCGATGACTTCCGCGATGCATAGCAGTTCATACTGCCAGAAGTGTGTCATCCACCCCATCAAGATCAGCGGAAGGCCGATCAATCCGATTCCGGACAGGATGACGCGGCGAGCGCCGACCCGATCGATCAGCGTGCCGGCAAACAGCCCAAACGGAAGTCCGACGAAAAGCGCGCCTAGCAGAAATCCCTGTGTCACCTGCGCCCGTGTAAATCCCAGGGACGCGACAAATGCGGGATAGAAGACCGGGAAACCGTAGTAAATTACTCCGGTAGTAAAAAACAGGTTCAGAAACGCGGCGCCGACAATCCACCAGCCGTAGAAAAATCTGGCTGGCGGGTTGACGGAACGACCTGGTGCGGGCTTTATCATCACGAGTGCAGGTCTGCAACAGTTGAATACGAAGTCGCGAATCTAGCGTCCGCAGGACCTGCCGGCGGCTCAGGTCTCTCCGAACGATCGAATTCGCTTGGATACGGAACCGCGGGGTTTCAAGGTGATACTAATCTATCTTTCTTAAATGATGGAAATGTTTCTTGAATGCATGACAGGATTGTTGGAAGGTGTACGCTCTTGGGTTCGAATTGGTCGAAAGGAACGTCGGAGACAATGAGGCGACTCAACAGAATTAGGCTTTTTGCTGCGGGTGCCTGCGCAGTGTTGCTATCTGCACCTGCAGCGCGCGGCAACGATGGACTGACGGTTGTCACCGACCGCGGAAGCGTTCAGGGAATCTTCGGCAGCGACGGGCAGGTGCGGGCTTATTTGGGGATTCCGTACGCGGCGCCTCCCGTGGGACCGCTGCGTTGGAAGCCACCGCAACCTGCGGCAAAATGGTCCGGAATTCGTTCCGCCACCAGCTTTGGCCCGCGTTGTATGCAGACTCATCTTTTCCCCGACATGGTGTTTCGTGATTCCGGCCCAAGCGAGGACTGCCTTACGCTGAACGTGTGGACGCCCGCAGGAAAGATTGCTGCTCCATTGCCTGTGATGGTCTGGATTCATGGCGGCGGATTTGTGACGGGAGGTTCGTCGGAACCTCGGCAGGATGGCGAGCACCTGGCTCGAAAGGGCGTCATTGTCGTCTCCATGAACTATCGGCTGGGAATCTTCGGGTTTTTTGCGCTCCCCAGTCTCGCCGCGGAGTCGCGGAAACATTCCGCCGGTAATTATGGGTTGATGGACCAGGTGGCTGCGTTCGACTGGGTGCAGCGCAATATCGCGGCATTCGGCGGCGATCCTGCGAAGGTCACGATCTTTGGTGAATCCGCGGGATCGATCTCCGTCAGCGCTCAGATGGCTTCTCCCCTTTCGAAAGGATTGTTTGCCGGAGCGATCGGCGAGAGCGGGGGTGCTTTGACTGGGCCGGGATTGACCTTCCTGTCGCTTCCGGTGAGCGAACAACGCGGGCAGGCTTTTGCCGAATCCGCCTTCAAAAGTAGCAGCCTCGAGTTTCTGCGATCGGTCAGCGCAGCCGACCTGTTGAAGGCGGCGAGTAGAGCTTCTCACAGCGATGGAATATTCTGGCCCAACGTGGATGGAGAATTTCTGCCTGAAAGTGTTCCTGCCGTCTATGCGGCGGGAAGTCAGGGGCACGTTCCGTTGCTTGCCGGCTGGAACAAAGATGAAGGCAGTGGGGAAGTGCTCGATCAACCTGTAAAGCCGACTCCCGAAAGCCTGCATGCGATGGCCACATCCAGATTCGGCGCAAAGGCGTCAGATTTTCTCAAGGCATACTCCGCCAGCGACGAGGCTGAAGCGCTGCGGGTATCTGAGGATTTTGCAGGCGATGCCTTTATTGCCTACTCCACCTGGCAGTGGTTGGAAGCCCAGGTGAAAACAGGGCAGGCTCCCGTGTACCGCTATCGGTTCGATCTGGGCTCGCCTGGCGATCCATTTCATCCGGCCGCGATCGGCGCGTTTCACTCCGACGATATTGAATATGTCTTTGGTACGCTGGATTCGCGGCAACATGCGAAGTGGAGACCGGAGGACTACAAACTGTCCGATCTGATGCAGACCTACTGGACAAACTTCGCCAAGACGGGCGATCCCAACGGTCCCGGCCTTCCGGAATGGCCTGGCTACAACCCGGCAGGAAAATGGCAGGTGATGCACTTGTCGGCGAATTCCGAGGCGCATCCCGACCAGCATCGCGACAGATATTTGTTTTTGCAGCAGGTCTGGGGACCGGGCGCACCCCCGGAGCCCCCGACTGTGGAACCTGGGAAGTGAGTATAACGTATTCTTGGAGCAGCAGATAGGGACTGATATTAGGCTAGACGCAAAGTGCTGAGTGGTTATGAAAGAGAATATGGACGCCAGGAAAAATAAGATTGGGTTGCGGGAGATCGCGGCGGAAGCGAACGTCAGCGTGGCTACGGTGTCGCGCGTGTTGAACGGGAACAATCGCGTCGATCCGGCGATTCGCGAAGTGGTGCTGAATGCGGCGGCCAAGCTGGACGTGGATCTGTCGCAGCGCAACAAGACCAAGGCGCTGGCTTTTCTGCTGAGCAATCGCGCCATGCTGCACGCCTTCCATTCCAGAATCCTTCTGGGGGCCGAAGCCTACTGCGCCGCCAATGGCTGGGACATGGTGTTTCTTTCGTACAACTACTCGCCGAATGTTCCATGGAAGGAACTGCATTTGCCGAAGGTAGTGCAGCGCCATGACGTGGTGCGGGCGGTGGTGTTGGCTGGGACCAACTCGGAGAATTTGCTGGAGCTGCTGGACCATAAGGGTATCGCGTATTCCGTGCTGGGAAACAATGTGATCGGAGAGCCGCAGAGTTTGAAGGGCGACATGGTGTATTCCGACGATATTCAGGGCGGCCAGGAGATGACGCAGTACCTGCTCGGCCTGGGACATCGGGATATTTGGTTTGTCGGCAACGTGCGGCTGCCGTGGTTTGCGCGCCACTATGAGGGGTACCGCCGCGCCATGGCGGCATCGGGATTGCAGCCCAAGCTGAGCGGACTGGAGTTCGACGATGAAACCGAGATGGGATACATCAACACCAAGTCGCTGCTGGCGCGTGGCGAGCCATGTACGGCGATCCTGGCGGGCAATGACCAGACGGCGCACGGTGTCTACAAAGGGCTGCGCGACAGCAATCTGAAAGTTCCCGACGACGTAAGCGTCGCAGGCTGCGACGATACGGCGAGCACCTGGCTTTATCCCGGGTTGACGACGACGCGCGAATTCCCAGAACAGTTGGGTCAGCAGATGGTCAAGCAGGTGCTGACCCGTATCTCCCAGCCCAACCTGGCTCCGCAAGTGGTGACCATTCCAACCCAACTGATCAAACGCGAATCGTGCAAGCCGCTGGCCGCCACGAAAGAACCGCACGCCGCCGAATTCATCGCAGGTTAGGCGCGCGCTTCAGGTTTTTCAGCAAATGGAAAAGCCCGCGATCAGGCGGGCCCTTGTGATTGCCGAAAATTCGTGGTGGATCTTCTGGTGGAGCTAGTCGGGATCGAACCGACGACCTCGCCATTGCGAACGGCGCGCTCTCCCAAACTGAGCTATAGCCCCACGCGGCCTATCGTTGCTAGTGTACCAGCGACCCGCGAAATTCCAAAAAAATAACGATCATTTTTCTGCGCTGAAGAAGTGGTCGATCAGGTAGTCGCGCAGCTGGAAATCAAAATCGCGCGTGTTCTGCGCGGCATCCTGCGCGTCAGTGTTGTAGACCACGATGTACGCGCTTTTCGAAGCGGGGTCGAGATAGAAATGACTGCGAAAGCCGTTCTGCCACCCGGCTTTCCCCACCAGGCGTAGCTTGCCATCGGTATGCACATCAAAACTTCCCCCCATCGAGTCATGGGCTCCGGCGCGTGAAGGAAAATCAGCATCGGGAATAATCGGCACGATTGGCTTCCACATCTCTTCCAGCGAGGATCGCTTCAGGATGGCATTGTATTCGGCCTGATGTTCCGCATCTCCGAGCAGAAAATTCAGATACTTCAGCATGTCTGGAACAGGAGCGTTCAGGCCACCATTCGATCGCGTAATTCCCGTATCAAAATCAAATGGATCTTCCGTCAGCTTACCGTTGAGAATGTCATAGCTGTGGGAGCGATATTGCTGCAACGTATACGGGCTGCGATCGAAATACGAGTGATACATTCCCAGCGGCCCAAGGACATTTTTATCCATGTAAACCTCGTAGGGATCTCCCGAAAGACGCTCAATAATTTCGCCAAGGAAGACGACTGCCAGATTGGAGTAACCAAAGCGGGAGCCGGGCGCGAAGTGAATGCTGGTGTACGGCAGCATGGCGACGATCTGAGACCACTTTGTAGGTTCGAAGGGCTGCCAGGGTTGGTCACGCCAGGGCCAGGTGGGATCGCGGAATCCGCTGGAATGCGACATCGCTTCCCGAATCGTGATGGCGGAGACTGGACCGTACGGATCATGAACCACGGAGAGCTCGGGGATGTATTTGATAAGCGGATCATCGAGCGACAGAAGCCCGTGATCGCGCAGTTGCATGATGGCGACACCGGTAAACGTTTTGGTAATCGACGCCCAGTGGTATGTCGTGTGTTGATCGACGAGCTCTGCTGGCGATAGATTCTGCCGTCCATACATATCTTGAAATACGATCTGGTTATTGTGGAGAAGAATCAGGCTGCTGCCGACAATTCCATTGCGATGGAGCCCAGACTCGTAGAACGTCTTTAACTGCGCGATATCCTGGGCGGAAAACGATTGCGCCCCGAGAGACACGGTCGTCAGCAGGTATCCAAGAATCACCAGAAAGAGCGGCTTAATTCGCATCGAAACACCTCGGCAAGGTTTACCTGTACCACGCCGCGGTGCGGCGGATGGCATCGACAAGCGGAATTCCATCTGTCAGATTGAGGCTTTGTTTGGCCGCCTGCACCGACGGAACGTATCGATGGACCGGCACACCAGGGCCGGGAGTGCGCTCGATCCGAATCTCAATCCCGGGACCCAGGGTATGTGCGACCGTTTCGGCCACCTCGCGAATGCTCAAGTCTCTTTCCGACCCGACATTGAAGGCCCGCGACGAATCAGCCCGAAATAAGATCGTCCACAACCACAGTGCCAAGTCAGCCGCATACATGTAGGATCGCCGGGGCGTTCCGTCGCCTTGAATCACAATGGGGCCGCCGCGCATGGCATCGCGAATGAAATTTCCGATGGCAAAATGAGCGTTCAACGGGAGGTGCGGGCCGACAAATGCAAAACATCGCGCAATCTTGCATTCCATCTGCGTGCGTGCCGCCGTAAGACTGCACAGCATTTCGGCGATCCGCTTGCCTTCTCCATACACAGAACTGGAATGCAGCAGGTCCGGGGCGCCGTGATAACTCTCGGGAATATGGGTCATATCTGAAGGTTGACGACCATAAACGGCGCCGGAACTTGTCAGCAAAAATTTGGTCGTTCCATGCGACTCTGCGAACTCCAGGCATCGCCTCGTACCCTCCAGGATGGTCGACAGCAGTTCGGTGGAAGGGTCGGTCGCCAGGGGATTGGCAGAGCTGGTGCGAACAGCTTCCGTGGCCGCATGAATCACAAAAGGGAAATCACCTGGCGGGAACGCAAAAGTTCGCACATCGCCTTCCAGCAGCTCGATCGCGGGATTTTCCGCAAGATGCGGAGCTCGCTCACGGAATCTGCGCGCCGAACGCGTTAGAACGACTGCCTGCGCTTTCAACTCAAAAGCGTTGTTGGCCGCAATGAAACTCTCCAGCAGCCAGCATCCAAAGAAACCGGTTCCTCCGGTAATAAAAATTCGACGTCCGCGCAATTCTTCCCACAATGTCGCATTGTTTTCTAGAATGTAATTCAGATCGGCAGTGGATACCGGTGGCGCGGCGTGTAAAGGGTTCTTCATCGATAAAAGTGTATACTCCGCTGCATCGGGAATAGGGTCCTTTGGCATCTACGCACAGGAGTTCACGTTATCCGTTGCGATGACGTGGCATCGACCAGGAAACGAGGGTTGCAAGCATGACGCAAGAATCAAGAGCGGTAAAAATCGGTAAAAAACTCATTGGCGACGGGCAGCCCTGCTACGTCATCGCAGAAATCGGCATTAATCACAATGGCAATCTGGATATCGCCAAGCGATTGATCAGCGTCGCCGTCGCGGCGGGGTGCGATGCCGTCAAGTTTCAAAAGCGAACGATCGATGTGGTGTATTCCGCGGAAGAACTGGCTCGTCCTCGCGAAAGCCCATTCGGCACGACCAACGGAGACTTGAAGGAAGCGCTCGAATTCGACTCCGATGATTTCGCGGAAATCGACGCCTATTGCAAAGCGGTCAATATTCCCTGGTTTGTTTCCTGCTGGGATGAGGGGTCCGTGGACTTGATTGCCGCGTTTGATGTGCCCTGCTTCAAGATTGCCTCCGCATCGTTAACAGACGATCACTTGCTGCGCCACACCCGTTCCAAAGGAAAGCCAATTATTCTGTCGACGGGAATGAGCACCTATCAGGAGATTGACCACGCACTCGACGTGCTCGGCAAGAAAGACCTGGTCGTAATGCACAGCTGCAGTACCTATCCGGCGCATTACGAAGAGTTGAACCTGCGCGCGATTCCGACCATGAAAGAACGATATGGCCTGCCGATCGGCTACTCCGGCCATGAAACCGGAATTGCTTCCAGCGTTGCGGCAGCGGTTCTGGGTGCGTGTTCGGTTGAGCGACACGTCACACTGGATCGGTCCATGTGGGGCAGCGATCAGGCCGCCTCCCTGGAGCCGAACGGAATCACTCGCCTGATTCGCGACATTCGCTTGGTAGAGCAGTCGATGGGCGACGGCGTGAAGCGCGTCTATGAGCGCGAACTCCCGATCATTAAGAAGCTGCGTCGCGTCGGAGCGGGAGTTTGATGAGGGAGATTCGTGCCATCGCTCTCGATGTCGATGGCGTTTTGACAGATGGCGGAGTCTGGTGGGGTCCGAACGGCGAGGAATGGAAGCGTTTCTGCTTCGCCGATATTATGGGCGTCTCAAACGCGTGTAAGGCGGGCCTCATTGTTACGTTAATTTCCGGCGAGGACAGCCCGCTGGTCGACCGATTTGCGGAGAAGTTTCAAATCACCGACATCACCAAAGGCTGCCGAGATAAAGCCACAGCCTTGCGTGCGTTTGCCGGGAGGCAACAGCTTCCCCTGTCAGCGATTTGTTTTATGGGAGATGACATCAACGACATTGCCGCGCAAAAAATTGCCGGCCTGTCCGCGGCTCCTGCAGATGCTCATCCCACTGTTCTTGCGACTGCTACCTTCATCGCTAAAAATAACGGCGGCAACGGCGCCGTTCGCGAATTGATCGATGCCATCCTCGCCGCTCGCCCAAGCTGAGATCCAATCCCTAAAGGTGAAACATCCCATGCCGAAGCTTTCTGATTATCTCGTCCAGTTTGTCGCGGACCAAGGCGTCAAGCACGTTTTCCTGGTGACTGGCGGCGGCGCGATGCACCTGAACGAATCGCTCTCGCGCTGCAAGGCGCTAGAGCCGGTGTGCAATTCGCATGAGCAAGCCAGCGCGATTTGCGCCGAGGCGTACGCCAAGGCTACCAACTCGCTTGGAGTGGCCATGGTGACGACGGGGCCGGGCGGCACCAATGCCGTGACCGGTGTCGCCGGCGCATGGCTTGACTCCACCCCTGTCCTGTTTATCTCGGGCCAGGTCAAGCGGCCGGATCGCATGTTCGACGCGGAAGGAAAGCTGCTCGGCATGCGCCAACTGGGCGTGCAGGAAGTGGACATCGTTTCGATTGTGCGTCCGATTACCAAATATGCCGTCACCGTACTCGACCCGTACAGCATTCGCTATCACCTGGAAAAGGCCGTGTATCTGGCGCGCACGGGCCGTCCCGGCCCGGTGTGGATTGATGTGCCGCTCGATGTGCAAGCGTTTCCCCTGGACGATCTTTCGGCGCTCAAGGGCTTCGATCCCGCGGAGGATGCATCTGGCGACGCTAGCGCACCGGACTTAGTCGAGCAAGTGCGACAGACCATCGCCGCCCTGAACAAAGCGGAACGTCCGTTGCTGTTTGCCGGAAATGGGATTCGTCTGGCCCGCGCGGAGAAGGAATTTCACGAGCTGCGGAAGCTGTTGAATATTCCAATCGCGGCTACCTGGTGCGCTGCCGACCTGGTGCCGAGCGATGAGCCCCTCTACGTCGGCCGTCCCGGTTCGGTCGCCGCTCGCGGAGCGAATTTCGCGCTGCAGAATTGCGATTTCCTTCTCGCCATGGGAGTTCGTCTGGACTTCGCCATCACCGGATACGCACCGGACAAGCTGGCTCGTGAAGCGCACAAAGTTGTGGTCGATATTGATGCCGCCGAGCTGGCAAAATTACATCCGCATATTGAGCAGCCGGTGCAAGCGGATGCGCGCGCGTTCCTGACAGAGATGTTGCGTCAGCGCGAGGCGATTCGTCCCCGCGACCGCTCTGCCTGGGATGCCCGGTGCGCCGACTGGAAGACTCGCTATCCCGTGGTAACCGAGGAGCATCGCAATCCAGACACGCGCGTCAGCATTTATCATCTGGCGGAAATTATCGGTACTGAAACGGACGCCAGGGATCAACTCGTTTCCGGCAGTTCCGGGGCCGGCATCGAGATTTTCTTGCTCGCCTGTCCCACTCGCACCGGGCAACGGATTTACCACACCGCTGGACTGGGCAGCATGGGCTTTGGCCTGCCAATGTCGATAGCGGTCTGCCTCGCGGCTGACGGTCGGCAGACGATCTGCGTCGATGGAGACGGCGGTTTCCAGTTCAATATTCAGGAGTTGGAGACGGTGGCGCGGCTGAAGTTGCCGATCAAGTTTTTTGTTTTGAATAACGATGGCTATGCGTCCATCCGGGCATCGCAGAAGAATTACTTTGGGCAGGAGAGTATCGGTTGCGACGAGAGCACTGGCCTTACGGTACCCAACCTTGCAAAGATCGCCGCGGCCTACGGAATCAAGTCCGCGCTGATTGCAGGCCAGCGAAATCTGCGCCGGGATGTGCGTGCCGTTCTGGACACTCCGGGCCCCGTTCTGTGCGACGTTCATGTCATTCCCGACGAAACCAGGGCGCCGCGGCTGTCTTCCATGCAGAAGGCGGACGGTACTTTCGTTTCTCGTCCGCTGGAAGATTTGTGGCCTTTCCTTGACAGAGAGGAGTTTCTATCGAATATGATCGTGACACCACTGCAAGATTAAAAACTAAATAGCACGCTGTAGAGGTGATGGAACATCATGGAGTCTCCTCATTCTGCTGTTGCTTCATTTGCACGTTTTTCTGCCGTCAGTTTGGAAGATCTTCTGCATCGGATCTCGTCTGAATCCATCGCGGAGGTCAGGTTGCGGGAAAACACTGTTCTCGACCGCCTGTTGGCGGAGTGCAATCGCCGATGCATAATCTTCGGCGCCGGCACCATGGGACAACGAGCGCTGTCAGCCCTGGCCAGCATGGGCGTCCATCCTCTCTCGTTTGCAGACAACAACCCGGTGCTGTGGGGGAAATTTGTGGATGGCATTCCCATCCTCTCGCCCGAAGATGCGGCAGAACTGTTCGGTGAGGATGCCGTGTTCTTCATCGCGATTCGCAATGAAAATCACTGGTACCGGGAAACATTCGACCAGTTGCTGCGTCTGGGTTGCGCACATATTTCGAGCAGCGAACCGATTGCCTGGCGATTTCCAGACAAATTTCCACCCTTCCTTCTCTACCATCTTCCTCACAACCTGTATGCGCACGCAGAAGACGTGGCACGCGCCGCCAGGCTGTGGGCGGACGAAGAATCCACTGCGGAGTATGCTGCCCAAATTCAGCTTCGCGCGTTTGGGGACCCGTCCGGACTGTCCGCGCCTGAGGTGGAAGAGTCCTACGTTCTGCCCGGCGTCTTCCAACTCGGTCCGGAAGACGTCTTTCTGGACTGCGGCGCCTATGACGGCGACACCATCCGCAATCTGATTGACAATCACATTCAATTCGGCAGGATTGAGGCCGTTGAGGCTGACACCCACTCCTTTGCCCGATTGGCAGATTTTGTCTCCACGCTCCGGCCTGAGTTCGCAAATCGAATTCGCCTGCACCAGTGTGCTGTCGGCGCCCGCCGCGGCACGGTCCGCTTTGACGATACTGGCGGCGTGGATTCCAAGGTTTCCGATGAGGGGAGAATTCTCATCGACATGGTGCCCATCGATGTGATGTTCGCCACGAAGCGCGTGAGCATGATCAAAATGGATATTGAGGGCGGTGAGTACGATGCCCTGATCGGCGCGGGGCAGGTGATTCAGCGCGATCGACCGATCCTTGCGATTTGCGTCTACCACTTCCAGGAAGATATCTGGCGCCTGCCGTTGTTGATTCGCACGCTTTGCCCGGAATATTGCATGTATTTGAAGGCGTATCGCGGCGACGGTATCCAGACGGTGGTGTACGCTGTCCCACCCGAGCGCGTCCTCGGGAGCCGGCAGGATTTCTAAGCGGAAATTAAAGAAGCGAATTATCTCGCCAGCAGCGGAAGCAAGTCCAGCGGTGCATCCACCAGAAGGTTCGGCGGCACAATCTCCAGCGTGTGCGGCGACAGACCAAAACTGCAGCCAATCGAAAATGTCCCGGCGTTCTTCGCCACCAGCACATCCACGTCGGAGTCCCCAACCATGACCGCCTGATGGGGCTCGACATCGGCTTCGCGAAGAAGAGTCTGCAAACCCAGTGCGTCCGGCTTCTTCGTGGCAAAACTGTCGCCTCCGTAGATGCGAAACATGCCTTCCGCTAAGCCCAGCGCTTCACAGATCGCCTTCGACGGTCCCACCGGCTTGTTGGTCAACACCGCCATCAAGGGACGTTGGGGGTGATTGCGCAACGCATCCAACAAGGGCAACATTCCCGGATAAACGTAGGTGTTGTCCAGTTTGTGCTCGCGATAGTAGGCGAGGAAATAGGCCACGGCATCGTCCAGCAACGCGGGATCGGTTGGATCTCCCAGGGCTCGCCGAACCAGCATCGCCACCCCGTTGCCGATGTAGCTGGCGATGACGTCCTCTGGCAATTCAGGGCGACGAAGGTACCGCAGCATCGCGTTCACGGAGTGGGTCAGGTCGGCGCGCGAATCGATCAGCGTTCCATCCAGGTCAAATACAATCAGTCGAAAGGGCTCGGCAGGAAGGTTGCGGGGCTCGGGAACCATATTTCTATTTCTACTGTATGCGAAATTACACGGCAAAAATGATTCGGAGCCGCAAGGGCTTCATCGGTGAGGTTGCGGGGAGACCCGGACGAAAGTCCGGGTTCTCCAGTAGCGTTGACACGCCCTAATTGAACGTGATGTTTCCGGAACCCGTATACACCTGGACCGTTGGGCCTCCGCCATTGACAGGTCCCTTCAGGACGCCGTTGGTGATGTGGCCGGAGAGTGGGGCGGGGAAATTCGAATCGATGGTGCCGGAACCCGTCTCCACGTCCAGCAGGAACTTGGCGGTCGGGTCAATGTGAATTTGAATGTTTCCCGACCCGGTCTCAAGCTTCCAGTCAGCGCTGGGTAGGCCGCCGATCGTTAGATTGCCGGTTCCGGAGTTGACCCGCATGCCGCCGTGAAGATTCGTGGTCGTTATGTTCCCTGAGCCTGTGTGCAGGCGGGCTTCGGTCACGGTCGAGTCACCAACTGTCAGATTTCCCGATCCAGTGGCGGCCATCAGGTCGCCATGGGCCCCCGTAATATCGATGGTGCCGGCGCGAGTGGCCAATTTGGAATCTGGTCCGATGTTTGTGGCTGCGATGTTACCGCCGCCGGCAGCCGCATGAACGAACCCACCAATATTTTCCACGTGGACGTTGCCCGGTCCGGTCACGGCTTCGACTGTGGAGCTTTTGGGGATCGTAATCTCATAGTCGATGTCGATGTCGTGCGCTTTGGTGCCGCCACAAGTATCGGGGTCGCCGACCTTGATGACGTTGCCCGTCTGGTGGATGGGGGGATTCGCAGCAATATCTTTCATGTCCCCGGAGGTGCCAGTGTTATGCCAGCTGCTCTTATGCAATTGGGCCGCAATTTGAACTTTGTTGCCATCGACCCCTGCTACGTGGATCGAACCGGAGGTGCTGCAGACGCTGAATGTGAGATTTCCATTGACGGTCAGGGAGCGACTAAATTCAGGCTCCGCCGCATAGCAAACGGTAGAGATGAACAGCAGGGCGAAAAAAGCCGTAGAAAGGCGTGGAGCAATCATGGGGGAGTCCTCCGACGGAACGTGAAGTTAATGAGAATGTACTACCGCAACGGCAAAGTTTCGAGAAATTCCCGATGGAGGGTTCCCCGGAAACCAACTCCCAGAGGCGAGATGGTTACCAGCTCGGGGGCCCAGAAATTCCCTGCAATTTGCGGCGACTGACCCGCGATTTCGACTGCATTCTCACTCCTTTAACGCGTCGCGTCAGCACCCGATACTCCTGATTTGCTTTAGACTCGGAGGCGAATGCCTAGTTTGCCTCTATTTCGAGCCGCCGCGATCGTGGCGCTGATTTTGGCCAACGGATTCTTCGTTGCCGCTGAGTTTGCCATGGTGTCGTTGCGGCGAACTCGCGTGCAACAACTGATTGAACAACGGCGCACCGGTGCTCGAATTGTCGCCGATTTGCAGGCGAACCTGAATGAGCTTTTACCTGCGGTACAGCTGGGAGTCACGTTGGCGAGCCTCACCCTGGGCTGGCTGGGTGAGCCCTTTGTGGCGCGTTTTCTGGTGCCGTGGCTCTCCCTGCTGCCGCATGCCAGATTTTACGGCGGCCTGGTCTCCGCCATCCTGGCTTTCAGCCTGATCACCTATCTGGAGGTCATTTTCGGCGAACTGGTGCCCAAATCGCTGGCACTGCGGCAGGGCGAAAAAATGGCGTTGGCCATTGCCGGTCCGATTCACGTATTCATGCGCCTCACGCGGCCGCTGGTCCGGCTGATGAATGCGTCGGCGGAGGTGGTGCTGCGTCTGTTTCGACTGTCTCGCGCGCCCGAGGGCAGCGTCCATTCGCCAGAGGAGTTAAAGCTGATTACCACCGCGACCCGGCGCATGGGGCTGCTGCCGGAAAAGCAGGAAGTGATCATTCATCGCGTGCTCGATCTGGATACGATCACCGTGCGGGAGATCATGACGCCGCGCCAGAAAATTTTTTCGCTGCCCTCCAACCTTCCCATTGCAGAAGCCAATGCCCGCGTCACGCAGGTGCAACGCTCGCGCATTCCGGTGTACGATCCCGTGCGCGGTCCCGAGCACATCATCGGCGTTGTGTATGCGAAGGATATGGCGCGATTCATGCATTTCCGCGCGATCATGCAGGCGACGCCCCCCGAAAATCCGGTTCGGAGCGGCGAAGGCGACATGCAGATTGGCCAGTTGATGCACGATGTCATCATCGTGCCGGACACCAAGGTGGTTTCCGATCTTCTGACGGAATTTCAAAAGCGCAGAAGGCATCTGGCGATTGTGGTCGATGAGTTCGGTTCAATCACCGGATTGGTGACGGTCGAAGACGCACTGGAGCAGATCGTCGGAGAAATGGAAGATGAGTTCGACGTACGTGACAGTTCCATGCAAAAGTTGGCCTCCGGAACTCTAGTGTTCCACGGCAACGTCACGTTACTGGACCTGGAAATACAGTTGGGCTGGGATTTGCCCCACGACGGGGGCGTGGAAACGCTGGCGGGATTTTTGCTGGTTCACATGCAGAAGATTCCCAAGGTAGGCGATTCATTCGTCCATGACGGGCGGAGATTTACCGTGGCCTCCATGGAAGATCGCCGGATTACTCGCGTCCGTGTGGAGCCAGTCCTTGTACCCAACCCGGACCAGGATCAATTCGCTGGCCGAAAAACGCAGCCCGCACTTTTTGACGAGCGCGAAACTTCACCCGATGCTTCCAGCGTTACGGAACCCTCCATCCAAGCAGAACATCGCGGCGAGAACAATGACGGGAAGGGTTCCGCATGATGACGGCCTGGAGAACCGTTGTAAAGCGCCTGTTGCTGGTGCTGCCTGTGCTCTGGATTGTGGTGTCGCTTATTTTCTTTCTGATCCACCTTGTTCCCGGCGATCCGGTCGAACAAATGTTGGGAGAGGGAGCGACAGCGTCCGATATCGGCGCGTTGCGTCACGCCTATGGTCTAGATGTTCCGCTGGGCACGCAATATGTCCGCTATTGGAATGGCGTGCTGCACGGCAACTTGGGCCAATCGCTTCGCTTCAATCGGCCGGTGACCGAGTTGATCGTGTCGCGATACCCCTACACGCTGGAGCTTGCGATTCCGGCCATTTTGCTGGCCATTTTGCTGTCGTTCCCAGCGGGCATCGCGTCGGCGCGACATCGATCGAAATGGCAGGACCAGAGTCTGGGTGTGATTAGCTTGTTTGGCGTCTCGTTTCCAAGCTTTACCCTCGGACCGATTTTGATTCTTGTCTTCGGAATTCTATTGGGATGGCTGCCGGTTTCCGGGACCGGGTCGTGGCGCAATTTTGTATTGCCCACGCTTACCATGGGGTCGGCGCTGGCCGCAATTTTGACCCGAATGGTGCGCACCTCCATGTTGGAAGAACTTGGGCAGGATTACATCCGTACGGCCCGCGCCAAAGGTCTTTCGGAACGCGCGGTCGTCTATCGTCACGCGCTGCCCAATGCGATGATTCCATTGTTGACCGTAATTGGTCTGCAATTTGGAGTTCTGCTGGCTGGCGCCATCGTGACCGAAACCATCTTCTCCTGGCCGGGGATTGGCAGACTCACCATTTCTGCGATTTCCAATCGCGATTATCCGCTGGTGCAGGGCTGCATTCTTGCCATCGGGCTTACCTATGTCCTGGTCAACCTGCTTACGGATGCTCTCTATATCTTCGCGAATCCACGCATTCGCCAGTAAGTGACGCCCCTCGCCCGAAATGTAAATGCCATCAAATTTCCTCGGGCAATCCTATCGATGCAACTGCTAGGCGGGAGAACAATGTCATACTGGAGTGTTAGTGCTCCGTACGGATTCCAGCAATCTGCTTGCTTGGACAATCTTTCTGTTCCACCCACACCGTAGTTCTGTTTTGCAGGAGTGATCCATTGAGGCTGCCTAGTTTGAATGCCGTGCGACCGGGATTTTTACTGGCCGCAACGCACGGTCGTTCATCCTTCCATGCTCGAGTTCTGGCGATGAGTACCGGCTCCGGCGGAAGGGAAGGCTTGTTTGAGAGGCTGTTCACTTCGTCCACGAATATTTTTTCGCCCCAGTCCCTCCCTGCACACGATATTTTCCGCCTCTCCATCTTTGTGCTGATCATTACTGGCGCAATCTTTGTCACCGTGGCCGGCTTATTGCTTCACGTCATAATCCGGTACCGCCATCGCCCCGGCGATGACAACAGTGAGCCGCCCCAGATTTACGGCAGCAATCAGATTGAGCTGGCATGGACCGTGATTCCAATCCTGATTGTCGTCGTGCTGTTCCTTTCCACTGTGCGAATCATCTTCAGCGTCCAGAACGCTCCCCATCCGAAAACTGCCCTGGACGTGACCGTCACCGGTCACCAGTGGTGGTGGGAGTTCACGTATCCGAAATACAACTTCGTTACCGCGAATGAGTTGCATGTTCCGGTCAGCGAAGATCCAAAGCAACCCATGCCGACCTTCATGAAGTTGGTGACCGCGGATGTGGACCACAGCTTCTGGGTGCCAAGGTTGGCTGGCAAGACCGACCTGATGGCCGGGCAAGTCAATCAGATGTGGATCCAGCCGGAGGCCACCGGAGTATTCCTGGGCCAGTGCGCCCAGTTCTGCGGCGCGGAACACGCCAGAATGTTGATCCGGGTGTACGCGCAGACGCCTGAAGATTTTCAGAAGTGGATCGAGAATCAGCAGAAAGATGCCGTCAACGATCCCAGCGTCGCGGCTGGACGGGCCGTGTTTGAGCAGAATGCCTGCATCAACTGCCACACTATTCGCGGCACGGTGGCGAATGGCCGCTTCGGGCCCGATCTGACCCACCTGATGAGCCGCGACACCATTGCCTCCGGAGCGCTGCCGAATACGCGCACGAACCTGGAAGGTTGGATCAAGGATCCCGACGTTTACAAGCCCGGCTCTCTGATGCCGGCGATGAAGTTGAGCGATACGGACATTGCATCGATCACGTCCTATCTGATGACACTGAAGTAAGCTGAGAAATGAAAGGCGCACGTCATGGCTGAGTCCATACCACTATCCGGAGTGCTGGATCTAACTCCAAAGGAGAATCATCCGCGCCTGTG
>JAJXZK010000351.1 GCA_021780095.1 Acidobacteriota bacterium | reverse complement strand
CCCAGGGCGTACCCGGCAAGCGCCAGTCCCTTGCGCTTGCCAAGGTAGTCGCTCCAGGCGCCTGACAGCATTTTGACGAATAATGCGGAGGACTCGGCTAGCCCTTCAATCAAGCCAACCGCGAAGGCACTGGCGCCGAGTGTCGTCATCAGAAACATCGGCAGCAGGCTATGGATCATTTCCGAAGAAGTGTCCATAAACATGCTGACGAAGCCGAGTACCCAGACGCCGGATGGAATTTTATTCGCTGGGTCGCCGGGAGCTCTTGTTGTCTCGCGCAAAGGCCACTCCTGGGTTCCCCGGAAAGATGTTATTCAATCCGATCCATGACCCTCCCTAACAATCGCAGCCCCCGCAGGGTTGAAATTGTAATTTCAACGAGACACGGGCACGAGATGCGCGCCGGCTACAGCGTTGTTTGTGGATTTGACGGGGGCGCCGGTGGCGGAGGCGGAGGCGGCACAAACGGCGCCTGCATTCCCACTGGAACCTCTTCCGGAATCAACATCCATGCCACCACGTAGGCGATTTCCATGACTGGAAAAATCAGCACGCCCAGCAACACGGTGATAATGCGCGTGGCTGTCAGATCCCAGCGGTAGCGCAGCGCAAACGCCGCACAGACGCCGGCCATCATTCGTTGGCCCTGAGGCCGGTACATCGTGCGCAACGGCGAGGCCGCAAAAACGGAACTGTTGGCGGGCGCCCCGCAACTTGGACAGAAACTCGCCGCCGCCGGCAATGGCTTTCCACACTGATGACAGAACATAACTCTACCCCCCTGGGCGATATTAAAGCACTTCTACGCCACTGTAGCCCGACCAAAATCGCGAGGTGCAACTCGCCGCGGCGAGCCGCATGAAGGTCCAGCTACGCAGAGACCACGATTCAAGACAACGTCGACTCGCTGCGCTCAGCCAATCGTCCACGCACTTTGAATTAGCCGACCGATTGCACACCGCTAAAGAAGATACGCAGCGGATCGGTGAATGGTTCCATCCGGACAATGCGCGCTAACTATTTGCCGCGGTAGGGGGAGTCCTCGTACCTGTTTGCGCGCTCGGCCTGATCGGAATCCTTGCCCAGCGCGAGGACCGCATCATATTGCCGTTTCGCCTGCGCGCGCTGCCCTAACAGGTCCAACATCTCGCCCGCCGCCAGATGGGCCCGCCGCTTCATCAGGGGAGATGCAGTCGGTTGCGTGGTCGCACTCTCATAGGCATTGGCCGCCTCCTGAATATGACGCTGACCACGGGCCGCTTCGCCCAGGCCGTAGAACGCCATTTCCATATGCGGGTCGGGATAGTAGCCACCCGGTGCGGTGGCGCGCTGCAGCATCGCCTGGTAGGCGGCGATGGCGGGCATTCCCTGCCCGGAGTCTTTCAGCAGATTGGCCTTTTCCAGGGCGAAAAGAAAGTTGTGCGGATATTGGTGCGTCAGGCCTTCGATCACCTCGAGCGCCTTCGGATACTGGGCCTCTCGCCGAAGAAAAATAGCGAGCGAGGTTCGGGCGGAAACGGAATTGATGATTCCATCTCGACCCACCCAGTGCAGTTCTCGAATACCTTTTGACTTCGACCCGTGGATACCGACCAGGCCCGCAAGAACTTTCAACGGCAACGCGAGGCTTCCCATCACGTAATCGTGTACGCCGACAATCAAGTAGCAGTCCACATACCTGGGGTCGAGTTTCAGAACGGCATCGTCGTCTTTACGCGAGGCCGAGGCCATGTGCAGCGCGGTGACATATTTCTTCTCCACCATGCCGATGTAAAGAGTCTCGAGACTGGTCGCAAAGCCTCGCGCAAACAGCGCGTCGGCGTCGTTGGGATTGGCGGCTAAACGGCGATTGCTTAAATCAACCGCGTGCTGATACAAAGCCTGAATCCGGCGGGTGGCGCGCACGTCTTCGACTACTGGATGCTTGCCGGACAAAAATCCCTCCTCCACATAGAGCGTGGTGTCTAGCAGATCCAGCCGATAGAGTTCGCGAAATACGGCATTGTTCAGCACATAGTCGACCGCCATGGGATCGATGGGATGTTGGGCGGCAATTTTGTCGAATAGAGTTTGCGCGCTGGCGTAATCAAGATCGTAGAAGTGTTGGTAGGCGGCCTGAACATCCGGCTCAAGATTCAGAGGATTTGTATCGGCGCCATTGGGAGCTTTGACCGCTGCAAACGTCCGTAAGGCGACAGTCGACAGCAAAAGAATGAGCGCACAAACACCAAGCCGCACTGAACCACGTTGCTGCCAGCGCCGCAGCGTATGGGAGGAAGCTGAGGAATCGGAATTATGGATGATGATTTTACGGGCCTGCGTTCGAGGAACCTGGGGCATATGGATTGGACGAACAGTATCAGTTTCAGCCCAAGTTGCGAGGTGACGCAAGTGACGTCCGATCCTTTATTTTCATCTTCCCGCGCTCTCAGTTATGTTCTACTCTGTAGCCGATGACCCGCGCCGAACTGTTACGTGCCTTGATTCGTCAAGCCAAGTCGAACGGTTTCGAATTTCGCAGGTGGTACACGTTGCGCCTGGGATTGCCATGGAACAGCTTTCTGGATTCCGTGAAGATCCTATCGGAAAATCGGCGGTACTACGCGCTGTTGTTCGCGCATGAGTTTGCTGAATCATTCTGGCGACCAGGCAGCAAGATGACATTTATTGTCCCAACCAGCACTTTTACCAGGGTTTCAAAAGACGGAACGACTCGCGTTGTGGAGCGCAAGGGTCACATCCGTCGATCGGTGATCGCAGACGCCTGGCGATACCACCTGAAGGAAATGGCGATTGCAGAAGATCCACTCCGCTACATTCGCAAATTTCTTTTAATTGAAGAAGACCTGGCGGGACTGCCCTACGTGAGCGACGAGGATGAGTTGGAAGCCGTCGATTTGCGCGAGGCGGAGCGGGAGTCTGCCTCAGAGCTCTAAAGCGAAACCGGGAAATGCTTGTAAAGCTTTTCAAGGCCGCTGTCCGTTGAAGCGTTGCGCTGCTGACCTGCACCCAGCCGGACAGCGAAATGAGGCGCTCTATTTGCGATCGAAGCGGCTGAACTGAAAACGCTGTACCTTGCCCGCGGGTGTTGCATGATCGATGCAACGGACGGCTGTGCACGCAAAGGCTGGACCCAGTTCCGCAGCCAGAGTTTCAGGCGAGTAGCGTTGGACGGGTAAGCCGCTGCAACGTTCCGGCCCGTCGAGCGCGAACGTGCCAATGACCACAGTGCCGCCAGGAGCCACGGCATATTTCAGTGCAGCGCGGTAGGCGAGTCGCTGCTCTTCGGTTGTCAAAAAATGGAACACGGCGCGATCATGCCAGGCGCTGTATTGGCCATCCGGTTCCCACGTAGTGATATCGGCGGCAATCCATCGCACTTGCGAGGCGCGAGTCGCTAAACGCCTTTTTGATTCTTCAAGTGCGGCTGTTGAAATGTCGAGCACGGCCGGTCGAGTAAAGCCGCGATCTAACAAGGCATCCACCAGCCGAGAGGTACCGCCGCCAACATCCAGGACCGGAGCCTGGATGTCCAGTCGCGGCGTCAACAGAAGTTCCAGGGAAATGGCCGGAGTCTCCTCGAACCAGCTGAGTTCCTGTTCCTGCCGAGTGGAGTACATCTGGTTCCAGTGTTCTGGCAGCTGAAAATGCTCCATTCGACTACTCCCACTCGATGGTACCGGGCGGCTTGGATGTAATGTCGTAGACCACGCGATTGATTCCCTTTACCTCATTCACAATACGGCTGGACATGCGTTTCAAGACTTCGTACGGTAGCGGAACCCAGTCGGCGGTCATGCCATCTTCTGATGTGACAGCGCGGATCGCGCAGGTATTGGCATAGGTGCGCTGGTCGCCCATCACTCCCACACTCCGTACCGGCAGCAACACGGCGAAGGATTGCCAGATTTCGCGGTAGAGTCCCGCCGCCTTGATTTCATCGACGACAATTTCGTCGGCTTCCTGCAGAATGACGACGCGTTCAGCGGTGACCTCGCCAACAATGCGAACGGCGAGCCCAGGCCCTGGGAATGGCTGTCGCTGCAGAATATCTTCCGGCATGCCCAGGTCGCGGCCAATGCGGCGCACCTCATCTTTGAACAGGTCGCGCAAGGGCTCAATCAATTTCAACTTCATCGTCTCCGGCAGGCCACCGACGTTGTGATGACTCTTGATGGTCTGCGACGGTCCCTTCACGGAAGACGACTCGATCACATCGGGATACAACGTGCCCTGAACCAACCAATCGACAGAACCGGTTTGCTGCGCAAT
>JAJXZK010000384.1 GCA_021780095.1 Acidobacteriota bacterium | reverse complement strand
CTTCCGCATCATTTTCAGGAGTAACGATGAGTCTTAAGGCGAAAGCGATCCCGCGCGTGCTGATTGTCGACGACGAGGTAGACATCCTGGAGTTGTTGGAGCTCACGCTGGTGCGCATGGGCTTGGAGGTCGTCCGCGCAAGCGGGGTGAAGCAGGCCAAGGAATGTCTGGACTCGGAAAGTTTCGACTTGTGCCTGACCGACATGCGCATGCCGGACGGTGAGGGACTCGAGGTGGTGCGGCATATTGCCGAACGCGGTCTGGACGTGCCGGTGGCGGTGATTACTGCCCATGGCAATCTGGAAAATGCGGTGGCGGTCCTCAAGGCCGGGGCGTTCGATTATTTGTCCAAGCCGGTGGCTCTGGATCAATTGCGTACGCTGGTCGCGTCGGCGCTCAGATTGCCTGGGCCAAGTGAGTTTGAAAGGGTCGGAACGAGCGTACTGTTGGGAAATTCGCCCGCCATGGCGCAGGTTCGCGAATTGATCAATCGTGTGGCGCGCAGCCAGGCCCCGGTGCATATCAGCGGTGAGTCCGGCAGCTGCAAGGAGCTGGCCGCCAGGCTGATCGTGGACAAGAGTTCACGGCGCGAACAGCCCTTCATTGCGGTAAATTGCGGCGCAATTCCCGAGAGCCTGATGGAGAGCGAATTCTTTGGTTACCGCAAGGGGGCATTCACGGGCGCGGAAAAGGACAGGGAGGGATTTTTTCAGGCGGCCAATCAGGGGACCCTGCTGCTGGACGAGGTGGCTGACCTGCCAATGACCATGCAAGTCAAGCTGCTTCGGGCTATTCAGGAAAGAAGGGTACGCCGCGTCGGCTCGACGCAGGAAGAGCCCGTGGATGTGCGTATTCTCAGCGCCACTCATCATGATTTGGCCGCTTGCGTGCAACAAGGCAGGTTTCGGCAAGATCTCTATTACCGTCTGAACGTCATTTCGTTGCATATGCCGTCACTGCGGGAAATGCGCGAAGATATACCGCCAATGGCCAGCCAGATTTTGGAGCGCCTTCGGGGAAGCTCGACAGCGGAATTCTCCGCAGCGGCCTTGCGCGAACTGGAAAGGTACGATTTCCCGGGCAATGTGAGGGAACTCGAAAACATCATCGAGCGGGCGTTGGCGCTGTGCCAGGAAAACGTCATAGTGCCCGATGATTTGCAGTTGATGCCACTGCCATCGGGGCAGGGTGAGCCCAAAATGGGAGGCGCCGGCAAATTTCCGCTGGCCGATTACCTGGACAGGATCGAGCGTGATGCCATTCTGGAGGCGCTTCATCAAACCCACTTCAACCGCACCGCCGCGGCCAAGATACTGGGCGTGACGTTTCGTGCGTTGCGTTATCGCATGGAGCGCCTGTCTATCACAGATAAGGACAACATCGATTGAAGCCGGACTCGCAGGGATGGCTGAGCGGCGTGAGACGAGTGGCATCGCCAAATCATGATGCCCGCCCGCCTCTGACCCGTATCGATCTCTTGGTCATCCACAATATCAGTTTGCCGCCCAATCAATATGGCGGGGATGCGATCAGTCGATTTTTCACCAATACGCTGGATCATTCCGCGCATCCCTATTATGAGCAGCTTCGGGGTGTCAGGGTGTCTTCCCACTTTTTGGTACGCCGTGACGGCCAGATTCTGCAGTTCGTTCCCTGTAATAAACGCGCGTGGCACGCGGGCGTCTCGGTTTGGCGAGGCCGCTCGCGCTGCAATGACTTTTCCATCGGCATTGAACTGGAGGGAAGCGACTTTGAACCTTACACCGAACAACAATACCGCGCATTGGTGCGCATGGTTCGACGCCTCAGGCGCATATATCCCATCGTCGATATCGTCGGCCATTCAGACATTGCGCCGGGCCGCAAGACGGACCCCGGCCCTTTTTTCAAGTGGGATTGCTTTTCGCAACGACATAAATGACCCGCGCATCAGGGATGCTTTGCTAAAAAAAGAATAAAAATGACACGGCCGGCGCAAATAAAGATATAGGCCGAAATTCTTCTTGCATAAATTTAGTGATGCACTAGAATTAGTAGAAATTCATACGTTGTACCACTAGATGTAGTGGTTTTTTTGTTTTCTGGCGGGATTCGGCTTCTTTAACTGGTTCCGGCTCAAGCACACAAGGGGAGTTGTATGCTGATTGCTTCAAATAATGTTTCCACATCTGTTCCGTCCATGCTCGCACATCAAGATTCAGCGTCAGTTGCTTCCTCCGGTAGTTTGCCCCTCGACCAATACAAAGTTATCCGACGTAATGGTTCCGTGGTCGCATTTGAACCAGGCAAGATATCCATCGCTGTGACGAAGGCATTCTTGGCCGTCAATGGCGGACAGGGGGCGGCATCGGCACGTATTCGTGAACTGGTAGAGCAATTGACCGCGAATGTGGTGAATGCCCTGATCCGACGCCAGCCGCACGGCGGAACCTTGCATATCGAGGATATTCAGGATCAAGTCGAGTTGTCGCTGATGCGATCGGGCGAGCACGACGTGGCGCGTTCCTATGTGCTGTACCGTGAGCAACGCACGCAGGAGCGATCAAGGAGCAAGAAAGACGCTGAACCCGCGCATGTTTTGAATGTGAGGGATGGGGATGCAATCCGTCCGCTGGATGTGGACGGATTGGCAGCGAAAATCAAGGCGGCCTGCGTAGGATTGGGCTCTGCCGTGGATGTCGAAAAAATACTGAAGCTCACCCTGAAAGACCTGTATGACGGCGTGGCTATCGAGGAGGTGCGCAAATGCGCCATTCTTTCCGCACGCACGCTGATTGAGCAAGACCCTGCATACAGTTTTGTCACCGCTCGTTTGCTGCTCAATAACATCTTTTGCGAGATTCTCGGCGAAGAAGTGGTGCAAGCCGACATGGCGGCGCGCTATGCCGAGTACTTCCCAAAGTTCATCAAGCGCGGTGTCGAGGCCGAGTTGCTGAACGAGGAGTTGGCGCGCTTTGATCTGGAACGGCTGGGCAAGGCGCTGGATGCAAGTCGCGACCTCCAGTTCAATTATCTGGGCCTGCAGACGCTCTATGATCGTTACTTCCTGCATGTGGACAGCCAGCGCATCGAGTTGCCGCAGGCATTCTTCATGCGGGTCGCGATGGGACTGAGTCTCAATGAGGTCAATCGCGAAGAGCGTGCCATCGAATTCTATCGCCTGTTGTCCAGTTTTGATTTTATGAGTTCGACACCGACGCTGTTCAATTCGGGTACGCGCCGTTCCCAGCTGTCATCCTGCTATCTGACAACGGTCGCAGACGATCTGGACGGCATCTACGAAGCGCTGAAAGAAAATGCATTGCTGTCCAAGTTCGCGGGTGGATTAGGCAACGACTGGACCAATGTGCGCGCATTGGGTAGCCATATCAAGGGTACCAACGGCAAGTCGCAGGGCGTCGTGCCTTTCCTCAAGGTGGTGAACGACACGGCGGTAGCAGTGAATCAGGGCGGCAAGCGCAAAGGGGCGGTATGTGCCTATCTGGAGACCTGGCATCTCGACATCGAAGAGTTTCTTGAATTGCGCAAAAATACCGGTGATGACCGCCGTCGCACGCACGATATGAACACGTCGAACTGGATTCCCGATCTGTTCATGAAGCGGGTGATGGAAGGCGCGGAATGGACACTGTTTTCGCCCTCGACTTGCCCGGATCTGCACGACAAATTCGGCAAAGAATTCGAGAAGGCTTATCTGGGTTACGAAGCCAAGGCTGCAAGCGGTGAATTGAAGCTGTTCAAGAAAGTACCTGCTCAGTCGCTCTGGCGCAAGATGTTGACCATGCTGTTTGAGACCGGGCATCCTTGGGTAACGTTCAAAGACCCATGCAATATCCGCAGCCCGCAACAGCATGTTGGAGTGGTACATAGTTCCAATCTGTGTACCGAGATTACATTGAACACATCCGATAGCGAGATCGCAGTGTGCAACCTCGGCTCGGTTAATCTGGCCGCGCATCTGTTTCCCAAGGGGCACGCCAAGGCTGGTCAGATCGATCATGACAAGCTGAAGCGCACGGTGAACACGGCCATGCGCATGCTGGATAACGTGATAGACATCAACTACTACGCAGTGGGCAAGGCCCGCAATTCCAATCTGAAACACCGTCCTGTCGGGTTGGGCATCATGGGCTTCCAGGATTGTCTGCACGACTTGCGCATTCCCTACTCGTCCAATGCTGCGGTGGAATTTGCCGACCGGTCGATGGAAGCGGTCTGCTATTACGCCTACTGGGCATCCACCGAGCTGGCCGAAGAGCGCGGGCGCTATGCCAGCTACCGT
>JAJXZK010000066.1 GCA_021780095.1 Acidobacteriota bacterium | reverse complement strand
CGATCCCGATGCAACATCCGACGTGAATGCATGGCCAACTCCGCGCTCTTGGGAGATGGCCTCGAACGTCCTGAGCGGCTTTGCCCGCCGGCAACAGAGCGGCTTCTTCTCGGGCACCACCGAGATAGAGGCACAGTTGCTGGAAGGAACGATCGGCGAGGCGGCGACAACGGAACTGGTCGCCTTTCTGCGCCTCTTCCGGCAACTGCCGTCGATCGACGAGATCCTGCTCAATCCCGATGCGGCGCCTCTCCCTGAAGAGCCCTCGGCGCGGATTGCCATCGCCACGGCTCTCGGGCGCGCACTCACCGACCATTCGATCCCGAAGGGAATCCGGTATCTCGACCGGATGCCGACCGAGATGCGGGTGCTCGCCATGCGCGATGCCGCCGCCCGCGATCGGGCCATTACTCACACGCCGGAGTTCGTCCGCTTCGGCGTGGAACATGCGGAGGTCCTGCAATGATCACTGAACGCGCCATGCTGGCCGCGGTCCACATCAGCATCTGGACTGCGATCAAACACGACCGGAAGGTCAGCCGCGAAGTTGCGGAGCAGCACGGAGCCTATGCCGGTGCCGGCCGCTACAACAAGCAGCTGCTTCGGGAAGCCAAAAGGCTGGAATCGCTTCGTGCGCTCTCCGGGCAGATCCGCCAGTACTTTTACAAAATCACACTGCCCTGGTCCGACGAAGGCTATCGCCTGTTGCCGGCACACTTCTACTTCGAGCTGACCACGAAGATGAGGGAGTTCGAGCAGGCCTTCGCGCAGCAGGTGGAGGAGTTCCTGGCCGTCTACCCCAGCTACATCGAGCAGGTCCGGCCGGAACTGAACGGGCTCTTCCGGGAAGAAGATTACCCATCGACGGAAAAGCTGCGGAACAAGTTTGGCGTCAGGCTCGAGGTTTTGCCCATCCCGAGCGGCAACGACTTCCGGGTTACGCTCTCCGAGGAAGAACAGGCGCGTGTGGCGCGGGAGATCGATGAGAACGTCCGGCAGTCCCTTCAGAAAGGGACCGAGGATCTCTGGACGCGGTTAAAAGGCGTAGTGGCGCACATGGTCGAGCGCCTGAACGAGCCCGAGTCCCGCTTCCATGCGTCACTGGTCACCAACATCGGCGAGTTGGTTGATCTGCTTCCACGTCTCAATGTGAATCAGGACGAAGAACTCAACCGCTTCGCCGGGGAAATCCGGGATCGCCTCTGCGGATTCACAGCCCGGGATCTCAAGAAGAACGAGATCCTGCGCGTGGCGACAGCGAACGATGCAGCCCAGCTTCTGACTGAAATTGACGCGGTTCTGCGGGAGCGTGGACAGAATGCCGACAGTGCTCTTTCTGCGAGTGCCGCGAGCGCCGACGACATCTTTGCCCACATGGCCGCCTATATGGAGGCTCCAGTGTCATGAACCACTTCTCAGTCCCAACCGACCTGCGCATTCAGAAGGCGCGGACTACGCTCCTGTTGGACCACCCCTTTTTCGGTACATTGCTGTTCCGGCTTGGCGGCGAGGCATGCAGTTCAATCGCGACCATGGCGACCGATGGCATTTCGCTCTTCTACAATCCCGAATTTGTGGACACGCTGAATGCGGCGGAACTGGCCGGCGTCCTGGCTCACGAGGTCATGCACCCGGCCCTGCAGCACCACACCCGGCGGGGCGACCGGAGTCCGACGCGGTGGAATATGGCCTGCGACTACGCCATTAATCCCATTCTGCTTGACGCCGGTCTGACGCTCCCCAAAGACGTCCTCCTAGACAACCGGTTCCGCGGGATGAGCGCCGAGCGGATCTACAACCTGATCGAGGAAGACGAAAAGGAGGAGGGCTCCACCGGCCAGTCTGAGAGTCATCCAGGAAATGGTTCAGGCGGATCGGAGGATGGCTCACTTCACAACGATTCTTGTGGCGACGGACCCTCTGCTCCATCGACTCTGGGCGGCGTGGGGCAGATCCTGGACGCGCCGGAACCAGAAGCAGAATCGGGCCCTTCCGTTGCGGAGCAGGCACGTGAGTGGCAAATTGCTGTCGAACAGGCGGAGACTGTCGCCAAAGTCGCGGGCAAGCTTTCCGGAGGCGCGGTACGGGCGCTCGAAGCCGCCCAGGCTGCGAAAGTGGACTGGCACGAACTATTGCGACGGGCCTGGTCTGACACGATTCCTGCCGACTATAGCTGGACGCGTCCCAACCGGCGTCACGTCTGGTCCGGGCTATATCTTCCAGGTGTCACATCGGAAGGAGTTGGAGAGATCGCGATTGCCGTTGACTGCTCCGGGTCAGTGAACTCCCGGCAGCTTGGACTCTTTGAGGCCGAGGTTCGGTCGATCCTGGCCGGACAGCGTCCGCGACTGGTTCATGTGATCTACTTCGATGCAGCCGTTCGGAAAGTGGAGACCTATCAGGCTGGACAGCCGGTCTCGCTCTCTCCGGTCGGCGGAGGAGGAACAGATTTCCGCCCGTGCTTCGAATGGCTTGAGGAGCGCGGAATCGCGCCACAGACACTGGTGTTTCTCACAGATCTGTGCGGCGTATTTCCATGCGAAGCGCCAACTTATCCGGTGATCTGGGCATCCACTGAGGCTCGAAGAGCACCGTTTGGGCAGGTGGTTTTGATGGAGGCGGCATGACAATCTCCTCCTCAGCCGGGGTTTCCAGTTGCGAACCCGATTGCAGCGCGCACGAGCCTTCAGTAGGACTGACCCTGAGTCAGTCTCCCGTGCCTTGATCGAGCAATAAGGCCAGTCCTAAGCTGCGGTCGCGTGTGCCCCACGTGTGTTGCATTTCAGGTCTTATGAGATTATCCGTGCCAGCCTAGCGAGTTCTTCAGGTTCTACATGGAAGCTACCCCTGCTCGCCGTTGTCATCCTTGTAGAAGGTCACAATCTGAACTTATGGCGTATACGAGCGTACTTCCGTGTCTTCAGCCTCCGGGCCGTCTTCGGCAGAAACGTCGCCGGACGTAAAATAGTCTCAATTTCAGCGGGGTCATGCATGGGGTTTGCGACTGGAAAGCTCGAAAAACTCTGTCAAGGCAAAAAGGGAAACTTCAACGGCTACGCCATCGCGGGCGATTGGTTTTCAGACATAAACGGGAAGCGCGGCTGGGTCGTCCAGGTCGTCGGGTTCGCCGCTTATAGTGTCGTGGATGCCGAGATCCACGAATCAGAGATTCGGACTCCGGGCGAAATCGAAAACACTACCGACATCGTGACTGCATCCCAAAAAGCCACGCTCGACAAAATCATGGAACAAGCAATTTCAGATGCGATAGCCCAATGGGAGAAAGAGGAAGGCGCATAGTATGAGCGTCGTCGCGGGCGTGTCGCTGCTCGATGGGGTGCTGATCGGTGCGGATTGCCGAATTACCTATGACGACACGGTTAAAACATATCGTGATGAGCTTCAGAAATTGATTCCTATCGGCAGCCACACCGCGGTTGGACTGACTGGCGATGTCCGCACAGCCGGCGAACTCCTCCTGAAAGTAAAGGGAGCACAGCAGGGGCGATTCGAAACAGTTGAACTCGAACAGTGGCTGCCCCGGTTTCTTGAACATGAGTTCCCGAAGCTCAAAAAGCCTGAATCGGTGACCTTCCTAGTCGCGTCCGTTATTCCGAGCCGCCTGAACATCGTTCCGAAGGCAGACATCACGAAGGCGGTTTTCGATGCCTTTGCTTCGCAAGAGCGCGGGCAAGTGAAATATCTCTCTTCCACCTTTAGCGACGTGGTAAACGCTCCTCACGATCTGATCGCCATAGAGGGGTCGGGTGAAGGGCATCTCTTCGCAATGCATTCTCCGGAATTTGCCCCTGTTCACGTGAAGCCGATGAGCTCGATCGCGATTGGGTCCGGAGGAAAAATGCAACAGCAACTTGTTGAACTAGGCGACAAGATCCACTTTGACAGCTTCGGAGAGAACAAGGACGTCTTCTGGTTTCGCCGATCGCTCGATCACTACTTGCGGGTAAGCGAGGAACGATCGGTCGGTGGAATGTTTTTAATAATAAAGATTGACGCGCGGCATGGAATGCGCTGGTTCCCTCACACGCGCGTCGACATAACCAATAACGATTCGTTTGAGCTCATGCAGCAAGGTATCGAGCACCGCTGGGTTCAGAGGAAACTGAGCACAGGCGAGGCTATCGAACTACTACTTCCCTGGGAAGTGGACGACAAAGACAAAAGCGACAATCGTTTCGACCATATCCGCCCGCTCCCGATGCGCCCAAAGGCTTAACCTTTACATTCTGTGATGGGGTCTGAAAGCCGCATCGAGACGGTT
>JAJXZK010000035.1 GCA_021780095.1 Acidobacteriota bacterium | reverse complement strand
CCACACCAGTGAGGTGAGCGGAGCTTCAAAGTTGAATTCTAGCGCCTTACCAAACCGCGCTTTGGAGATAAACTCGTTGATGTAATAGCCCGCAATGGCCGCCACCAGCATGGCCACGCGAACCGCAAACAGCCAGACCAGCACTTGCACTCCGACGGTAGCGCTCTTCGCGCCCAGGATGAGGAATGCGATCAGGGCGACCTGGACCACGCCGTAGGTTTCAAAGCCGTCTGCAGTCGGACCCACTGAATCGCCGGCATTGTCTCCCGTGCAATCGGCGATCACGCCTGGATTGCGGGCATCGTCTTCTTTCACGTGAAAGACAATTTTCATCAGGTCGGCGCCGATATCGGCGATCTTGGTGAAAATGCCGCCAGCCAGGCGAAGCACTGCGGCGCCCAGCGATTCGCCAATCGCAAAGCCGATGAAACACGGCCCGGCATAGCTGCCCGGAACGAAGAGAATGATGCTAAACATCAGCAACAGCTCAATCGAGATCAGCATCATGCCAATGCTCATACCTGACTTGAGCGGAACGCCGAATGCGCGATACGGGTTACCGCCCAGGGAAGCATAAGCGGCGCGCGAATTTGCCAGCGTATTGACGCGAATACCAAACCACGCAACGAAATAGCTGCCAGCCATTCCCAGGATGCTGAACCCAAGAATGATGATTACTTTTAATGCGCTGAAGTGAAGCAGTACGGCGAAATACGCCAGAATCACGACCGCAATGAACGACCACAGAAGCAGGAGGAATTTACCCTGGTGGATCAGATAGGTTTTGCAGGTCTCCCAGATCAGCTGCGATACTTCCAGCATCGATTTATGCGCCGGCATGTTCTTCAGGTGGACGTACATGAACAGACCGAAGATCATTCCCAATACGCAAAACACAGGCCCGAACATGAGTAGCTGGTGGCCGTTGAGTCCCAAAAATTGGACCTGAGTCAGATCCGGCAACTGCAGATTGGCTTCGCCGCCGACTTGCGCCGCAGGTTCCGCGAAAGCTGCGCGCGCCCCGAGCAGGAGGAATGTTGTAATTACGCCGGCGAATCTCCCCCACCGCGACGAAACGAAACTGCTCTTCATACGCTGTCTTTTGCTCTCTCGTCCGATTTGGACAGCGATTCGCCGCATCACCAGTGTGCCGGTATCGGTCGACAGCACCGGATGCCCCAACAGCCACGCCGCGACAAGCGACAGCACGCTCACCACTAAGACAAACCACACCCACGCAATTACAGTCACGAAATCCTCCTATAGGACGGCCGAACTGAATCCTGCTGCAAGCGTTTCGCTTGATAAATCCGATGTTTCTGAAGGAACCACGAAGTGTACCACCGGGTTTCATAGGGCAGATGTGACGCATCGCACATCCACCCGGGAGGATATTCTCTGCTCTGACGTACAAGTGTCAACAGAAAAAAGCCGTTAATACTGGAGTCCGCGGTCTTTTCGGAGGAGGGATGCCACGACGGCCATCTTAGGTGTGACCTGTTTTCGCCGAAGCCGGCCTGAATTTCCTTGCGACCGAATCCAGCGAATCTCAGGGGCCCAATGCACTTTCGACCGTCAATTGGGCTCTAGGAATTGCTGGTGAAAAATCGGGAACCAATTTGCCTGCACCGGCGTATCTTCAAGGGAACAGGGCACGAGCCCAGGAGAGAGAAAGGGGTCGGATATGTATTGCAGTCAATGTGGGGCATCCGTTGGAATTGAGCCGCATTGCCCGAAGTGTGGTGCACCGAATGTCGCGGCACGAACGACTCCGCCGATCACTCCCGGGCCTATGCCGGGTAGCTATCCGGGCATGGTGCCGCTTGCGTATTCGCGCATCGCCCGACATGTACAGACCCTCTCCATCTTATGGATTGTTTTTGCCATCTATAACGTTCTCGCCTGGCTGCTGGTGCTGCCGTTTCTTCACATGGCATTTGGACATGGCGCTTGGATGCAAGGCTCGGACACCTGGGTGATTGCGCCCTTTCATGCCGGCGGCTGGCTCCTGCACTTTATCGCGATCGTCGTGGTCGGTCGCGCGATTCTTTCGCTGGCCGTTGGACTTGCTCTGCTGACCCGCCAGCCCTGGGCGCGCATCTTCGCCATCGTTGTCGCCGTGCTTACGTTGCTCAAGCCGTTTCTGGGCACGATCCTGGCAATTTATACCCTGTGGGTACTGTTGGAAAATTCCGGGGACCAGAATTACGCCCAGCTATCCGCCCAGCACCATGCGTTCCCCCAACCGCCTCGGCCGCCCATCTAGCCACGAGAAAAGGCCTTGGCGATCGGGCGTTGGAATTGTGTCGCCTCTCACGGTCGAATCGCTCGGGTTGTCCTACACTGCCAGTCCAAACCGCTGGTGCAGCACACACATGCTCACCAGCAGCATTAGGACTTGGTCGTTCGCCGTTCGCGCGCCCTCATCCATTTGCGGTAGGTTATCCAGCAGTCGTCCTACCTGCTTCTGATCGAAGAACGGCATCGACTTCATCACCGAGCCTCGCAACGTGTCCTGCACGTACATGCTGAAGGTTTCATCCGGGTTCAGGGTCGCCGGAGGGCTCAGGAACGGGTGTTTTGCCAGGGTGCCAATCTGTTGACGCCTTGTGCCGCAGAGAAACTGGTCTAGAATCAGACCCAGCATGGATTTCCCCTTGATTCGTATGCGGCGTCTGCGCCGCTCTGAGCCGATGCGCGCCCTGGTGCGCGAAACCCGGCTGCATCCCGGCGCGCTGATTGCCCCCATGTTTATCTGTCCTGGCGAAGGCGTTCGCCGCGCCATCTCCTCCATGCCCGGCGTCTTCAATCTGTCGATCGATCAGGCCATTCAGGATGCCACTGAAGCCGCCCGCCTCGGCATTGGCGGATTTTTACTCTTCGGTCTGCCCGCCACAAAAGACGAACAGGCCACCGGTGCCTGGGATCAAAACGGAATCGTCCAGCAGGCCCTGCGCGCCATGAAGCGCGAACGTGCTCTCGATTCAACATTACTGATTGCTGATGTCTGCCTCTGCGAATATATGTCGCACGGTCATTGCGGCATCGTCCGCGAAACCGCCAGCGGCGCGCATGAGATTGAGAATGATTCCAGCGTCGAACTCATTGCTCGCACCGCCGCATCATTAGCCCGCGCCGGTGCGGACATCGTCGCGCCCTCCGACATGATGGATGGCCGCGTGGCCGCGATCCGCGATGCGCTGGATGTGGACGAGCTGACTGATACCCCTATCCTCTCGTACGCGTCCAAATTCGCCTCCGCCTTTTATGGCCCCTTTCGCGAGGCTGCCGATTCCGCTCCGCAATTCGGCGATCGGCGCAGCTATCAGATGGATGGCGCCAATCGCCGCGAAGCCATGCGCGAAATCGAGCTGGACCTTTCCGAAGGCGCCGATATGATCCTGATGAAGCCGGCCATGCCCTATCTCGACATCATTCGCGAGGCCCGCGATCGCTTCGACGTTCCACTCGGAGCCTACCAGGTGTCCGGCGAGTACTCCATGCTGCGCGCCGCCATCGAACGGGGCTGGCTCGAGCGCGACCGCGCCATCCTAGAATCTTTGGTCTCCATCCGCCGCGCCGGTGCCGACTTCATCGTCACCTACTTCGCCCAGTCCGCCGCCAAGCTGTTGTAGGATGCCCTCCAGTTCCTATAATGATCTGTAGCGGTGCCAGCCGCTACGGAGGTTGGTCCATGAGCACGCTCACCCATCCCGAAACCAAGTCATCCGCGGTACGATCCACGCGGAACGCCGCCGAGCAAAACGCGCTGATGTTTGAGTACAGCTCTGCCGCCGACCCGGTTTCTTCCGGAAGCGTTCCGCCGATTCCCTATGCGGAATTCGCCGCTAATTTGTACGCGAGCGGTTCCAGCCGCATCATCCCGCTCGATCTGTCGATGGCGCTCAAGTCGCCATCTCCAGCCAGCACTCCCTCACTCGCCGCTAGCTTTCTGCGGGTCCAGGCTGGCGACACTTTGGAGACCTCCGCCAACTCGACTTCAGAACTGTTTTATGTGATCCGCGGCGATGGCGTATCCACTGTCGACGATCAGCAGATCCACTGGTCCGAGGGAGATTTTTTTACGTTACCTGGCAGCGCAGCGCGGCATCGTGCTCAAGAGACCTCCGCGTTGTATTGGGTCAACGATCAACCGCTGCTCGACTATCTCGGTGTCCAAAAGAGCCATCCGCGCTTCGCTCCGGCCCATTACACTCGCACTGAACTAACAAAAGCGCTGGAGCAGGCCGCCAACGATCCTCAGGCCGCCACACGCAGCCGCGTCAGTCTGATCCTCGGCAACCCGGGCTGCATGCAGACCATGACCGTGACCCATGTGCTGTGGGCCATGTATGGTCTGATCGAGCCCAATACCCGCCAGCTGCCGCACCGCCATCAATCGGTCGCGCTGGACCTGATTATTGACGCCAAGCCCGGCTGCTACACCCTGGTTGGCACGGAACTAGGCTCTGACGGCCACATCAAAAATCCCACTCGGGTCGACTGGAAATCCGGCGCTGCTTTTGTCACCCCGCCGGGCTACTGGCATGAGCATCGCAACGAATCGGGCGAGCGCGCCTACCTGACGCCGATCCAGGATGCCGGACTACACACGTACCTGCGCACCCTCGACATCACCTTTTTCAAGGATGACGACTAGATCGATCGTGTCAGTTATCGATTCCGATTCAGCCTCAGAATTCCCAGGTTCAACGCGGTTGCAAAACTGACCCACGCAAGGTAGGGCGCCATCAGCCATCCTGCCAGCGGATGCAGCTCCCAGAACAGCACCATGGTCGCCAGAATCGCCAACCATAGAAAGCCGAGCTCTCCCAGCGCGCCTGCAATCGCATGCCAGCGGAAAAAGAGCAGGCTCCAGAAAAAATTCAGGGTCAGTTGAATGACGAACCATACGATCGCGTAAGTTCGCAATTGCGATACTGGCTGGCTCCATACAAACCACGCAGCGACACCCATCAGGATGTACAGGGCGGCCCAGGCCGGCCCGAAGATCCAATTCGGGGGATTGAAAGACGGCTTTTTCAAGCTCGCATACCATCCGGGAATCTCTCGTGTGGTGAGCAGGCCGGAAATCAAACCCACAAGAACGCACAGGCCAACCCAGAAGACCAAGGCCGTCAGTGGGTATCGGCCGCCAGAAATGTCATGCATGGAACACCTCACCCAGGAATCAGGGCACTCGCTCGACGGACACCGCAAAAACCACCTATCCTGATATCAGCGATCATTTAGGAATCAACATGAACATAGATGCAAGAACGATTCAGGTGAAACTGCCCGATGGCAGCGCCCGCACGGTGCCCGCCGGAACCACTCCCGTGTCGATTGCCATGGACATTTCGCCTCGCCTGGCCTCCGCAGCGATTGTCGCCCAGGTATCGCCACTTCAAGCTCAGGCCGGACACGTGGCGTCCACGTCTGGGGATGGAGAGAAGTCCGCCAGTGAGGCCTCCATGTATGCCGCCGAGGACGCCGCCGCCGAGCGTCTGGTTGATTTGTCCACGCCGCTGACGGAAGATGTCGCCCTGCGCCTCCTCACCGAAAAAGATGTCGAAGCGCTCAAGGTGGTGCGCCACTCTGCCGCTCACGTGATGGCGACGGCTGTGCTGGAGTTATTTCCGGAAACCAAGCTCGGCCACGGTCCCGCCACCGACAGCGGCTTTTTTTATGACTTCTATCGCCCTACGCCATTTACGCCCGAAGATTTGAAAGCCATTGAAGATCGCATGGCCGTGATTATCGCTCGGGATGAGAAGTTTGTACGCGAGTGGGAGCCGCGCGATGAGGGCCTGCTGCGCTTCAAGGCGGAAAACGACTTCATGAAGATGCACTTCATCGAGCGTTTTACGCAGCCCGGCGAAAAAATCTCTCTTTATCGCAATGGCGCGTTTGTCGACTTTTGCCGCGGCCCGCATGTGCCTTCCACGAGCCGCGTCAAGGCCTTCAAGGTGATGAGTATTGCCGGCGCGTATTGGCTTGGGGATGAGAAAAATCCACAGCTGCAGCGCATTTATGGCACCGCCTTTTTCTCTAAGAAAGAGATGGACGAACACTTCGCGCGACTGGAAGAAGCACAGCGCCGCGATCATCGCGTGCTCGGCAAGCAGCTTGACCTCTTCTCCATTCAGGACATCGCCGGCCCTGGGCTCGTCTTCTGGCATCCCAAGGGCGGCATCATCCGCAAGCTGATGGAAGACTGGATGCGTGAAGAATGTATCCGTCGCGGTTACGATATGGTCTTCACTCCGCACGTGATGCGTCACGAGCTGTGGAAGATCAGCGGACATGCTGGTTTCTACGCCCAGAACATGTACACGCCGATCAAGCTGGACGATGCTGACTACCAGTTGAAGCCGATGAACTGCCCTGGCCACATCCTGATCTACAAGAACACGCCGAAGAGCTATCGCGATCTTCCGGTACGCTACGCGGAACTCGGCAACGTCTATCGCTACGAACGCAGCGGCACCATGCATGGCCTGCTGCGCGTACGCGGCTTTACCCAGGACGACGCCCACATTTTTTGCACTCCGGAGCAGATAGAAGATGAGGTCGCTGCGTGCATCGACTTTGCCGATGCCGTGCTGAAGACCTTCGGATTTGCGGAGTTCAAGGTCGAGCTTTCGACCTGGGACCCCAGGGACAAGGCCAGTTTTGTTGGCTCGGAAGAAAATTGGGCGCTTGCGATCGGCTCGCTCGAGCGCGTGCTGCAGCGCAAAGGTATTCCCTACAAGACCATCGTCGGCGAAGCCGCTTTTTATGGCCCCAAGATCGACATCAAGCTGGTCGATGCGCTGGGCCGGCTCTGGCAGCTTTCCACAGTGCAGTTCGACTTCAACCTGCCCGCTCGCTTCGAATTGGAATACGTTGGCGAGGACGGAGAGCGACATCAGCCCGTCATGGTCCATCGTGCCTTGTTCGGTTCCGTAGAGCGATTCTTTGGCGTTCTCATCGAGCATTACGCGGGAGCGTTTCCACTGTGGCTCGCTCCAATACAGGTCGGCTTGGTGCCCATCAGCGAAAAGCACATCGACTTCGCGAGAAAGGTACAGCACCAGTTACAATTAGCCGGACTGCGGGTTGAACTCGATGATCGCAACGAAAAGATGAACGCCAAAATTCGCGACCTGACCATGCAGAAGATCCCTTATCTGCTTGTCATGGGCGACAAAGAAGCCGCTGCCAATGCCGTCAGCGTCCGCACCCGCGGCAAAGGAGATCAAGGCTCGATCCAGCTGGATCAATTTATCGCCAACGCGAAAAAATTGGCGGAGGAGAAATCAGTCGAGTTGTAGTTCGATCGAGAAAATGAGAGAAGTTCTCCCGAAGGATGATTTCAAAACATGCGAAAACTGGAATTGGTTACTGCCCTCTGTGTGTTAGCTGCGACCAACCTGTGCGCCCTCGGCCAGGCGCTGCCATCGCAAGCCGCCTTAACCCGACAGCAAACCTACAAACTCGTGCGCGTGTCCAGCTCCGATCCCACTGGAAGAAATGGCGATGCCCGCACCGTCGCTCCTGGTGCCACGTTCACAGTGTTGGATGCGGATGGGCCCGCGATGATGACGCACATCTGGTTCACCCTTGCGGACGATGAGCCGCATAACTTGAAGCGCATTGTGCTTCGCATCTATTGGGACAACGAAAAAACTCCCAGCGTGGAAGCTCCGATCGGCGACTTTTTCGGCCTCGGTCTCGGCGAATATCACAATTGGCAATCGCAGTACCTATCGGTGGGTAGCATCAAAGCGCTCAACTGCTTTTTCCCCATGCCGTTCGCCAAACACGCGCGCATCACAGTGACCAACGGGGGCAAGCAGGCCATCGATTCGCTCTATTACAACATCGATTATCAAAAGTATTCGCATCCGCTTCCGCCCGGCACTATATATTTTCATGCGCAATATCGCCAGGCACAGCCCAATCACGGCTGGACCAACAAGTGGATCAGCAATGGCGAATCCCTGGTCAACGACAAAGTGAACCTCGATGGCAAGGATAACTATGTCTGGATGACCGCTACCGGTCACGGACAATTTGTCGGCGTCACCATGTCGGTGTTGCAGAATCAGGATGGCTGGTGGGGAGAAGGCGACGACATGTTTTTTGTAGACGGCGCCAAGCTGCCCTCCATTGCCGGAACCGGCTCCGAGGATTATTTTCTGGGCGCGTGGGATTTCGGCGGTAAGCCGTTCTCCTACCAACTCTACGGCGCGCCCGTTGTTGGTACGGAGTTAGCCGGTAGCGGATCCAGCGTCTATCGCTTCCATCTCGACTCTCCCATTCCCTTCAGCAAATCTTTCAAAGCTACCGTCGAGCATGGCCACGGCAACGCCCGCTCCGACAATTATTATTCGGTCGCATATTGGTATCAGTCGGAGCCGCATGCTCCATTTCCTCCGCTGCCGCCGGTGGAAGACAGAATTCCGCGCTTGCAGTCGGTCGGCGGCCCTGGAAATGCCGCTGCCGTCGCAGCACAAAAATAACACGACTCAGAATTCAAACCGTGCCGCCAGTTGAAATTCACGCGGCGTGTAAGTGCCCGTGCTGTTCGCGTTGGTTGTGATTCCGTAGGTCGGATTGAACTCCAGATACGGATGAGCAGCTGTCGAATCTGAGGGACAGCCCTGAGTCAGCGGGGTGGAACATGCGTTATAGCCAAGCGTATCTATGGCAGTTACATTTTCCGTATTTGTCACATTGTAGGTTTCCGCCATCAATTCCAGATAGGCGCGGTCGCGCAGCGGGATGCGTCGCGTTACGCGCAGGCTCGTCGTCTGCGTCGACGGAAATCGATAGCTGTTGCGCTGCAGCACATTCAACCGCGATGGCCCGCCCTCGCCATTGATGCCGAAGAAGGCCCCACCCGGCGCGCTTCCTCCCACCGCCAGCGTATACGGCAAGCCTGTTTGCCAAGCCACAACTGGCGCGATTTCCCAGTCGTTCAGCAGATGACCATGCCAGCCTTGCTTGTGCCAGGTGCTAAACAGGCTGGCGTTGATGACCAGTCTTTGGCGCACATCGGTATTGGAATTTCCATACTCCTGCGCCATGTTATTCGGCTCCAGAATGTTTGTGGGCGACTTATAGAGAAATTCGTTCTGGTTGAAGTCGAGCGCATGAGCAAAGGTGTAGTTCATTCCGAAACTGATACCGTTCGCCGTGCGATGCGTGATCACCAGCATTCCTGCGTTGTAATTCGAGTTCACATTGCTTAACAGCTCTGTGATGTTTCCATACAAATGATTCGGTCGTACCGACGTATAGAGCGGCGTGGTGTACCGCGCGCCTTGCGGCAGCGGGCTATTTTTCCCCAACGGCGGCCCGGGAATGTCGATTGTGTAATTCAATTGGCCGACGGTAGCATTGTCGATATTGGTGTCGATATAATTCGGCAGGTCGCGGCCCTGGCTGGTCATAAAGCTTGCCGACACTATCGTTTTCCAGCCGACTTTTTGCTCCAGCGTCAACTGTCCCTGCAAGGTTTCCGGCGCTTGATATTTTGGAGCGAAATAGTAGGCGCTGGGCAGCGCTCCTCGCGCCGCATCCGTTGGCACGCTGAAAAAAATGCTGGGAAACTGCGGTGCTCCATACTCCGTGGAAGACGAGAAGCGATAGGTCCGCTGCGATGCGGCCGATCCGGAAGAGGTCAGCGCGGAATGCAGCGTTCCATTTGCGATGCGCCCGTAGAACAGGCCATACCCGGCGCGCAGAATTGTGTGTCCGTTGCCGAATAGGTCCCACGCGATGCCTCCTCGAGGAGCAAAATTGTTGCGATCGTCCGGATAATTTTCGGTTTGCGGCAGCTGCGGATTTGGCAGAAATGGTCGCGGCACGCGCTCATATTCGTAGCGCACGCCAGCGGTCACGGTCAGGCGAGAAAACGCTCGCCACGCATCATCGAGAAAACCAGCCCAGTCGTTGGTTGTGATAAAAAATCCGCCAGGTCCAAAGGTCTGCGAGAATCCCGCGTAAGTATTTACGAAATAGCTGCGCGGAGGCCCGAGACCATCTACCGCGTGGTAATAGTCCGCCAGAAAACTGCCGAAGGATGTGTAGTTGTATTGCCCCACTCCGTTGTATATGTTGTCCAGCAGGTCCTCATTGCGGTCCCAGTTCCCGCCGAATCTCAACGTATGATTTCCCAGCACCCATGAGACGGTGTCCGAAATTTCCGAGCGATGTTCATCCGGATATTCCGGGCGCGGCAACTTCGCCGGGTTTCCCAGCACCATGCCCTCACCTGAAGATCCGCCGGCAATATTGATCTCCGGTGCCAGGCCGAATTGATTGTTCCCCAGGGGAACCTCTGCGCCGGCGGGGCTGGGACTGGTTTCGCGGTTCAGTTCGCGGCCCAGTTGCAGCCGCATTTCATTGAAGATATTTTCCGTCACGAACGTGGTTAGATGGACAATTCCCCAGTCCAGGCTTACGTAATCGTTGCCCAGGCTGTTGACGCCGTACTGTGTGGAACTTTGTGTTTGCACTCCGTTGGGTGAACTTCGGCGCATGCGGTTGTAAGAAATCGTCGCGTGGTTGCGATCATTTACCAGCCAGTCCAGCTTGGAAAAGTTTAGTGTCTGCAGTCCGGTCCGCGGAGCTGGCCCGGTCAGGGTGTTCACTAGCTGCATACCCTGCTGATACTGCTTCACTCCTTCGTCATAGGAGGCGAGGTCGAGCTTGTCGTAGAGCTCGCATGCGCCTTGCGTAGCTTCAAATTGAAATACGCTCGCATAGTCGCCGTTACTGCCGTTGTAAGGCGGTAGGTTGGCGCAGGTGATGCGATAGCCCAGGTAATTTCCCGTAGGAAGAATCGGGCTCGGCTGCGCATAGATCGCCGTGGGATAGCCGACGCGCGAAACCGCCGGGAAATTTCGAGTGTTGTAATCGAAGGAATAAAACCAGAACAATTTATCGTGAACGATCGGGCCGCCGGCGGAAAATCCCATTTGCCGCCGAACATCCGTTGGCTGGTAGGGGTCGGTGACAAAGTTGTTCGCGGTGCTGTTGAACTTGGTGAGAGTTGTGTATGGATTCAGCGCCGACAGGCTGCTGTTACGCTCAAAGAAGAAGGCATCCCCGTGATATTGATTGGTGCCGCTTTTTGTCACGGTGTTGATGACGCCGCCAGCCGCGCGGCCGTATTCCGCGGAATAGTCTGCCGTATTGACTTGGAATTGCTCGACCGCTGCCATGCTGATGGAATAGGGCGCCTTGGTGCGGCCGCGTTCTTCAGAGAAGAAGGCCTGGTTATTGTCAGCGCCGTCGATGGTATTGTTATTCAGCAGCCCGCTGATGCCGCGAAAACTCAATAGCCCCTGCCCATTTGGCTCGCTTACTACTCCCAGAGTCAAGAGCGCAAAGCTGCTCCAGCGGCGACTGTCGGAAGGCAAGTTCTGCAGCTGTGACTGCGTGATATTGGTCGCGACCGAAGGATAGGTCGACTGAAACGGAACGATCGTCCCCACTTGGATCGTGCTGGAGGTGGCTCCTATGTGCAGCGTAGTCGTCAGTGGAGTCCGCCTGCCCAGTTCCACCACGACGTTCGTTGCCGTGAACGCCGTGAAGGCATCTCCCGTGATATCGACGGAATATGTGCCGGGCGGCAGGTCGGCCAAAGTATAGTTGCCGCTCTTGTCGGTGTAGGCGATAAACTCCGCACCCGTCGCCTCATTCAAGGCAACAATGCGTGCATTCGGGATCACCGCGTGTTGCGGGTCATACACATTTCCGCCAATCACGCCCGTAGTCGATTGACCCTCGAGCTTCGGCAGTGTCGGCAGAAAAAATAACAGCACAAGGCACACCGCGCATAACGCGCGTGGGGGAGGCAAGCGCAGCATGACGATCTCCCGAATCTTTACGCCCGTTTCGGCGGCTTCACCATGCCTGCGCGGACGACACTGAAAGCGATGCAATGAAGGCCGTAGCCCGACGAGATGCCGAGCTCCTGCCGAGTTCTCCTTGTTTCTGTCGTACCTGCCCATGACGTGCCAGCGATCTCGTCCCTGTGAAAATCGTGCGGCACAGGCTGAAGCTCAGGTCCGGTGGCGGACATTGCGGGACGGGAACTATGGTGTTGGGCGTTACACTGAGAGTAACGCGATTCCCGAGCGGCAGGAAGACTATTCATATCCATGTTTATTGATGAAGCAAGGATCAAGGTGAAGGCGGGCGACGGCGGGAATGGCTGTATGGCCTTTCGACGCGAGAAATTTGTGCCCCGCGGCGGCCCTTCCGGCGGCGACGGCGGTCGCGGCGGCGACGTGGTTCTTGAAGCCAGCCAGAGCCATAACACCCTGATTCACTTCCGCTTCAATCCCGAACATAAAGCTGAGAGAGGCCGTCACGGCGAAGGCTCCAATTGCTCCGGCCGCGATGGCGCAGATACCGTCTTGAAGGTCCCTGTCGGCACGGTTGTCTACGACGACACCACGGGCGAGCTCATACATGACTTTCGTCACCCCGATGAACGCATGATTCTTGCCAAAGGCGGTCGCGGAGGTCGTGGCAATCAGCATTTCGCGACTTCGACTCATCAGGCTCCGCGGGAACATGAGCTCGGCCACGCCGGCGAGGAACGCCTGCTTCGGATGGAATTGAAGCTGCTCGCCGATGTCGGACTGGTCGGGCATCCCAACGTCGGCAAGTCCACGCTGATTGCACGCATCTCTGCCGCGCGTCCCAAAATTGCCGATTATCCTTTTACAACTCTGGAGCCCAATCTGGGTGTCGTGACCGTGGGCGAGTGGCCGAACGAAGAAAGTTTTGTCGTCGCCGATATCCCAGGCTTGATTGAGGGGGCACATCTCGGCGCAGGACTGGGCGCACAGTTTTTGCGCCACATTGAGCGCACCCGCCTGTTGGCCCATATCGTCGACGTGTCCGATGGCAGCGGACGCCTTGATCCCGTGGAAGATTACAACATAATCGAAGCCGAACTAAAGAACTTCGGCCACGGCCTGGAAGAGAAGCCGCGAGTTGTAGTCGCCAGCAAATGCGATGTCGCCAATCCGGACAAGCTGAAGAAGCTGCAATCGATGGCGAAGCGCAAAAAGCTGCCGTTTTACGCCATTTCCTCAGTCACCGGAGAAGGAATCGAGGCGCTAAAATATGCCCTGGCGGAGAAGGTTCGAGCCCTTCGCGTCGCGCTTCCCGAAGCCGGCTGAAGCATTTCTGTAAATGTTTCGCATTCTCCTGAGCCATGCAATGAATCCGATGAACCTGTTCCCGGCGCAGATCGCAATGCTGGAAAAGAATCTCTCCAAGGAACCGTATGAGGCGCATCGCTTTTTTCGGTGGCAGCTTTGATCCTCCGCACCGGGGACATCTTGCCATTGCCACTGCGGCTGCGGACCTCTTCGCGCTCGACCAGGTTCTGTTCGCCCCGGCGGCCCACCAGCCATTCAAAGGCGAATTTCGTGCAACGGACTTTCTGCACCGCTATGCCATGACTGCGCTAGCGACTCAAGCCGATCCACGCTTCATTCCCTCGCTGCTGGACGCTCCACATCGCGAGGCGACAGACGCAACTCGCCCCAACTACACGATAGAAACTCTGGGCCATCTGCGCGCTTCGCTGGCGATGGAGCCGGGGCGGACTGAACTATTCACCTTGCTGGGAGCCGATAGCTGGCTGGATATCGGCCACTGGTTTCAGGCGTCTCGCCTGCTGGCGCTTTCGGACTGGATTGTCGCGTCTCGCCCGCGTTTTTCCCTTGTTGACGTAGAAGCCTCGCTTCCTGGCGAAACTAAAGTCGAGCGGGGTTCGAGCGACACATCTTCGGCGAACCATGCTTCCCGCCGCCTGCCCGCTTGCGACCTGACGTTGCATCACATCGATGCCGCCCCCACCCGCGTCTGGTTTTTACCCGACCTGCAGGAAGATATCTCGGCGACGGAGCTGCGTGCTGCGCTGGATCGAGGACAGGCGGATCCGGAACTGCTCCCTGCGCCGGTGTGGAACTACATCGCCAAGACAGCAATCTATCGCGCGTCGATGGATCCCTCGTCGGCTACGGTTCGTTAACTGCGTCGGGAACGTCGTTTCCGCCCATCAACGGGCCATCGCATCGATCGACTCTCCTGCTTGGCACAGCTGTTCGCAACGGACTAGGATGAGAGGGCGGACACAATTCAACGCGCACCAGGGAGATCGCACGATCGCATGACGAAAACAGAAATCCGCCGCATGGTTGCGGCCGCCGCCTCCGCCTGTGAAGATAAGAAAGCCGAACAGATTCGCATCCTGGAACTGGACCCCGCCGACTCCGGCTTCACAGATTATTTCCTGATCTGCAGCGGCACCAACGAACGCCAGAACCAGGCCATCGCCACCGCGGTCGAGGAGCGGATGGAGCGCGACTACAACACTCGCCCCAACTCGATGGAAGGCTATCGGCAGGGCGAATGGATTCTTCTCGACTACGTCGACTTTGTTGTCCACATCTTCTCGGAAGAGAAGCGCGACTTCTATCACATCGAGCGATTGCGCAAGACTGCGACCAGCCTCGATCTGGAACAATTGAAGATATCGTTGACCAAGCGCGTCTCGGCCGTCCGCAAAAAGCAGGCTGAGAAGAAGGCAGTCGCCAAGAAAGCGCCAGCGAAAAAGGTCGCCGCGAAGAAGGCCGGCAACAAGGCTGCGGCGAAAAAAGTCCCTGCAAAGAAGAGCCGCAGGGCGACTCCGGCGAAGTCTGCCAAAGGAAAAGCGACCAAACCCACCGTGAACGTGGCTGCCAAGTCCAGATCGCGCTCCACGAAAGACGCGAGGACGAAACCGAAGACAAATAGCGGTGCCGCAGCCGAATAGATGGCTTTCATATATGCGAAGCCCTGAAAAAAAGCAGGAGATCCGAAGATCTCCTGCTTTTTTTATGCTGTGCGCCAGTTTAGAAGACGAACACGCCTTTTAGCTGGATGAGTCGAGGGGATGCGTCGCCGCCCAGGAATGAACCCAGGATGCTTGTTGGGGTGTTGACGGTGGTGGATATGAGACCGAGCGTGCTTTGACTTGCAACGTCACTTCCCGGCTGGCCAAAGTTCGGGTGGTTGAATAGGTTGAAGAACTGAGCGCCCAGTTGCAGCTTGGCTCCTCCCCAACGAGGTACGTCGAAGTTCTTCAACGCGCTGAAATCCGTGTCCGTATAGCTGGGACCATAGATTTGATTGCGGCGCGATTGGCCGAAATTTGTTGCCGGATTCAAAGGTAGGGTGGAGCTTGTGTCGCTGCTACCGTAGTCGGCTACGAATGAGCAGGGGTGGGCAGCGCCGAACAGAGAGTTGTTCGCGCCACCGCAGTGATTCCCCGATAACGGAGCGATTTGCTTGGCGTAGAGGGGTCCCCCGTAATTCACCAGGCTGGTCGCAGTAGCAGTATCAACGACGGAGAAGGGAAAGCCGCTGTTGTGGAAGACTGTACCGCTGAACTCCCATCCGCCGGTCAATACCTTCGGTCCCCACCAGTGGGGGACTTCGTAGACATAGCTGGCGCTGACATAGTGGCGAGTATCGTAATCGGCGTTGCCATAGTTGTCTGCCAGATTGAAGGGATTGTCGGGATTTACTGAGTTGCCGCTAAAGGGATTAAAGCCGCCGTTGGAAACCTCATCCAGCGCGTGGCTGTAGGAATAGTTGAACTGGAGTGTCAGGCTCTTCGAACGGTGGACCACAGATGCGACCAGACCGTTGTAATTAGAACTGGCGGCACTGCTTACTTCCGTGACAGCTCCAAAGTTGTTATTGGGCGCGTTCGAAGTCGATAGCTCCGGAAATCCGGCTGCGCCACCGGCATTGAAGACGTTCACCGAATTGTTCAGTACAGGCTGATCGTAGGTGTGGTTGCCGACATATTCCAACGAGACAGCCGTTGACGGATTGACCTGACGCTCCAAACTGAGGCTGTACTCCTCATATGTCGGATACTTTATGTTTTGCTTCGCGTTCACCATGCCCGGAGGAGAGAACCCAGGCAATGCGGAAAGAGTCGTGAGACTTGCCCCGTTTGCAAACCCGGCGCTGAATGCTGCGTCTGAACCTGCCGCAATGGAAGCCGCGCTGCCGGGTGCCGACGGCCCGAGTGCCGTGTTGCCGCCGCCAAACGCAGGACCGTAGATTGTAAAGGGAACGTTGGTTGGAGCGTTATTCAGGAAGCTGGAGGCAATCTGACCGGGGAACGCATCGGCGAACATGCCGAAGCCGCCCCGGACCGTGGTGTGGGAATCCTCGCCGCCTGGCAGCCAGGCGAAACCGAGACGCGGCTCATATCCGATTGTTTGCAGGTGGTGTAACGCTTGGTGTTGGTTCGATACGATCAGCTTGTTGTAGGGAGCTGTGGGATCGTTGCTCGCATTGGCAAAATCGGTCGAAAGTCGCGCGAAGCAATTGGTCTGACAGACTGGATTGGAGTTGTGCTCAAACCGCATGCCGGCAGTCAAGGTGAAATTCGGACGTACCTTCCATTGGTCCTGGATATACCAACCCATGCCGTACAGAGCAGCAGGCTGCGTCAAGCGTGTTGGAAACTGCTGGTACCAGAGATCCGAATAGCCTTCCTCGAAGCTATTGTTAGTCGCAACCACTTCGGGGGAAGATGTGAACTCTCCCGGGCTGTAATCGGTCACGTCGTCGCGACGGATGGTCCAGCCGATACTGATGTTGTGCGTGCCCTTGGTCCAGTTCAGATCGTCCTGGAATTGGTAACCGGTCACGTTGCGTCCTTGTGGCCAGATGATGTCCAGTCCGCCAGGCCACGCTGCCGTTCCGTTGGACGACAGATCCTGATCGGCAAAGATCAGACTGAAAGGAATCTGCGCTACGGCCGCCGCTTGGTTGGTATTAATGAAAATCGCCCGATAATAGATGGCGGCAAAGAGGAACTGGTTTGTAAGGTTCGAGGAAAACGTGTGCGTTTCGCCTAACTGTCCATCGTATTGCGGCTGCGGACTGTCTGCGTTGTAGATGGGGTTCAGAACATTGGTGTAGGTTGCCTGCAGACCCTTATCCACCCTGAAATGCCCGAATAGGTGGTCTGTATCGCCGATGTTCTGGTCGATGCGTCCCGTCATCAGCCATTCATGGGTAAAGTTTCCGGCAGTCGCGTTGAAGACCACGGTGCCATACCCAGGACAATTGCCGCCCGGATCTGCCGTGGTGACTGGGCAGTTGGCTGGACCGACATACGCTGTATCGGATGTTGACGGGGTCGCGTTCGCATAGCCAGGTGCTTTTGTATAGAGGGAGAAA
>JAJXZK010000178.1 GCA_021780095.1 Acidobacteriota bacterium | reverse complement strand
CTGACCGCTCCACCAACTGACCCCCCTTAACCGGCCACTTCACCAACTGGTTCTTCCCCAATTTTTCCCATTCCTCCTGCGCCCTCTCAGTGGTACCCTCGCTAGCAAATGAAAGCGCCGCGCCTGCTGCCGATCTTTGCGTTCCTCGCCCTCATACCTTTCGCGCTGTCTCAGAACACCCCATCGGCGCCGCAATCCGGCGAAGTCATCACCCTCAACAACTCCGCCGTTAATCTCCCCGGCCCTTGGAAGTTCGCTCCCGGCGACTCGCCCCTCGTCAATGGCGCTCCACTCTGGGCGCAGCCCAGTTTCAACGACGCGAAATGGACGGACATGGACGTCGCCCCCAAAAACGGCTCCGTCGATCCTGCCTACGGAACTCCCGGCTTCGTTCCCGGTTGGACCAAGCAGGGTTTCCCAAAGCTCTACAGATACGCCTGGTACCGCCTCCGCCTGCACATCAATGACTCAGGCAAGCGCCTCTGGCTCAAGATGCCCAATGACTTCGACGACGCATACCAGGTCTATGCGAACGGCCAATACGTCGGCCAGTTCGGCGAATTCGCTCCGCACAAAGTCACCGTCTATTCCGCCCGCAGCATTTCTTTCCCGCTCCCGCCCCCGGGCCCCGACGGTGCCCTCGTCCTCGCCTTTCGCTTCTATATGACCGGCGCCACCTTCTACCAATCCACCGACGCAGGCGGCATGCACGGCCCACCCGCAATCGGCCTCGCCTCAACCATCCATCTGCTCCAGAACGCCGACGACGACGCCAACCTCCACTTCTACTTGGGCACTCTCTTCCAATACTCCCTCTTTCTGTTGCTGGCGCCTCTCGTCCTCTGGGCCTGGCTCAAAAACCGCCAGGATCGCGCCTACCTCTGGCTCTTTCTTGCCCTCTTGTTCTCTGTCGTTAGCATCTTCAACATCGTCTTTCTCGACCTCTCGTCAACGGTCGCGTTGGGAACCGGCCAGATTTGGATTAACGCTTTCTTCCGCCAGTTTCAATTGGTCGTTTGGGCCATGTTTTGGTGGCACTGGTTCGATCTCGAAAGCAAACGCTGGATTCCCCGCATAGCCTGGGTGCTTACGGCCGCCGAAATCCTCCTGCAGGAAACGCTTTTCCTGCCCACCGACAACGTTAATGTGGTCCCTCATGCTTGGCTCGGCGTCTTCAACGAAGCGGTCGTCGTAGTCCTGGCCGCTCTCGGTGTACTGCTCCTCATCATCCTCATCGAAGGCTTCCGCAAAGACCGTGTCGCAGCCTTGGCAGCTGCCGTGCCAATTCTCCTCATCGAACTCAACAGCTTCGCGCCCTTCTTGCTTGCGCGCTTCGGCATCGCCAACCAGTTCTATCCCTTCGGCATCGGCATAAGCACGGGATCGATCGCCTCCATCGTCATGGTCCTCGTCATCGCCGCCCTTGTCGCGCGCCGCTTCCTGCGCTCGCAGGTCCAGCAACAGCTCGCCCGCCAGGCCATCGCCCAGGACCTCGAACAGGCACAGCAGCTCCAGCAGCGCGTACTCATCCCCGAAGACATCCGCTCACCCTTCTTCAAAATCGAAACCGCCTACCACCCCGCTCAGACCGTCGGCGGCGACTTCTTCCAGACCCTCACCCGGCCCGACGGCTCCCTCCTCATCATCATCGGGGACGTCTCCGGCAAAGGCGTCAGCGCAGCCATGCTCGTCGCCGTCATCGTCGGAGCCATCCGCAACCAGGTCGAATCCTCCTTCGATCCTTCCGCCATGCTCGCCACCCTCAACCGCCGCCTCGTCGGCCGCTCCGGCGGACACTTCGCCACCTGTCTCGCCGCAGAAATTCAACCCGACGGCCGCATGCGCATCGCCAACGCCGGCCACCTGCCTCCGTATCTAAATGGAAAGGAAATCGGCATCGAGGGCTCGCTCCCGCTGGGCACCGTCGCCGAGGTCAACTACCCCGCCCGCACCTTCACCCTCCAGCCCGGCGACCGCCTCACCTTCATGACCGACGGCGTCCTCGAAGCCACCAATGCACAGAAGGAACTCTTCGGCTTCGACCGCACCCGCGCCATCAGCAACCAGTCCGCCGCCGCCGTCGCCAACCAGGCCCAGGCCTTCGGCCAGAATGACGACATTACCGTCCTCGGCCTCGAATTCTCCGGAGCCGCCAGCCCTGCCCTCGCTTAGCGAAAAGATATCCGGTAGAGGTTCCAGTGCGCCGTGGTGTTCATCCAGGCATAATGCCCGGAGTCCTTGCCCGGCACCGCGTCCCCATGTGGAATCCATTCAGATCCTGGAAACATCCTCGGCCCCGTAGCCGCCGGAATCTCTCCATCGCGGAAGGCCGGGAGGCTCTCGTCCCGATCCAGGGGAATCGCCAAAGTTCGGCCGGGAGCTTTCCTTGATGGGTCCTCTACGGGAATGAAAAGGACGCTTCCATTCGGCGACCACCTCGGCTTGCAGTAGCCCGCGCAAACGCGCCGCGATACACCGCCATCCACCGGAACCTCCATGATTTGCGGGAGACTGTCACCCGATTGCGGGGGAACCACGGCTATGATCCAGTGCCGGTTTGGCGACACACTCTGGAACTCTGTGATGGGATACGGAAGCAGCCTTGAGTGGCGTGGACCATCCAGATTGTTCCACCGCCTGCCTCACAGCGTTCTCCTGGGCACCAACCCACCACCGCTGCCCGCCGCCCTCAGGAGTCGTGAACAAAAAATGCGGCATCAAACGTTTTTTTCGCGCCTTTTTGCGTCCTTTTTCGCACTCTCATCCGTCTCTACTTACAGAGGTTCGTGTGGGTTTCTCTTCAGAGCATTCCCCCGTCCGTACCTCGATATAAGAAGCCCCGGCGGTTCGTGGGTCCGCCGGGGCTTCTTCTCGTCTAACTGTCCAAAAATGGACAAAGAAAGGGCTGGATGTCACTCCAGCCCGAATCCCATAGATTGTTCTGACTATATTAAGCTTGCGCGTGCGCCTGGCCCCTCGTCAGCCGATGCACAAAGTGATACGGCGGCCATGGCCCCGATAGCTGCATCTGGCAGTCCTTCAGTGTCACGCTCGCGCTCGAATACTTATTCTGGTACCGCTCCACGCACTTGTGGTCAATCAGGTGAGCAATGTCCAGCAGCATCTTGCCCGTCTCCGTCCGCTTGCAGGTAATCTCCTCCGCCAGCGGCGCAAACATCCGGTGCATCTGCACTGACACCGCCCGCGCCTTCGTCTGCCGCTCCCGCTGCAGCGAGGCGTTCTCCCGCAGATTGGAAAGATACTCGCGCCCCACGGTCCCCGCGTCTGGAATCGCCTTCCGGATCTGCTCCCGGCAGCAATCATCCAGCGTAACCTTCAGATGCATCTCCGCTTTTCCACGCAACCGATCCATATTGGTCACAAACTGGCGCTGGTTCGACCGGATCGACCGCCGCAACGACTCATCATCTGAAAAAACCGTCCCAAACCTGAATGGAAGGACGGTCGATGTCTTGAAGCATTCCGCAATGACCTTTGCATGGTCCATCGCGGCTTTTTGATTCAGAGATTCGTACGGCGAATGCTCACTCACGATTACGGCTAAATCACTGGCTGGATATAAGAAGACCTGATTTCCCTCTATCCCCGATACGGCTTCAAACGGAACCGGCTTGCGGTGCCGAAGCAGTTCAGGAAACGATTGCTTCTCAGCTATGCAGTAGGCGTACCATGCCATGTCAAGATTGCTCCAGTCTGGCTTGAAGGTAGGTTTGGAACATTGGGCATTGTTACTACAGGTTTTTGAGTCCAAAACGCGGCACTTGCGCCGTCGCTCTGCGATCTAACTGCCCCACATGCTAGCCCCGCATGTGAACAACTGGCAACCTTCGTTTCAACATCTGGAGCGAAGTGAGCCCAATTTCAGAAATTCATTTTCTCTCAATCGAAATACTTTTTTTTGTAATCAAAAATTGCCGCCGCGCCGACCTCTCAGCCACCAAAGACCCCGTCACCCGCCCCAACAACAAAAAGGGCGAACCGCCTGCGCGTCCGCCCTATCTGACTTCCGGGAGAAAAGATTCCCTAAGCCGCTAATACCTCATCGCTTAGCTGATTACTTCACGTGCATCAGCACCATTCCGATCAAAAGAATCAGCACCAGCAGCATCACCCCTAGACCAATTCCCATCACGCGAACCATCTTCGCAGTGGACTTCATATTGTCCATCGCCGATGCGCTCTCGGCCGAATCCATCTCCGCCGACTCCCGCATCCGCGCCAGCTGGTCTTCCAGCCGCTTCAAGTGCATCGACTGGTCCTGCACCGT
>JAJXZK010000396.1 GCA_021780095.1 Acidobacteriota bacterium | reverse complement strand
CTGGTGCGCGCGCTGGAACAGTTGAAGCGTCAAAATGTGTGGTGCGTGGGCCTGGACGAGCGCGGTTCCGCCGATTACGACAGATTCGACTATCGATGCAATTTTGTCCTGGTGCTTGGAGCGGAGGGAAGCGGATTGCATGAGCTGACTCGGCGAACCTGCGATCACCTTTTGCGAATTCCCATGGCAGGCCGGGTATCGTCGCTGAATGTTTCTGTGGCTGGCGCGGTTGTCATGTACGAGGCGGCACGGCAACGCCGCTCGGCGATGACATCAGAGATAAAGGAGACCGAGTCGGTTGCAGTCAAAGCGAAGCGGCCCCTCAAGGGATTGGGTTCATGAATTTTATGCGGTATGGGTTGGGTTTCATTCTTCTTCTTTTCACATTGGGCAGCTCGTTCGGACAGAGTTCAGGAGCAAAGAATCAGAACAATTCCTCTTCCGGGAAGGGGCAGGAGCTGTTTTCCCGTGCGGATAGCGATCCGACGACCGCCGAAACTGGGGCGGCTGCCTCGGCATCGCAGCCACCCCAGGTCCCGCAAAAAGCGCCTGTTGCGCCTGCAAAAGGGACGCTCGCGATCGATGCCGAGCGCACCTCACTGACTTACACTTCCTACGACTTTGAAGTGCATCTGGAACCGTCGCGGCATTCGATTTCGGTGCAAGCGCGTATGGTGGCCCGGAACAACAGAGACAAGCCGTTGGGGCGGATTGCGTTGCAACTATCTTCATCGCTGCGTTGGTATTCGATCCACGTGGACGGCAAGCCGGCGAAGTTTGAGACCGAGGCGGTGGATAGTGACATCGATCATACGGGCGAACTGACGGAGGCAGTAGTCAAACTCGCGACGCCTCTTGCACCGGGAGGCACGATCCAGATGACCGTGATTTATTCCGGTACCGTTATCCCGTCGGCGGAACGTCTGCTGCGCCTGGGCGCGCCGGCGAAGATTGCAAACTCCTCGGAGTGGGACGAGATCAAACCGAATTTCACGGCGCTTCGAGGATTTGGGAATGTGATCTGGTTTCCTGTTTCGACGGCACCGGTGCTGCTCGGCCAGGGACCGGAGATGTTCGACTCCGTGGGCAAGTGGAAGCTGAACGAGTCCAATGCGGAAGTCACGATGCACGTATTGGTGGAATATCTCGATGTGAAACCAACGGTCGCCTTTTTGAACGGGACTGTGGTGCAACCGGATAAAAGGTCTGAGCCGAAGGCGATAGCGGCGTCTGGGCCGCCAGCGTCCACGAAGGCCCCAGAGCAAAGTGAACATCTCGCAAGCAGCGGATCGGGGGCGAAACAAGCTTCGGGGAATTCGGCTGCACCTACAACTATGGCCGGCAACACGATCTTGCAGGTGGTTTCCTTCACTTTGCCGCCGATGCGACTAGGATTCGCGCCTCTGAGTTTTTTCGTGATGTCCGCGGCGCAGGAGAGCGTGCCGGGGCTGGACATCTATTCTGGAGCTGACAACACGGCAGCTACGTCGGCGTATCAAACGGTGTTCACGCAGACTCGTCCGATGATTGAACAATGGCTGGGAGCGCATCCGAAGCGCCCGGTTGTCCTGGTGGATTTGCCGGAGGCTGACGATCTTCCCTTTGAAGAGAGCAACATTCTATTTCTCCCGTTCAGGGCGAACGTGACCGACGATAGCTTGGGTCCAGTGATGGCCCATATGCTGGGGCATGCCTATTTTGTTTCGCCGCAGGTCTGGCTGAATGAGGGGGTGGCGCAGTTCATGACTCTGTTGTGGATTGAGCAACGCGCCGGAGTCAGCACGGCCATGGGGCAGATGGATTCTCATCGCGCAGCACTTGCGATTGCTGAAACAACCGATCCCGGAGTGAATCCGGGACAAAGTCTAATTGAGGCGTGGAACGATATTTACTATCGTGACAAGGCGACGGACGTGCTGTGGATGCTACGCAACGTCGTAGGCGATGAAGCCCTGGGAAAGGCGCTGCAGGCTTACGCGCCAGCAGAGGAGCACGAGCCCAGTTATTTTCAAACCCTGCTGCAAAAGGCTTCGAACAAAGACCTGGAGTGGTTTTTTGACGACTGGGTTTATCGCGACAGGGGGTTGCCGGACTTGCATATCGCGAGCGCCTACTGGCGGCCGATTTTGAACAAGAACAGCAGCGGCAAGAACTATCTGGTGAGTGTCGATGTGCAGAACGATAGCTTTTGCGCCGCGGAAGTGCCGGTCACGGTTTCCTCCGCATTCAGCAGTCAAGCGCGGGAATTATTGATTCCGGCCCATGCACGTGCGGCGTTGCGGATGCTGCTCGATAGCAAGCCTGAACAGGTGGTTGTGAACGATGGAAGTGTTCCAGAAATTCAGAGTAGCCATCATCAGCAGGCGGTGGTTCCGGCGCAATAGAACTCCTGGGCTCCAAGCCTGTTTTTCAACGGAGAAGGGTGGAGCCCAAATCTGACGTATAGGACCGGGGTCAGGCCGCGGTCGGTCCGCTTGGACTGTTGAGGCTGCGGCGCTGCCACTCATCCGCCATGCGACGAGCCAGTACGGGTATGCCAAACACAGCGCTGGTCAAAAGAGTGGTAGCCAGAACATCGTTGCGGTAGAACGGCAGCCCGGCCAGGTAGCAAGTTGCGAGCCCACCCGCGGTGTGCGGATAGATGAGAGAACCGGCCCAGACAGCGAAGTTACTTGCCAGGAAAAACGAGGTGGAGGATGCAAGCGCCGCGCCCACCACGCGTCCTGCACTGGCCCGGTTGTGGAGAAAGGCGTAACCCATCCAGCAGGCACCCAGATACCAGGCCCACGTGACCAGATAGTCCTGCACATGAAAGGCGTAATTATAGGCAAAGACCGTCAGGTAATAATCGGCGGCAGCCAACACCAACACCGGGAGAATGAACAGCTTGGGCGATCGGCGCGCGCCAAACACGAGCAGTGAAGCGCCAACGGCTGTGAAGCTAAACCAAGGGTGCGGCAGGATGCGGGTGAAAACCGCTGCTAAAACGAAGAAATAGCTAAACATTCGATCCTCATAGTCACGGAGCCGTGAAGGTTGTTTTTTCCGCCTAAAGACCCATTGTTTCTGGAGGACAGACGAATGGTCAAGACAATTTTGATGAAGCCAAAACTAGTTGTTATGTTGAGAATAAAATGCGGTGGCGCGGGTTTTTGGATGCCAGGGGCTATTTTTGTTTGCGGCCATTCATCCGCATCTCATCTACTTCGCCGCTTGGGGCGATGAAGACGGTGCCGCCTAGCGGGTTGGCCCGGCGACCATGGAGAAATAGCACGTCGTAGGCAAATCGCAGGTCCTCGAAATGCACTTGGGTGTAATGCTCTCCATCGTGGAGCACATCGAAGGTGCCTCTCTGCGCCACGAAGGGGTATTTCGACCAATCGAGAAAAGCGTGTCCGAGCCAGGAGCGTTTTGCGGTTAATATTGCGCGGGTTTGAGGCTGCTTGTAGTAGAGGTTGTCAGGAGCCTCACTGGTGAAACTGTCGGTACGCGTGTTCAACATTCCGGTCTGGTAGAAATCCCGGGTCTCCACTACGCCGAACCACTGGAAAACGTCTCCTGGGTAAGGGTTGACCGTCATATTCAATACCGGCTCATTTTGAAAATTTTGCTGTGCGAGCAGTTCAAGGGCACGGGCCTGCTCTGCCCACCGCCAGCACCCCAGAACCACACCTACGCCGAGAGCAAATATTGCCCATCCGCGACCGTGAAACATCGTGCGTCGGACTCCAATTTCCCGATCCGCCAAGCCCAGGATTGCCGGTATCAGCAATGCGAGAAGCAGCCCAGCAAAAAATACGGGTTCGAAGATGAAAAAGAGGCTGCCCGCGTACCAATGGGGATTGAAGGGAAAGAACGGGCGAAGGCCATAGTTGTTCGTCCAGTCGAGCAACAGGTGGCTCAGGTCCGCGATGAGCGCGAGGAACCATATCCAGCGCCAGCGCACCGGCGGCGAATGTTGGTCCGGGCGATTCGATTGAGAGCCTGCGATGTAGCGTGCACGTTGGACCTTGCCTCGCGTGCGCCAGCGGTGCCATAACCAAATCGCGCCAGTAATCAGTAGGGCCATGAAGGGCGCGCCAAGAAAGGTATGCGTGATACCGCGATGGTGCTGAAACTCGGCGACGGGGCCGCGCAGTCCCCAGAGTAAGTCAATGTCGGGCGCTTCCGCTGCCAGCACCATTGTCAGCGTCGCGTAGGCAGTGGTGCGGTTGAATCCAGATCGCCCCAGGCATGCGCCCGATAAGAGATGTGTGACCGGCTCCATTCAATTTCAGAGGATACACGGCGAAAGGGAAAGACTGCAGC
>JAJXZK010000270.1 GCA_021780095.1 Acidobacteriota bacterium | reverse complement strand
TTCTCAGATAATCGGTATTGGTGAGGCGAGTAAGGTTTGGTTCGATAAATTGCGAGAAGGTCTGGACGGAGACCGAAGGACAAATTTCATAAATGCACTAGGTACTTGGTTTTCTCGCTCAATACGAGAGGACAAGGCACTGTCAAACCCTGGACACAACGGTTTTTCATTACTCCTTTCGGAGTTTGAGGCGGGCGGGTGGATGATTGCGCTCATTAAAAATTCGAGGGATCACGGCGATCTTATTGAGTCAGAACATACCACTAAATCTAATGATCAAAAGCCGCGAAGAAAGTGGTATCTGCACCCGTTACTTTGTCCGTATTTTAGAATTCAGTTTGTTAGAACAAAGGAGCCAATTTACACGAACGTGCATGAGTTGGAGAGCATTTATAGGGGGTCTCAAAAGAGAGGTGATGTCGTAAGGGGTGCCGGGAAGAAAGCCGGCAGGTCGGACATCCAGCGCAATCTTTTCTAGGGATAGACGTAGTGACTCCAGTGAGGCCGTGGGGAACAATTAATTGGCTGTTTCCGAAGTTGTCAGTTGAGGCTTGGGAGCTGGTTTGCTGTGCGTCGTTTGAGGAAAGAAGTTCTGCGCTCGCTGAATGGTTTGCGATGCGTGGCGTTGCGCCAAGAAGCGTCCATTTGCTCCGTATAAATGATCCTGTAAACCGCTTTACTGACAAGATTGAGCGATTAACGGACGCGCAGGAGAGGCGACTTAAAGGCTTTTTCCCGAAGGCTACGCTTTATCGAGAGGAGCTTTTGGCTCAGACCTCTGTTTGGAATTCGGTTCTGAATCAGGCGTTGCCGGATGCTGAGTCTGTAATGTTGGATATTAGTACGCTACCCAAGCGAGTATTTCTTTTTATCGTCAAACGTCTCTTGGCTAAGAGCTCGGTAAAAAATTTGCTTGTTTGTTATGCAAGAGCAGGTTCTTATCCGGAGGGGGCTCTCACTCAAGATTCAAACCCAGTTGAAGCTCTTCCGGGGTATGCGCGCGTGTCGGAAGGGGCCGGGACGTCTTTGGTTGTAGGAGTTGGATATGTTGCGTTCGACATAAATCAGCTTATTGAGCAAGTACAAGCGGTGAATCTACATTTTATGTTTCCTTTTCCGCCTGGGTCGCCAGCATTTAGGCGAAACTGGAGGCTCATACGTCAATTGATGCCCCAGGCGTCAATACCGCTAGAGATTCACCGCATTCACGCGATGGATATGTTCGCGGCTTTGGACTGGTTGAAGCAAATTGGTAGCGATGCCAACGGTGATCTAGATATGGTTGCGTTGGGGCCAAAGCCTCATTCTTTAGCTATGGGTCTCGCTTCATTATCGGTTGGCGAAGCTTCACAAGTCTTGTATGCGCAACCAAAGTTGTACCATCCAAGCTATTCGATCGGATTGGCTAAAGATTCAAATGGTTGTCCTGAGATATATGCATATTGTTTAAAAAGGCATGGGGTTAGCTACATCTAATGCTCAAGGAAATGGAAGAAAACGGGGTCAGGTTCACTTGAGAACGAAGGGGGCGGAGAAAATTGACTTTTCTTAATCCCTCCATCCCCTCATTGCCACCGTCCCCTTATTGCCAGATGTGCACTTGGATCAAACGAGGCCTGGAAAACGGGACGGAGGAAGTTAAAGGAAGAGCGCGGCGACATTTAACTTCCCCCGTCCCGGTTTTCCGCCTCGAAGAGCGTGCGCGGCCAAGCTACTTTTGCAATACTTGGGCCGCGCACAAGGCGTGGTTTCCTTCGGCTTCGCAACCGGCGAGGGGTCGTTGCGTTCATGCGCGTACTGCTCTGTCAATCGATGCGCAAACTGTCGATTGATGAGGAAGATTTAGGGGAAAACCCAGACGCTGTTTCCAACAGATTCCAACTGAAAGGGAAGTCGAATGTCCGTACCGCCGCTCGCGCAGCCCACTCCCATCGTCCCGTTCTGGAATCGCTTGCGGGAGATCACGCGATACCCCGCACACATGAGCGCGATGATCACCATCGTCGTCCTGGCGATCGCCAATCTGGCGACCTTTTTGCCGTTCGGGCGGATTCTCGCCTTGCTCGTCACGGTGGCGATGTACCGCTATGCATTCGAATGTCTGCGCGCCACGGCGAACGGTTACCTGGAGCCACCGGAAATTGCGCAGTCCACCGACAGCAACCTGGGCTGGAAGCAGATCTGGTTGATGCTGATTTTCATTGTGGTTGCCATCGTGGACGTGGTCGTGTTCGGACCAAAGTTTGGCGTTGCCCTGATGCTGTTTCTCGGCATGTGCCTGCCAGGCGCCACGATGACGCTGGCCATGGATGAGAGTCTCGCTGGCGCGTTGAATCCGGCAAAATGGATTGCCATCATCACCCGCATCGGCTGGGCATATCTTGCCGTCGTGGGTCTGAGCCTGGTCATCCTGCTGAGCCAAAGGTATGCCGGTGCGTTGGCAGCCAGGATACTGCCCCCGTTCGTCGCCTTGATCGTGGTGGGCATCATCGCCAATTACGCGCTGGTGATGACGTTTCACCTGATGGGTTATCTGATCTACCAGTATCACGACGCCGTCGGCTTCGAACCGGAGCAACCGCAAGCGATGCGGCCGCTTGCCAGGCCCGATCCGGATCAGGACCTGCTCGACGAAGTGGCGGCATTCGTGCGCGACGGCAAGCCCGAGAACGCAACCGCAATGCTGCGCGGCCATTTGCGCGGTCGTGGCGGCACGCACGCAGTTCACACGCAATACCGCAAGTTGCTTGGCCTGGCCAATGATCGCGACGAATTGCTGCGCCACGGCCAGGACTATCTGAATATTCTGATGGCGCAGGAAAAGGATCGCCTGGCACTGGAGTTGGTGCGCGAATGCAAGACGCTCGAGCCGACATTCGGCCCAATCGATGCCGGGCAGGTCACGCAACTCGCCAAGCTCGCCGCACAAGGCGGACAACCGCAACTGGCGCTGAGCTTGCTGTCGGATTTCCACAAGCGCTTCCCGAAAAGCCGGGACATCCCGCAGAACTACCTGCTCGTCGCCGTGCTGTTGCATGAGCACATGAATCAGGACGAGCAGGCGCGCGCGCTGCTGACCTATGTCAAGCAGAACTATCCGGCCGATCCCCTGATGCCGGAAATCGATGCGCGTCTGGCGCTGATCGAACGCACCATGGCGATCACGAAGAAGCCTGCAGCGAATGCCTGATCGCTTCTGTCGAACCTGCTTCGCGCCGCATCTCCCGAACGAGAAGAACAACCAGTTCAGCCGTGGCTAACCGTGCTGCAACAGAAACCGTGCTTTCGGCGCGAACTCGCTGTGCGCAAAATGTTGCGCAAGATACTCAAGGCGCTCGTGACGCTGTGGCGAGGCTTCAGGGGCGCGCAGGGAGAAGGCGAACCATGCAGCGGCCAGGGCCGGCAGGTTCGGATCGGCCCGGCCGATGGCATGCAGCAGCGCCTGGGCGTCCGCCTCTGCATCAATGCGCAGCAGCAGAGTGACCAGCCGCAACAGCATGCTCGGGGCAAGTCGCGGCATTCCGGCACAGGCTTTCAGATAGTCATCGCAGATTGCTTTCAGTTCGTGAATTTCGGATTTGATGGTGGTCGGAAAGGACAACACGCGTGCGGCCGCCGCATCCAGTTGCGCTGGCGTGCCGCCATAACGCGCGCAGCGGTACAGCGCGGTCAGCACGTGCAGCTGTCCCGGTTCGTCGGCGTCGATGCGTTCGAGCAAGTTGCGCGCCGACGAAATTTCGAGTTTGCCGATATGTTCGAGCGCCTGCGCGTACGCCACGCCATGACCTTCGCGCTTTTCCACGCGCTCGTCTTCCTCGACAAATTCATCGCGCACACGACCGTAGCGACGCAACAGCCATGCTGATCCGGCTCCAAAGGCAATCCCGCCCGCATGCGCATCGAACCCGACGTGCGCCCCGCCGTTGAGCCACAGATTCAGCACTTGCCAGCCAAACCAGAACGGCAAGAGCACCAGTGCCGGTACGCTTACGTAGTCGAACACCACGAAGAACCAGTAGAAAACGCGGATACGGCGCAAGCCCCAGATCACGCAGTACGCACCCATCAAGGCGGCGATCGCGCCTGACGCGCCCAGTGCCAGACCCTGATCACCCCAATGCCAGGCGACGGTCGTGAACGACGCGCCGAGACCGCCGGCGAGGTAGAGCCCGAGATACCACCACGGCCCGAGTGCGCCTTCGACCAGCAAGCCAAGCACCAGCAGGAAGATCATGTTGCCGAGCAGATGTTCCAGCCCGCCATGCAAGAACATCCCCCAGAACATTCGCCCGGGTTCCACGTGCGAAAAGCGCAAGGCGTGACGCGAGGTGAACGTGCTGCCGCGA
>JAJXZK010000133.1 GCA_021780095.1 Acidobacteriota bacterium | reverse complement strand
CGCGACGTGGCTTGTTGATGATGGTGAGCAATCGCCGCCGTCTCCTGGATTACTTGAAGACCCACGATACTGATCGCTACCGGGAAGTCATTGGCAAACTGGGCATCCGCAAGTAAGCGGCAGCGACCATTCGCAGATTTCTGGTTTGCGAACGTGGTTGAACCCAAGCACTGCGGCATTGACGCGGAAGAGAACTGGCTCTGTTGGGCCGCTTCCGCGTACACATCCCTTCACCTTTCATTGCCGCCTGCCAACTTCCCCACGTTCCCACCTCCTATCTGCACCCACGCCCCTATACAAGAAGATTTGAGGATTCTATGAAACATGAAGTGACCGTCGAATTAGCCGGCGGAAAACGACTGAATTTTGAGACGGGCCGCATGGCCAAGCAGGCCTCGGGAGCCGTACTGGCAACCCTGGGCGACACCGTTGTTCTGGCCACCGCTGTGGCCTCGCCCGACCCCAGAGAGGGCGTCGATTTCTTCCCGCTCACGGTCGATTACCGTGAATATGCCTACGCCGGCGGACGCATCCCGGGCGGCTTTATCAAGCGTGAAGGCCGGCCCAGCGAGCGCGAGATTCTTACCTGCCGCCAGATTGACCGCCCCATCCGCCCCTTGTTCCCAGAAGGCTTCCGCAACGAGACACAAGTGATCGCGCTGGTCTTTTCCGCCGACAAGGAAAACGACCCAGACATTATCGGCATCAACGCTGCAGCCTGCGCGCTGGCGTTGTCTGACATTCCATTCGGCGGCCCGGTTGGCGCTGTTCGCGTCGGTCGCGTGGATGGACAATTCATCATCAACCCCACGTACGCGGAGCTTCGCGCAGGGGACATGAGCATCACAGTGGTTGGTACGCCCGATGGCATCGTGATGATTGAGTCCGGCGCCAAGCAGGTCAGCGAAGATTCTATCGTCGACGCAATTGAATTCGGGCACACGGAGATTAAGAAAATCTGCGCAGGCATTACCGAGCTGGTTGGAAAAGCAGGGAAACCGAAGCGCGAAGTGAAGCCGGTAGAATTCGACCAGGCCTACTACGATTCGCTATATGCCAAGGTCGGCGAGCGCCTGCAGGATGCACTCGACACCCACAAGCACCCTAAGTTTGAAAGCTATGCGCTTGTTAAGCAGATTAAGGACGAGCTGAAGGCAGCTCTGCCTGCGGATGATCCTTCCGCGCCGGCAAAACTCTCCAAATACTATGAGTCGCTGCGCGAAAACATCTTCCGAGATCAGGTCATCAAGGATCGCATTCGGCCAGATCGCCGCAAGTTTGACGAGATTCGCGATATTTCCATCGAAGTCGGCGTGTTGCCGCGCGTGCATGGTTCGGCGTTGTTTACCCGCGGCGAGACTCAGGCGCTGGTGACAGCGACCCTGGGGACGTTGGACGATACGCAGCGCCTGGAAGGCTTTGAGGGCGAGCAGCGCAAAAGGTTCATGCTCCACTATAACTTTCCGCCGTTTTCCGTAGGTGAGGTTGGACGTATGACTGGGGTAGGTCGCCGCGAAGTGGGCCATGGAGCCCTGGCCGAACGCGCCGTTACTGCAGTGCTGCCCAGCGAAGCCGAGTCTCCTTACACGGTACGAATCGTCTCCGACATTCTGGAATCGAACGGTTCTTCTTCAATGGCGAGCGTTTGCGGTGCCAGCCTGGCGCTGATGCATGCCGGTATTCCGCTGAAGTCTTCCGTTGCCGGAATTGCCATGGGTCTGGTGAAGGAAGGCGAGAATTACGCAATCCTTACTGACATTGCCGGAGCCGAAGATCACTACGGCGACATGGACTTCAAGGTCGCCGGAACACGCAACGGAATCACCGCGTTGCAAATGGACATTAAGATCGGCGGCGTCACCGGACAAATCATGCGCGAAGCGTTGGCGCAGGCGCGGGCCGGCCGCTTGTTCCTGCTGGACAAAATGGATGCCGTCATTGCGGAAGCGAACACCGAGAAGTCCGAATTTGCTCCGCGCATCCACACGCTGCAGATTCCCGTCGACAAGATTCGCGACCTGATCGGGCCGGGCGGCAAGACCATTCGCGGCATCGTGGAAGCGACCGGTGTCAAGATCGATGTCGACGATACCGGCAAGGTGAACGTTGCGTCCTCGGATGCCGATGGCCTCCGCCGCGCAATTGAAACCATCAGCAATCTGACAGCGGTGCCCGAGGTTGGAAAAACGTACCTCGGCAAGGTGGTTCGTCTGGCGGAATTCGGCGCATTCGTCGAGATTTTCCCGGGAACGGATGGACTGCTGCACATCAGCGAAATTGCCGAGCATCGCGTTCACGAAGTCACGGACGAGTTGAACGACGGCGATCAGGTACTGGTGAAGGTATTGGGCATTGAAGGCAACCGCATCAAGTTGTCCCGCAAGGCGGTGCTGAAGGAACAGCGCATCAAGCTGGGCCTGCCGGATCCAAATGCAGGCGGTGGTCATGTCGGAGACATGGCGGCGGCAGGCGAGCGTCAGCCCTCATCCAATGGCAGCACGATCGTTCTGGAAAGCGGCGATGACTTCACCGATGAAGGTGGCGAATCTTCGGACGCGCCTAACTTCAATCGCGCCGACGGCCCTCGTCCTCCCAGTTCACCCGGCGGTCGCGGTCCCGGCGGCGGCAACAACCGTCGTCGTCGGCGTCCCGGTGGCGGTGGTGGTCGACCTGGCGGTGGTGGCGGTCGGCGCTAGAATCATTTCGATGATTGAGAAGCGGGCTGTGGTAATGAAGCAGTCCGCTTTTCTATGTCTGGGACTTTTAGCTATTCACTTCGCATGAAGCCTCGCATCATTCTCGGTCTGATCGCCCTGTCCGTCATCTGGGGCAGCACATGGATGGCGATTCGCGTTCTTGTTATCGCTGTTCCGCCGATGCACAGCGCATCGCTGCGTTTTTTGCTTGCTTCTGTAGTTTTGTTACCGATCATTCAATGGAAGCGCCTGCCGTGGCCGACTGGTCGCGGACTACACGCCACGCTGCTGCTAAGCCTAAGCATGATTGCCGTGCCATCGGCGTTGACATTCTGGTCGGAGCAGCGACTTTCGTCTGGATTGACGGCGCTAATCTTCGGGGCGATGCCCCTAATGACGGCATGCCTGACTCCGTGGATGGCAGGGCGTACGGTTCCGCGGCGGGCGTGGGAAGCCATGATCGTCGGCCTGGGGGGACTGGGATTGGTGATGTCCGGCGCCATTTCAGTGTCGCGATGGCAAGCCGTCGGGGCGATTGCCGTGTTGCTGGCGGTAACAATGTACGCGGCGTCCTCGGTCTACGCGAAGGAAGCCTTGGCTGGAGTGCATCCATTTGTCAGCACCGCGATTCAGTTTTTTCTGGGAGGAATCTGGCTCGCACTCGCCAGCATGGTATTCGAGCGCGATCAAACTTCGACGTGGAGTACTCCGGCGATCATTGCACTGGTGTTCCTGAGCGTCTTCGCGAGCGCGCTGAGTTTCACGTTGTATTATTGGCTACTGCAGCGCATTGAAGCCTACCAGCTGACAAGTCTGCAGTTGGTTGTTCCCGTACTTGCGGTGGCCGAGGGCGCGCTTTTTATGATGGAGCCTGTACCTTGGACCATGGCTGCCGGCGCCGGGGTAGTGCTGGGGAGTATCGTCTTTGTGATGCGGGCGCGCCGCGGTGATGAACAGGAAATTGAACTCCGCTTGGATAGGAATCTGCCCAACACTACGAAATAACTTCTTTTCGACCCGATTGCCAGCTGACGTACGCGGCATCCATGACACGCTGATTGTTCAGACCGTCTTCACCAGGCGCGCGATAGCTTCCGCGACCTTCAACCGCATCACTGAATCCATCCAGCATTCGGCAATAACCGTCTGCGTTCGTGACTTGCTTGCTGTCGAGAATCTTCCCGCTTTGCAACAACTGCACATCGACCATGCCTGTAACGGTCAGGCCATTCTCACTGCGGATCACGCCGGTTTCGCCGACAATTTCGACCAGCGAGCGGTAGGGCGAACGAAAGCTGACCAGGATGGATCCGATCGCTCCGCTGCCAAAATCCACGGAGAGCGCGGCGCTGGCTTCGACGCCGCCAGATTTTGCGTCACGATGGGCAAGAGTGGTCACGGACGTCATCTCGTCCTGCAGGATATAGCGCAGTACGTCCAGACAGTGTATTCCGACATCTCCGATAGGGCCGCCGCGCGCGAGGGAAGGATCGTAAATCCACTCACGCTGGCTTTCCGCACTCTGAAAATAAAAATGGGATGTCGCGAAGACAGGCTTGCCGATTCTGCCCGCATGCACCCATTCGCGAATTAAGTCGACGCTGCGGTTGTAGCGAAAATTCTGCGCCACTCCAAACTGAACGTTTGCTTGTTTCGCCGCCGCCAGCATCTGTTCCACTTCCTGAGCGCTCATTGCCAGGGGCTTTTCGCACAACACAGCTTTTTTGTGGGACATGGCCAGCAGGCTATCGCGCATGTGGAGGGCGTCGGGCGACGTGACAAATACGGCGTCAATCTGCGGAGAAGCACACAACTCTTCCGCTGTGGCGAAGACGGTTTCAATGCCGTGATCGTCGGCGTTGGCCTTGGCTTTATCGAGGTTTCTACGCCAGATACCAGTTAGCCTAGAATTTTTTGCGCCGGCGAATGCTGGTATAAGGCGCTTCGAGCCGTGCAATCCAAATCCTAGAATGCCGTAGCGAACCATTCACACCTCTCAATTAATTTTGAAGGATTCCAATTTCGCCGTCCACAATAGAAAGTGGAGCAGATTGCGTTTTTCTGCGAAGAAAAACTTCCAGAAGATGCCCGCATCAATGGTGCCCGCCGGGATGCCGGAATAGGTTTCTATACGCCAGCGGAGATAGGGGCTTCGCCATGGGCGCAACCAGTATCCGCGCAAGGCGTTCCAGACGAATCGGAATGGAGCGAGAAAACTTTGCATGACGACGACGTGCGAGTCTACGGCATCAGCTGCTGTTGCGGTGCAGGCTTCAGACCGGCGTGGCTAGGCTGTTACTTCCGCGGCGGGCTCTTCACTCTCGCGGAAGACGTTACCGATGCGACGAATCTTTGCGCCGACGCCGCGCAGTTTTTCTTCGATGCGTTCATAGCCGCGATCGATGTGATACACGCGGTCGATAATGGTTTCCCCCTCCGCAACCAGCGCCGCGAGAACGAGCGACGCAGATGCTCGCAGATCGGACGCCATCACGGCAGCGGCAGATAACGGAGACTTGCCGACCACTGCAGCGGTGCGACCTTCCACACGAATGTTCGCGCCCATGCGAATCAATTCCTGCACGTGCATGAAGCGATTTTCAAAAATGTTCTCCGTGACAAGCGATGTGCCGGTCGCTTGGGTGGCCAACGCCATGAATTGCGCCTGCATATCGGTAGGGAAGCCGGGGTACTCTTCTGTAGAAACATTCGCGCTACGTAGTGACCCGGCATTGCGGACGCGAATCGAATCAGTCCCCAGTTCGCACTGAACACCAACCTCTCGCAGCTTTTCAATGACGGAAGAAAGATGGTCCGGGTTGCAACCCGTCAGTGTCAGCTCGCCGCCGGTAATGGCTGCAGCTACAAGAAATGTACCAGCTTCAATGCGGTCGGGATGAATGCGATGTTTCGCGCCGTGCAATCTTTCAGCGCCTTGCACGCGAATGGTTGCTGTTCCTGCACCTTCAATCCGTGCACCCATGGAGGTCAACATTTTTGCCAGGTCCGTAACTTCTGGCTCACACGCGCAATTTTCCATGCAGGTCTCGCCGTCGGCAAGCACGGCAGCCATCAGCAAATCTTCCGTTCCAGTCACGGTGATCTTGTCGAATACGATGTGCGCGCCATGCAGGCGTTTTGCGCGGGCTTCCAGATACCCGTGCTCCTGGGTGATTTCCGCGCCCATGGCGTGCAGCGCTTTAATGTGCAGATCGATCGGACGTCCACCAATGGCGCAACCGCCGGGCATGGCCACGCGAGCCATACCAGTGCGGGCGACCAGAGGGCCCAGTACCAGCGAGGATGCGCGCATGGTTTTGACGATTTCGTATTTCGCAACCGGATCGAGCGAGGCGCAACGAATGCGCGTTCGGTGATGGGCGCGCCCGTAGCCCAATTCGACCTCAGCGCCCATGGAAACAAGCAGCTTGCGTTCGGTTTCAATGTCGCGCACGTCTGGAATATTTTCCAGGGTGACTTCATCTTCTGTCAGGATTGCGGCGGCCATGCAAGGCAGAGCCGAGTTCTTGGCTCCGCTGATGCGGATTGTGCCTCGAAGCGGTGTGCCACCGCGAATGACAAACTTATCCATGGATCCATCTAACCATGCATTTTCCTGTTTGCAGCGCGGGGTATCAGCCGCGTCAACTCACGCTTTGCGGCGCTATAGCTCCAGGGTGGTGTCTTCAATCGCGCGGCGCACATTTCCGTCCGACTTTGCCAGTCTGCGAACCGCTTCCTGTTTGTCGACCCCAGCTTTCAACATGACCAACGCGATAGGAACGCTTTTTCCAGACGCCTTCATGGTGCGAATGGCCGTCTCCTGATCGACATTGCAAGCCTGCTTCAGAATGCGGAGCCCGCGCTCCACCAGCTTGGAGTTTTTCATGTGTACGTTCACCATCAAGTTTTCGTACACATAGCCGAGGCGGGTCATTGCGCCAGTGGTGATCATGTTCAGAATCATTTTCTGCGCGGAGCCGGCCTTCATTCGAGTGGAGCCAAGAACGACTTCCGGTCCAACTTCGGCAACGATAGTCACTTCGGCAACGCTGGTCAGTTCAGAATTGTAGTTGCAGGTAACGGCTGCGGTTTTCGAGCCGCGACCTCTCGCATACTCCAACGCGGCGACGACGTACGGAGTGCGGCCGCTGGCAGAAATTCCGATCACGATGTCTTTTCGGGTAGGGCGGCGACGGGCGATATCCCGCTGGCCCAACTCGCGAGAATCTTCATTCGCTTCCATGGAGGAGGCAAGTGCTTTCGGACCTCCCGCCATGATGTACTGCACAGTTTGCGGCAATGTCGAATAGGTCGGCGGAATCTCCGATGCGTCGAGGGCGGCGATACGTCCGCTGGAGCCCGCGCCCACGTAAATCAGGCGTCCACCATCCCTCAGACATCGGGCAACGTTGTCGATTACGGCAGCAATTTCCGGTAAAGCCCTCTTGATTGCAGCCGCAATCTTGGCGTCTTCGTGGTTAATAATGCGTGCGATCTCCAGTGCGGACTTGGTGTCGAAGCCCTGCGATGCCAGGTTCGCACTCTCCGTCGTCAATGTCTCCAGATGAGAGATCGAATCTTTCCCATTGCTATCAGCGCGAGTGGTGGGTGTGTCGATCGTGTTCGTTGTGTTTCCCATAAGCTTCAAAAAACCACCTCTGGTGCGACTCTTCTCCTTTGATTGTATCGCCTCACGCGCCCTCAGCGCAGTCGCTATTCGTCGCTGGTAGCGGGGGAAGAATTCGCAGCTGTACCCCAGCCCAGTTCCCGCATCACGGCATCGTGGAACCGGGGTCGAACGCTCTTCATCTTTTCAGATGCCGCCGCTTCGTCCCCAGGATATGTGCGATTGGTGAGCAGAACGATCGCCAGTTGCTTGTCGAAATCAATCCATAACGAGGTTCCCGTATAGCCGAGATGGCCGACAGAGTGGGCGCTGAACAGCGTTCCCGAAGAGGAAGGCGCGGTCGGCGTGTCCCAGCCCAAAGCCCAGCCTGAAGCTGGAGGCATCTTCTGTCGCGTGGTGAACATTGAAATAGTTTCTGGATGAAAAATGTTGCGGCCGCGATGGAGCAGACAATCTGCCAGAAGCAGTGTATCGCGCACGTTCGAAAATAATCCGGCGTGTCCGCTGACCCCTCCTAATTTCCAGCAATTGCCGTCGTGAACTTCACCCTGGAGAACTCGACCACGGAAGTTATCTTTGTCAGCAGTCGGAGGAATGGAACCTCTGATTTCCGCGGGAGGGCAGTAGAGCGTCGAACTCATCCCCAGAGGCGCGAACAGTTCGCGTCTGCAAAAGCTGTCCAGGCGCTCGCCGGCAATCTGTTCCAGCAGATGGCCGAGCAGGATGAATCCGATATCGGAATAGACCGCTTGCGTGCCCGGGGGCGCCTCGAGAGGCATCTGCAGGCACGCTTCGAGCAACTCGGTTGCGGTGGCACAGGTCTTATACAGAGGCGCGTAGGCGGGCAGACCCGAACAATGTGCCAGGAGCATTCGCGGCGTTATGGTGGATCGAAGTGCTGCAAAGTTTTCAGCATCCGACCCGACCTCCAGAAATTTGGGAACTCGCCGGGCTAGAGGTTCGTCCAGATCCAGCAGCCCACGTTCCAATAGAAGCATTGCCATGGAAGTGGTCGCCATCGCTTTGCTGACGCTCGCCATGTCAAAGATGGTGTCGGTCTGTACGCGGGGCGATTCCGGCTGGTAGGTAAACCCGCCGATGGATTCGATGGCGGACGGTTCGTGGGGGCGCAGCACTCCGAAAGCCGCTCCGGGAAAGACCTGCTGGTGAATCGCATGGGCCAGCACGGACGTTGCAATAGGGAAACCAGACATGGCAGGGAACGATCCGACCTTCAACTTAGCCTAGCAGTTTCCAGCGCGAAGCGGCTGGCAACGCAAGAGTTAAGGCGGGCTCAAACAATATTACAGAATACATGTTATCGGACATTATAACCTTAAGGAAATGTGTCCTTGTCCGCACGTGAAAGTCTGCACGAGAGTTTGCCTCATCTTCGGCGCGTGGACAAGTTGCTCAGTTTGTTCCCTCAATGCAGTCGCAGAGGCACCAGCCGCCAACCGCCGAGCGGGTAGGTTTCTCGGATCGGTTGCGCGTCGGCTGCTAATTCAAAACGAGCTGTCATGCCCAGCAGCGTCTGTACAGCCACCACCAGTTCCATCGTTGCCAGCGGACGACCCGGGCAAACATGGATGCCGGCGCCATAAACCAGGTTATGCTCCGCGTGTTCCTCAGGCCGATAAGCATTGGGATCCCCGAACACCGACTCGTCGCGATTCGCCGACGTCCAGTTCAGATAGATTCGCGTGCCCGGCTCGAGCACAAATCCGGCGAGGCGAATCGTATCCGTCGTTACGCGACGGCTGACCAGGAACGGGTCGTCGATACGCAACATCTCTTCGATCGCGGCAGCCAGATTGCCGTCGTCTGCCCGAAGCGCCTCCTGCACCTCTGGGTTCGCCGCCAAGAAATAGAGGACGACACCAACCGCTGTCGCCATGGAACCGAGGTCCCCCGCGGTCCAGTTGCGAAGAATCGACACGATATCGGCATCCGGCAACAGCTCTCCATTGACGGTGACCGCGAGCAATTCGGTTGTAGGATCCTTCGGAGCGGCACTGCCCATCTGCCGCCGGCGCTGCACCTGTGCCAGGACAATCTCGTCGAACGCGGCGGCTACCGCGACCGCCCGTGATCGGTCCCGTGATCGGGTGGCTGCATGGTTCTCAGCCATCCACGCGAGAAGTTCGTCTTCAATGCCCTGCCACCCAAGCCAGTCGGCCTGTGCGCGCACCGCAAGTGGGTACCCGATGTCAGTGACCGCATCCACAGTAGCACCACGCGGGAGCGTAGTAATAATTTCGTGGGCGATCCTCCGAACCCGCGGCTCCAGCGCTTCCATGCGATCGGGCGTGAAGAAAGGGTCGATCGCCAACCGAAAAGCAGAGTGCTCCGGTGGGTCCAGGGAGTTGGGCACCATTCGATGGCTGGATACAGCCGAGGAAAACGTGGAGGGGCTGGTCGCTGCTGTGACCACGTCGGCATGTCTGAATAGCGTGACACCACGCGGCGACTCCGCCATCGGGCACACGGCGCGCATGCGATCGTAGGTGCCGCGCTGATCCGCGAGCACCGCTTCTGATAGTGGCTCCCAAGGAGGAATCGGTGCGCTCACTCCGCCATCATCGCACGTGCGGCGACGCGCCTGCAATCTCTGGGCAATGGGCTTGGCAAAATTTCAAGCACTGACCCGGAATGCAAGCGCGCGACTTCTGGTGGACATGGCGCAACAGACTGCCGATTACGACACATCTCGTCGCATACAATGACTGGAACGTTTCTGATTCCGTTGAGGTGCCATGAAACAGGCCATCAAGGCAATGTTGCTTTCGCCGGCAACTAAGAACTTCATCGACAAGGTTGAGGGTACGGTTCCGCTGATCCGCAAATGGCATCGCTTCGAGTACGAACAGCATTTCATGCGCGTCGCGCAGTGGGAACGTCTGTTTTCCGGCGTCTATCCCTCCTTCGCCGCCGCCAACGCCGCCATTCCATCTGGCCGCAACAATAGTTACGACAACCCTGAATCCGCGACTTTCCTGGGATATAAAAGTTCAATCCGCTCCAGCGATTATCCGGTCTTGTTCTGGCTTGAAAAGATGCTTCCGCGAAATCCACGCGTGTTCGACTTTGGCGGCTATCTCGGCATTTCCTACTACTCGTATCAGAAACTTCTGGATTACCCCGCCGACCTGCAATGGACGATCTACGACGTACCCGCCGTGGCTGCGGCGGGCGCGAAACTGGCAGAGGAGAAGGACAGTCGACGGCAACTTGCCTTCACGACGGCTTTGGAACGGGCGCAAGAGTTCCCTGTTTTCCTTTCCTTTGGATCACTACAATTTCCTGAGTCGACCTTCGCAGAAATCTTTGGTAAATTCTCGATCCTGCCGCCGCATGTGCTGATCAATAAGCTGCCGTTCACCGATCTGGAAACCTTCTACACGCTGCACAATATGGGTCCAGCGCTGTCTCCCTATCGAATTGCGAATCGAGATGAATTTTTAAGGTCCGCCGATGAGCTGGGATATGAGTTGATCGACAGCTGGGATAATCCGGAATTCGGATGCTATATCCCATTTCATCCAGATCATTCTGTACGTGCATTCAGTGGTATGTATCTGCGGCAGAAAAGCACAGAACAGCCTAGTTAAGATATTGGTTGGCGAGAATCCATACCCCGCCTCGCGGATTGCGGTGTTCTGAGATTGAACCGGAAGTGGTGACCCCGGGAAGATTCGAACTTCCGACAAACAGTTTAGGAAACTGCTGCTCTATCCACCTGAGCTACGGGGCCAAACCTGGAGTTTACACCTGCCATGGATCATAGGTTGAACCATGCCGACTGAGACAACTTGATACGTGCAGTCGCGATTGCTCGAGATTTACCACCACAAAGGCGAATCGCGGGTGAGCAAATCTTCGAGCACAATACCAGCATAGTAGCATTCGCGCTTGCCTTGCGGTCTGGGCTGAACGAGACGAGACGCGACGCGGGATGGGAACTAGGACCTTGAACGTGAATTACATTTTCTGCCAGGTCACATCCACTTTTACTGGAATCTCATTCTTAATCGGAACGGTCAGGAACGACGGACGATCAATCTTGAAATCGGAACAGGTAGCGGGGATTGTTCCGGTAATCCGCACCTGATTGCCTTGCGTGACTCGCTGGAATGGCACATGTTGATAGTGGGCGGTCTGGCCGGCAAACTGTACCTCGAGGGTGGCATAGACAGTTGGAGACGCGGTTTCCGCCTCGGGAAACTCAGTTCGCACAATCACCATGGGAAACTGCGCTCCGCGCGTAGCTTCAATCATGTGAAGGTCGCGATTACTGTCCCCGGAGTCAAACGATTTTACCGGGACCGCGATCAGAAAGTTGCATTGCCCGGCATGGCAAATTCCCTTCCCTTTTGCCGCATGACTCGTACCATCCACTTCATGCATGGGATGGGACATGTGATACGTGAGGGTGGACTGCTGCAGTACCCACTGCGTATCAGTCTGGGCGAATACAGGAAGAGCAAACAGCAACAAGGCAATGGCGAGTTTCTTATGCATCATTAAATTCAACGCTCCCAGAATTTCCAGTGAATCGGCCATGACACAGCGACAATGGATGCTCCATACGCGGCAGCCGTAATATATCCGGCTGCGCCGTGAGCGGAAGCGATCCCATGCACTTTCTCTCCAGCGTTCTCCTGCTTGTACGCCATGATTCCAAGGATTGGGGTGATGATCATCCCTGGACCATGTACCCACTCCAGGTCGCGATGCAGACGGATGGCACCCTTGGGTTTAACCCCGGGAATCTTCGGGGCGAAGATGGCGTAGTAAGCGGTCGTGAAATACAGGCTCGTCGTCAGGCCTCCCAGAGCCATATGGAAATCCAAATTCGCGGAGGTCGGCTCCGTGATCGGCTCGCCGTGTTTGCCTTTCGCCTTCGCCTGGGGTCCCGTAATCAGCGTGGCGGCCATCGGAATCGCAGTGATCAGACCCAACGTCTGATGCACCTTCAGCATGTGAGTGCGTTTATTGAGTAAGGCCTGTTCCTGCGCGCTGCCCTGGGTCTGGCTGGCGCCAAAACCAAGGTCCTGTAGCGAAGGGGTGTTCGCGTTGTTCGCGGGCGTATTCGGCTGCGGTGCAGCTGGCAACTGATTCGGCGGGGTTTGTTGCTGTTGTGATTCGGCACTCTGAACAAAGTCGGCGTGCACTCGCTCGGCGGCGATCAACGTTAGGTTCGAGGACTGCGGGGTGGTCAACCCCTCCGCAGCTGCAGAAACAGTGTACTTGCCAGGTAGGATGTCGGATTCCGTGTCGCCCCCAGCAGCATTCGATTTTATTTCCGTCGACTGGGCAGTGTCGACACCTTCGATCGAGACCTGGGCATCGCTCACCAATTTGCCAGCGGAGTTTTTGATGATTCCAGAACTGGTGGCGAAGGATTGCGCGCACACAGCATGTGGCGTCAGGAAGAAAACAATTGCAACTCCCCCGACTGACACGATCTTCGCCGTGATCCCTTTCATTGACTCTCCCTCATTTTCAAAGCGTGCCAGGTTTTTTGCAGGAGTAAAGCGGCGAACATCGTTCTTGACTAGTCTTAATCCGCTAAGAGATGCTGTCAAGCCCGCCCGGAAAAGTCGTTCTTGAAGTGTAATGAAAGATGAGAGGTTCAAACAAATGAATCGCTTCTCCAGATGCATCGCCATGGCGATCGGACTCCTGACTTCCATGCTGCCGCTGCAGGCGGGCCAACTGCTCTCTGCGCCGCTGCAGATAGGATCTGTTTTTCCGACGCTTTCCGGGCGCACGGTCACGAATCGCCCTCTCACGCTACCGGGATCTTCCATGGAGAAGCCGACGGTACTGGTGTTTTCATTCAGCCGAACGGCAGGTAAGGATGCGCGCCTGTGGAATGAACATCTGGCCAAGGATTTTTCTGACAAAGTATCGGCGTACGGGGTGATCCAGCTTGAATCGGCGCCGAAAATCTTTCGCGGGTTAGCGATCTCTGGAATCAAAAGCAGCATGCCCGTGTCCGTCCAAAATCGAACCATCGTGCTCTATCGCGATGAGCAACTTTGGAGGCATCGACTCGCGGTCAAAGATGAGAGCCGAGCGTACGTGGTGCTGCTCGATCGATCCGGCACCATTTGCTGGATGAATACCGGCGGTTTTTCAGATAACACATACGGAATTCTCAAGGCGAAACTGGCAGCACTACTCCAGTCGCATCCGTAATCCGGTGCTGACCTTCAGCCTCGGAACATTTGATCTCGCAGCCATGTTTCACAGTGCGATGCTATCGCCCGACCGGAATTTCCATCGATGCCCCGAGGGTACGAGTTCGCGGATCTGCAATCGGATTGACCGAGCCAATGAGTCTGCTCGCAAGTGTCTTCTTCCCGCCTGGCCGATAGAGCGAGCGATGATTGAGGACATAGCTGCCGGTAAGAAATCCGACAGCCTGGCCCACAAGAATGTCGGAGGGGAAATGCTGATTTGCAAAAATGCGCGACATGCTGATTGTCTCGGCAAATCCGTAGGCGGGAACCATGACATACCAATGCGGGTATTCCCCAGCAATAACGCGAGCCAACGCCATGCTTGCGGTGGCATGGTCGGATGGAAAGGACGAATCCCACTCCCAGTGCTGCGTGCCATACGGCCAGAAATCGCCACGCCCATTTCCTTGCCGCGGACGCTGGCGATTGGTGATCAGCTTGGTCACCAAGGTCACGGATCCGGAGTCGATGATCGCCTCATCGGCTAACCGTCCGGTCTCCGCAAGCTTGGGATCTTTTTTCGCAAGCCCTATAAAATAAATTCCTGCGCCTTCCGCGCCTGTGGTGATGAACGAACCGAAATCCGCAATCTTATTCGCGGTGTTGGTGCGGCTTGGATCCACACCCACGGTTTCTGCCGCGTCGGCATCGAATGCGATAGCCAGTCCGGTAGCCGCCCCCAGGGGAGCCAGCCAATACCCGTCCCTCGGCTGAAGACGCAACGGACTGGTAAAGATTGCCTTCTCGTCTTCCCCAAGGTCTCGGATACAACGACCCAGTCTGGTGATGCCGCAGATCGGCTGCGTTTGCTGCGCGGATGCATTGGACGTCGACAAGGAGTTGCTTGCGAAAACGCGCGAATTTGAAGGACTCTCCGACACGGTTCGGTTCGAAGTCAAGCTGCTCGGAATCAATCTGGCAGCTTGTTCGTGTGGAAGATTGGGTTGTGGGTTGGCAGGCAACATGGGGGCCTGTGCGTCGGCGTACCCGGCGGTCATGCCAAGCAGAATCCAAACGACGAGCGAGAAAAAGGAACGCATGATAGGTATTAATGCCTCTCGGGAGAATTTGGTTGTGGCGTGGTTGCTGAAATTGGATTGCGGCTTGGGTTCATTGTCACCTCAATCCGCGTGTTTTTCACAAATGCCACATTTTGGCCGTGGACCAACCAGCGCTCGCCCACTGAAACCGCAGCCGCATAGAACCCGATGCCGGCCGCTACGTAACTTGAGCCTGAAACAATGCCAACCACTCTCCCCACGATTCCAAAGCCGTTGGATGACACGGCCGAGTTGGCCGTCATATTCCCGTCCGTATCCAGAGCGCGGCTGGCGAGAAGTGTGAGTACCAGCGGCACGATGACTCGATTTTGCGGCTGCGGCTGCACGCCGCCCTCAGAGTCAATCTGAAGCTTCTGAGATTTGCTCGAGTCCGCGCCAGCGAGCGTGCCTTGTACTGGCTGCGAAACGGCGCCCGGCAATCTCAGTTCACGAAAATCGAAACGCAACTTCCCTGCCCTGCCGAAAAATCGCGCTGGCTTCGACTGTGTAATTGTGCCCAGCAACACAGATCCCTCAGGAATTTCCACCGTGTGGTCAGGCTTAAAAATCGGTGCGGCGACAACAGCGTCAAACGTGTCCCCTTTCTTCTGCGTCTCGGAGCTGATCGTTTGTTGTAGGTAGGCGCTCAAATGCCATGCCTTCTTGTCTTCCGCCGGTACTTTTGTGGGCGAGGACGATTTGGGCGTCGCTTTCGGTGGCGCAACCGTAGTTACGCCAGCAGTTTTCTGTGCCTGGTCTGGAGTTTGATCCTCCGTCAGAGTCAAAGGTTGCGCCAACGTGACAGTCCACATGGTTGCCGACTCAATTCTCTGCGGGTGATATGGAAGCTGCCGGTACAGCAACTGGACCAGTCGATCCTTGCGCCCGGGAGAGGTCACGAGAGCGGCAGCATTTTTGGCCTGCTGTTTCACCTGACTCAATTGCCGGGAAACGAGCGACCGTGATTTGCTGGCGGCAGGCGTGGAGAGGTGTAGCACCGGTGCCCCGTTGGTAGCTTCGCTACTGACAATCCTCTGGACGTCGCCGTTCGGAAGAAGCAATTCATCGAAATGTACAACCGGAATGTTGAAGGGTGTGAAATCTCCCCAGAGCCGACCATGGATCCGTCGACTTCGATCGGGGTTGAGCGCCAGCACGGTACCCCGAAGAATGCTGCCGGCAGGGATGGCCACCTTGTTCTTCGCGTACACCGGATACATCAGGTGGCAGTTGAGAGCTTGTCCCTTTTTCAAGGGAACATGCTTGCTCAATTGCACCGGTAAGGGAGTACCGGAAGGGATTTGAACAGTCGCCTTCTGGGCAAAAAGCCCGGGGACAATCGCCATCATCGACAGCAACACGAAAAAATGCAACGGTGCGCGAATGTCGTTCATACTGGCTTAGAGAATCTGTCGCTCCCGTCGAGCTTTTCCAATCTTTGACGCCGACGTCCGGCGAGTTCAGGGTTTCACAGTGGCCCGACTGTCGACATCGACGGCAACCGTTTTCCCAACGCGGAGAACAAACGTGCTGGGATCTCTTAGCCCCCACTGGACGTACGGGATGCTGAAATGCGTAGTTGCGCGAAGCGTGTTGTCAGTTTCCGGCATGACATGGACGTGTAACTGCATCGGATGATCGGCGCCATGGAGATTGAAAATTCCGTCCACCGTCAACCACTGGTCTCTACTGAAATCGAAGTTGCCAGATACGTGGGTGGGGCGAAAGGTAATCTCCGGATACTGATTGCTCTCGAGAACATCCTTCTGCATTTTCTCATCTCGCGACCGGTCCCCGCTTTCCCCACTCTTGGCCTGAATGATAATCAGGCCATCCGCAATTTCCGCTGCCGGATGCATATGAATGACGCCGCTGTCGAGCGTGAAGGTACCCTGAGCAGTGTGGAGTACGGCTTGCAAGGTCCAGTGGATGGAAGTTTTTGCGGAATCGAAGGTCACGGTGATGGGGTCCTGCGGATTGACCGCGGCCCCGGCTGTGAGCGGCAGAATCAGCAAGTTGGCAAGTACCACAGATGCTGCCATAGCTTTGCCAACAGCTCGCTTGCAGGGTAGGCGTTCCATTCTTTCTCCGTTAATAAAGGCTCGCCTCAAGGAAGCTCCAGCCGACCCGAATTCCCTGGCGCATTGCAAAACGTTGCATGCTCTGCGCGCCAACGTGTACGGAAAGCAGTTGCTGAAAGTAGTCCGGATGAGTCGACAATGTCTTGATGGCGCGACCCTGCATTTGCGGCCAGCGATCCATGGAAAGCATCAGCCAACTCATCGCATGCGGAAGCCTGCCAATTTTTTGATGCTGCCTGTTGTACATCTCCAGATCTCCCTGCTCGATGGCGTTCGCCAAAGAAACCGCCTGCCGAAACGATACCGCGAGACCTTCTCCCGTGATGGCATCCGGTGATCCGGAAGCATCTCCAATCAGCGCGACGGACTGATTGGCAACTCGACGGAGTTTTCGATTGGCGGAGATACCGCCGCGAAGAGCCGACATTGTAGGAACACCCTGAAGTTTCTCTCCGACGGCAGGAAACGCTTTTAGAAAGTCGCCTTGTGCCAGCTTTGGGTTTCTCGTGATGAACACGACACAAACACTGTCCGCGGCGACCGGAGTAACGTAGACCTGCCCCGGGTATCCCCAATGCACCTCCACGTATTCACTCCATGGAGCAATGTTATAGTGGCGGCGAAACCCGAATCGGATACTTTCACTTTGGAGCCGACCCAAACCGGCCCATCGCCTGACGCCCGAAGCGTGTCCGTCAGCGCCGACCAAATATCGAAAGGAAATTTTCTGTCCATTGATCAGGGCGGATCGACCGTCCAACAATCTGGCTCGACTGCTCCACGACACCGCAACCCCGGCTTCTCGGGCACGATCGGCAATCAATCCGTGCAATTTTGTGCGCCGCACACCGACGCCTGTCCCGTTTGGAAAATCAGCGTGGAC
>JAJXZK010000319.1 GCA_021780095.1 Acidobacteriota bacterium | reverse complement strand
GCGTTGCGCCGGCCAACGTCGCCACCCGTGGAATTGACCTCGAACGCGACCTTGCGGACCCGATGGAACTCGCCTTGCGTACCCGTGCCGCGCTGAAGAAGGCGAAGTGGAAACCGGCGCTGGGATTCAACATGTACATGGACACGTATCGCACGCGCCCGGAAAGCTGGGACACATTTGACGCCCTGAACCAGCTGCCATGGGCCGGTATCCGCTTCGTCCCGACCGACACGCTGCGTGAAGCGTGGTACGCGCTGCCTTCGTTCCGGGGCATGTGCTTCCTTGACGAGAACGTCTGCCGCATCTACCGGGAAGCGCTCCCGGGGAAGCACTTCGCATACCTGCCGGACATCACTGAAACCGGGCTGCCAGACACGCCCGGCGAGCTGGCTCGGGAAATCCGGCACCGCGCGGCCGGCAGGAAAATCGTCTTCCTTGGCGGTTCAATCGGCGGCCAGAAAAACCTGGCCCGCTGGTACGAACTGATCGGCCTCGCCGATCCAGCTCAGTGGTTTTTCGTGCAGATCGGGGAGATTCACCGCGGCACCCTCACGGCCGAGGACCTCGCGGCGCTCGACCTAGCCCTGGATGCGCCGCCTGAAAACCTCATGCTGCACGCCGAATACCTGCCGGACGAGCGGGCCTTCAACGAGATCATCGCCGCCTCTGACATCCTGTTCGCTGTCTACCGGGATTTCAGGATCAGCAGCAACATGCTCGGCAAGGCAGCTCATTTCCGGAAGCCGCTTCTGGCGAGCGACCGCTACCTCATGGGTGAGCGGATCACGCGATACGGAGTCGGCCGCGCCGTCTCCGAAGACAACGCCGCTCGGATGCTCAATGGACTGTCCATTATTGCGAGCGATCCGATCCCGGCCGAAAATTTTGCGCGCTATTGCGTTGACTTCAGCACCCGCGCTCTTGCAGAGCACCTGGATTGTTTCCTGAGTAAATGTCTGAAACTGGAGGTTTTGTGAGTGGTTTCCTGAAACGCATCGCTAGAGCCATTCGGCGTCCGACCGCGCCGGTGGCTCCATCGAGTGCATCCCCACTGCTGGCGTACATCGATGCCACGCAACTGGCGCCGCCAGACGCCCTGGTACGCCTGGGCACTATGTATGGCGGATGGATCATCCCCGCCGACCCGGGGCTGGACGCAAACAGCGTGTGCTATCTAGCGGGAGCTGGCGAAGACATCAGTTTCGATTGCGCCCTCGCGCAACGGTTCCACTGCAAGATCCGGATAGTCGACCCAACACCCCGCGCCGTTGAGCATTTCAATTTACTCGGGCAGGCAACTCGGGAAGGGCGACGCTTTCCAGTTAACAATAGCGAAACGGAGTTCTACGACATCACCGTAGCCGATTTTTCGCGCATGAGTTTCCTGCCGGTCGGCCTTGCCGACCGAGACGTTGAGCTGAAGTTTTACCTGCCGAAAAATCCGGCCCATGTGTCCTGCTCGACAGTCAATCTCCAGAAAACGGAAGACTATTTCACAGCCAATTGCTACCGGCTGGACACTGTGATGGTGCAGCAAGGTGATAAGAAGGTCGACCTGCTGAAGATGGATATCGAGGGCGCTGAGTACTCGGTGATAAGGGATCTCGTGAAATCCAGCCTACTGCCTCGCATCCTGCTTATCGAATTTGACGAGGCTCACACCCCGCTCGATGACGAAGCCGGATCGAGGATCGGCGATCACATCCGGCAACTGGTCCAGGTTGGAATGCGCTGCATTGCCGTCGACGGCTGCAATGCGACATTTGTAAGAACCCGGTAACCGAACATGATGCAAAAGTTGATGCGGAGGGTGCACGCACTCCGTTCCCTATCGGAAGCCTCGCCTGCCGATACGACAACCAAGGTTTGTAATGCGCTGGACGAAAAACGCGATACCGGTCGTCTTGTGCTGTGCAATCTGGGATGCGGATCGAGGCATCATCCGGCCTGGATTAATCTCGATTTTCACGGCGACGGCAACACTGTTCTGACATGGGACTTGCGCAACGGGCTTCCTTTCCCAGACGGTGCGTGCGACGCCGTCTATTCGTCACATGCCATTGAACATTTCGACCGGGATGGGGCCCAGCGTTTCGTGGAGGAATGCCGCAGGGTACTTAAGCCGGGTGGCATCCTTCGCCTTGTCGCGCCGGACCTCGAAGGAGTTGTCCGCGCCTATCTGTCCTGCCTGGACGCCGCCCAAAGGGGAGAGCCGGGGGCAACAGAACGCTACGAATGGATCGTCATTGAGTTGCTGGACCAGCTTGTGCGTCACCGCGGCGGAGGCGAAATGCTGAAGTACTGGTGCCAGGACGTCGTGCCAGCGGAAGATTTTGTCGCTCAACGTGTTGGCACCGAGTACTGGCGCGCCCGGACACACTGTAAGGGTAGAATGCTCGCGAACAAGACACTCAATGCCCGGGAAGTCGGCGAGTTCAGGTTGGGGGGGGAGGTACACCAGTGGATGTACGATCGTTACTCCCTGGGGAAATTGATGGCTGATTGCGGCTTTCAAAATATTCGCTCTTGCCAGGCAGATGAATCTGATATCGAAGGATTCACCAACTACCACCTCGATACCGAGCCCAATGGGTCCGTTTATAAGCCGGACTCCTTCTTCATCGAGGCCAAGGCGCCTTGACACACCATCAAATGCTGGCACCCGTTGTACTGTTCGCTTACAAGCGCCCTGACCACACCAAAGCAACCCTGAAGGCGCTTGCCCGCAACACCCTGGCTCCGCAAACACACCTGTTCGTATACAGCGACGGTCCGAGGAGCGACGTCGACCGCGATGCAGTGGAGTCGGTACGCAAGCTGGTCCGCGAGACATCGGGCTTCGCGTCGGTGACCCTTATCGAGCGGCAAGCGAATCTCGGCCTGGCACAATCCGTGATCACCGGCGTGACGGAATTGCTGGAGAAGCACGAAAGCATCATCGTGCTGGAAGACGATCTTGTTACCGCACGACACTTCCTCAGCTACATGAACGACGCCCTCGCCCATTATCGCGACGATCCGCTGGCATTCTCGGTAACAGGCCATACCTTTCCCGCGAAATATCTGCGGATTCCGGAGGACTATCCCTTCGATACCTATGCCGGCTACCGATGCTCTTCCTGGTCTTGGGGTACTTGGCGCGACCGCTGGCAGCGCATCAAGTGGGACATGAACTATTTCCCGTCATTTTCTGCGGACATGGCGGCGCAGCAAGAATTCAACCGGGGCGGGCAGGACATGACGACGCTGCTGCAGATGCAGCACGACGGGAAAATCGATTCCTGGGCGATCCGTTTCTGCTATGCGCATCACGCCAACGGCATGCATTGCATGTACCCGACTAAAACCCTGGTCAGAAACATTGGGCTGGACAACACGGGTACGCACAGCAAGCCGGAGCCACGTTTCTTCCACGCCAACCTGGACGAATCCTGGAGACCGGCGCGGCTATGCCCGGCGTCACAGGTGGATCCACGAATCTCACAGAGTTTTCGTGCCGTTTTTGATCCGCCAGCGCCGACTGGCGCGCAACTGCTGGCGCGTAAAGCGAAGAGCCTCGCCCGTCTGATTACCCACCATACCCGCGTCCTGCTGGGCAGGGTGAGGCGCGTCCTGTTCCGGCCAGTCCAGGACGTCGACATCCTCTTGGTCAACACGTTGCAGAAAAACGGCGGTGCCGCCCGCGCGGCATACCGCACGTTCCTCGGCATCAAACGCGTATACCCGGGCGCTCACTACTTAAACCTGCTGAAGGAAGACCTGCGTGCGGACATTTCCGGCCGCTATCACTGGTCGCTCAAGGGCTTGCTTGCGTTCCGCCTTACCTCTCTCGACCGGATCCCCATGGCGCGCTACCCGAACCGGCAGCAGGTGAGCTTTACCCCGGCCTTCTGGGCAAACCCCCTGCGTGTGTCGCTCTCGCGCTTCAACGCGAAGCTGGTACACCTGCACTGGGTCGCGGCGAGCCTGCTGCGGGTGGAGGAGCTCGGTCGGCTGAAGGTTCCCGTGGTCTGGACATTGCACGATACGTGGGCCTTCACCGGAGGCTGCCACTACACGGGAAATTGCGACGGCTTCAGGAAGGAGTGCGGCAATTGCCCGCAACTCGGCAGTACGCGCGACAACGATTTGTCGCGCGCGCTGTGGCGACGCAAGCACGAAGTCTTTTCCAGGATGAACCTGACTGTGGTCGCGCCCAGCCGCTGGCTGGCGGACGTGGCACGCCAGAGCAGTCTGTTTGCCGGGCGACGCGTGGAAGTGATTCCAAACGGTCTGGACACCGATTTTTTCAAGCCGGTTGAGAAGCGCGCAGCCAAGGCCTATCTCGGCATTGATCCCGCACGCCCGGTGCTGCTGTTC
>JAJXZK010000037.1 GCA_021780095.1 Acidobacteriota bacterium | reverse complement strand
GAGCGCCAGAATAAACAGCGCCGTCAGTTGCGCCGTAAACGCCTTGGTCGAAGCGACACCGATTTCCGGCCCGGCATGTGTGTAAATGGAGCCGTTCGCCTCGCGCGCGATCATCGCGCCCACGACATTGCAGATCGCCAGCGTTCGTGAACCTTTGGACGCAATTTCCCGTTGCGCCGCAATGGTGTCGGCGGTCTCGCCAGACTGCGTAATCAGCAGGCCGATCGCCTTCGGGTCGGCGATGGGATCGCGATAGCGATACTCGCTCGCATAATCGACTTCGACCGGCAGACGCGCCAGCCGTTCGATCATATATTTGCCGACCAGGCCCGCATGCCAGCTGGTGCCGCACGCGGCGATGTTGATTTTTGTCGCTGCGCGGAACTCGGCTTCCGAAATCTGCATTTCATCGAGAAAGATTCTGCCCGTGTCGAAGGAGACGCGACTCAGGGTGGTGTCGCGCACCGCTCTTCCCTGCTCGAAAATCTCCTTCAGCATGAAGTGCTTGTAGCCGCCCTTTTCCGCCTGAATCGGATCCCACAGGATATTCTGCACTTTGCGTTCGATCAGATTGCCATTGAAATCCGTTAGGGTGACACCCTGCGGCGTCAGGATGGCCATGTCGCCATCGGCCAGAAAATACAGCTTGCGCGTGTGGTGCAAAATTCCCGGCACGTCGGAGGCCATGAAATATTCTCCATCGCCTAGGCCAATGACCGCAGGCGGTCCACTGCGCGCCGCAATCAACGTCTGCGGAAAATCGGCCGAAAGAACGCCGATGGCAAACGCTCCCGTCAATTGGCGAACGGCACGTCGCACCGCTTCTTCCAGTTGAATCGCTTGACCATTTTCTTTTGCCGCGGTTAATTCCGACTCAATCAGGTGCGCGATGATTTCTGTATCTGTCTCAGTGACAAACCTGTGACCCTTCGCTGCCAGCGCATGTTTCAGTTGCAGATAGTTCTCGACAATGCCGTTATGCACCACGACCAGCCGTCCGCTGCAATCACGATGCGGATGCGCATTCTCTTCTGTCGGCCGACCATGGGTCGCCCAGCGCGTGTGGCCGATGCCATAGGTTCCGTGCAGCGGCTGCTGGCGTAACACCTCTTCTAGATTTTTTAGTTTGCCCGGCGCACGACGTAATTCCAGTCCATCCGGCCCGCCGGCAACGGCAATGCCCGCAGAATCGTAGCCGCGGTATTCCAGCCGCCGCAGTCCCTCCAGGATCACCGGGACAGGATCTTTACTGCCCACATAACCGACAATGCCGCACATAGCTGTCCCAATTGTACGAGGGCGGGTTAGCCCGTTGGCAGCAAGCGCGAGCTAAAGAAGTTTCATCCCCGATTGCGAACTTAGATTTGAAGGCACGCGATCTAGCCAAGAAATGCCCGACCAAATCTTGTAGTTCGAATGTCAAACCAGGAGGCCGATTCGATTGCCAGCCGGCTATTGGCGATCGGGGAAACCGCCAGCAAAAAAGTTTCCGCTCACGGTTCCAGTCGATACGTGTACTCTTCAATCACGGGGTTGACGAGCACTTCGCGGGCAATTCGCTCCACTTCCAGCTGCGCTTCGGGCAATGCCAGCGCGTCGCTGAGGGTCAGGACGAAATACTTGCCCTGGCGGACATCTTCGACACCGTGATATTGCATCTTTCGAAGAGCTCCGTGGATGGTCTGCCCCTGGGGGTCCAGCACGGTCTTGCGAAGCATTACGTACACATGGGCCTTCATCGTGACTGAATTATACGTAGGCGGCCCGCCGATTTCCCAGAGGCAACCCACAGTCAAGGAAAATGAATGACGAATTATCTGGAACTTCCCACCGGAGCAAAAGCTCCTGAAGTCATCAATGCGGTCATTGAAATCCCCTATGAAGGGGTGAACAAGTACGAGTACGACAAGAAACTCCACGTCTTCCGCCTGGATCGGAACCTATATTCCCCGGTGCACTATCCCGGAGACTATGGATTTATTCCCAGCACCCTCAGCGAGGACGGCGACCCGCTGGATGTGCTGGTGCTGGTCGATTCACCCAGCTTTTCCGGATGCGTGATGGATGTTCGCCCAATCGGCCTGCTGCTGATGATGGACCAGGGCATCCCGGATGAGAAGATTCTGTCGGTTGGCCGCAGTAATCCCCGCTATGCCGATGTCTGGAATTACACGGAAATCTACCCGCACATGCTGCGCGAAATCACCCACTTCTTCGCCATTTATAAAGATCTGGAAGGCAAGCGGGTCGAAGTGAAGGGGTGGCACGATGCTTCTCGCGCTCGCGAAGCCATCACAGCTTCCATGAAGCGCTTTGAGGATGCCAAAGCGGCGAAGGCTGCTGCTGAAACGGACGATAAGAAAAACATTCTGGTTCCGCGATAGCCTCTTCGCTCCACGCGGTTGAATTTGCAATCGATAGAAGAACAAAGACCCGCCTCCACGAGCGGGTCCTTGTTCTTCTACACGCTACTTGAGCGTGACGACGCGGTTTCGATCTAGTCCTTCGCGGCGTTCTGCCGGGCTGCACCCGTCTTGGCGAAGTTGTTGATGGTCGTCCCGGCGCTGGCAGTCTGCGGGCCCATGGGTCCATTCCCGGACATATTTGGCGGCAGGCCAGCCGGTCGCTCCAATCCTTCAAACGTAATCCGGATGGAGGAACCAAACCGCTTGTATTCTCCGTACTTTACGATTTCTCTCAAGCGAACATCGCTGGGCAGGCACGCCTTGCAGTTCTTGAAGTGCAGAACACCTTCCGCGCGGGTATACACCGGGAACCAGTATTTTCCATCGATCTGCTTGCGATAGGTTGTAAAGGGGATGGAAAGGTCTTCCTGACCGCGTCGGGTATCGTCTGGAATGTTTTTCCCGTTGGTCACGACAATCTGAAAATCCTTGGCGTCGACCCAGATCCGTCCTGAAAAATAGCGTTGATCCCTTTCCATGCGCCGGGGCGCCACGTCGAACACATATGTGTCCACCTGGTCGACACGCTCAGTACCTATATAGGTCACGCGATATTGCGGGACATCCTCGGTGGTCAGCGTAAACGGCAGCCGATGCTCAATGTCGTCGAAATCCGCCGGGCTCAGCAAGGCCCGGGTCAGGGTATTGTCGGGTGCATAGACAACCTTCTCCTGCTTGCGTCCAGAGGGGCTCAACACGATGTCGTCCACCTGGAGGTATTCTCCGTCGATGCCGCCATTATCCCCAATCGAATCCAGCTTGACGGTGCGACGGTATGTGTAATTTTCGAGTGCGCGCTTGAATTGCGTTTCTTTTTCCGCGAAGCGCTGAATGATCTGTTGCGGCGCGATGCCCTTGGGCCGCGCCGTGTTCAAAGGTCCAAACCCTGCATCCAGAGGTGTCGGAGTAAATGCTTGCTGCGGTGGTTGGCTTTCCAGGGCAGGCTGCCCCGGAGATTGCGCCGTCGCGGACACTGCCGATCCGAGCGACACGCAAAGAAACCCGACTCCAAGAAATTTCGCGAAGCGCAGACGCGAAGGGAAGCCGGTCAACACGCGGTCCTCGTAATTGGCCCGTACAATCGATCCACTAGACGAACGAAGAAAAATCACAACCGACCTCGGGATTCGAGGCTTCTCGATGCACGCCGCGTCTTCCCTTTTTCACCATAGACGACAGAAGCCCATCTCTAGGATGCGCGGTCCCGGCTTTCTGTTACCAAGGTTACTAGATAGTTAACAGCGCGAATTGGAGCGCTGCCGCCACCCCGGTAATCAAGTGGGATGATTTACGCAGCGGGAGTGAACGTGCAAGTACGCAGATCACATGGCCGGATGGCAAGACCTCGCCACGCAACTCAGCGTAGGATTTGGGCAGGAGAAATTCGTGGCATTTGGCACCTTCAATCGCTCGAAGACCCGCGGCAAGCAGCCGCGGGAGCCCTTGGATGCGGCTGCCCTATACGAGTATGCGGTTCGCAGCCTGGGCAGCAAAATGCGCACCGTCGCCGAGTTGAAGCGATTGATGCGCCGGCGCGTGGAGCCCGACGAATCCGGCGAGGCAAAGGTGGAAGCCGTCGTTTTGCGGCTCAAGGAACTCCATTACCTCGACGACACGCGTTACGCCTCCGACTACACCCGCCTGCGGGTGGAAAATGAGAAATTTGGCCGCCGCCGCGTGCAGCAGGACCTGGTCCAGCGGGGTGTTCACGAGCACGTGATCGGCAAGACCCTGGACGCCGCCTATTCCGAACTCCCGGAAGCCGAATTGGCCCGCAAATACATTGAGCGCAAACGGCTACACAAGCCAACCAACGAGAAAGAAACCGCACGGATCGTTCGCAGCCTGGTGCGTGCCGGCTTTTCCATGGGCACCATCTTCCCGCTGCTCAAGGCCTGGAAGGTGGAAGAATCGACACTCGCAGCCGTCGCCGACATCGACTTAGATACCCCGGAATAACCGCCGCCTAAGAACTGTCATCCCTGGTCGTCGTGGAGACCCGACCGCAGCGGAGAGACCCGCTGTTCTCCCAAACCAACACAAATCTGGATGCCCCATTTGAACGGCGAACTCGGTCACTGCGGCGAGCTTGCAGGAAGATGCTAAAGCCGTCTCATTGATAAACTGAATAGATATGCGTACGTTGTCTGGTGCAGCCCTCCGCGAATTGTTCCTGAAGTTCTTTGAAAGCAAAGGGCACACCCGTGTCCATTCGTCATCCCTGGTGCCGCAAAACGACCCGACCCTGCTGTTTACCAACGCAGGCATGAACCAGTTCAAAGATGTGTTTCTTGGTCTGGAGAAGCGTCCCTATTCCCGCGCCACCACGGCGCAAAAGTGCGTGCGCGCCGGCGGCAAGCATAACGACCTGGAAAATGTCGGCTTCACCCGCCGCCACCACACGTTTTTCGAGATGCTTGGCAACTTCAGCTTCGGCGACTACTTCAAGAAGGATGCCATCGCCTACGCGTGGGAACTGGTCACCTCGCCGGAATGGTTCGGCCTGCCGAAAGATAAGCTGTACGTCACCATCTTCAAGGGCGAGAACGGCGTTGCCCGCGATGATGAAGCCTATCAATTCTGGCTCGACATTGGCGTCGAAAAAGAACGCATCTTTGAGATGGGCATGAAGGACAACTTCTGGCAGATGGGCGATACAGGCCCCTGCGGCCCGTGCAGCGAGATTTTCTATGACATGGGGCAGGCCGCATCCGAGACGCCCGACAAGGATCTGCCGTTTGGTGACGATGACGCCCGCTATGTCGAAATCTGGAACCTGGTGTTCATGCAGTTCGACCGCAGCGTGAATCCCAAAACCGGGGAGGGGACATTAGCGCCGCTGCCTAAACCCTGCGTCGACACCGGCGCCGGGCTGGAACGCATTGCCGCCGTGATGCAAGGCAAGCTCTCGAATTTCGACACCGACCTGTTTACGCCGCTGATCGCCAAGGCCGCCGAACTGACGGGCATCACGCCCGTGCCTGAAATTCTCGATCCGGACCACCCAGATTTTTCGCCATCGCTGCGGATCATCGCAGACCACGCCCGCGCGGCGACGTTTTTGATCTCTGACTGCGTACTACCTGCCAACGAAGGACGCGGCTATGTGCTGCGGAAAATTCTCCGTCGCGGCATTCGCCATGGTCGATTGCTTGGCCAGGAAAAGCCATTCATGTTCCAAATGGTTTTCGCTGTTCGAGACGAGATGCAGAACGCGTACCCTGAGTTGCGTGATTCCGCCGAGAAGGTTGCGAAAGTCGTTGAACGGGAAGAAGAGCAGTTTTTAAGAGTGATTGAGAGAGGATCGAAGGAACTAGACAAGGCGATAGGAGATGTAAATGCGCCATATGAAGAGGCGAAAGACATAATTTATGGATTAGAGAGCGGGATCGTCGATGATTTCGTAGCAGGCGGAGGTTGGGTCAGCGATTATTTTGACCGTCCCGTGTATGACGAAGACGGGATTCCCGAAGACAATGCCACTCGGTGGCTAGTAAATGCTCGGGAGTTACTACGGATACCCAAACTGTTTCCTGGGGATACCGCCTTCCATCTTTACGAAACCTACGGCCTGCCGCTCGATTTCATGGTCGATGCGGCACGAGACGCTGGCATTGCCTTCGACATGGAAGGCTTTGGAAGAGCGCGCGCGGAAGAACAAGCGCGCGCACGTGCCTCCTGGAAAGGCGGCTCGAAAGCGACCGCCAGCCCGGTTTATCGCGAGCTGCCGAAGACCATCTTCGAGGGCTACCGCCAACTCGTCTCCAATGGCTGCGAAGTTTTGGCACTCGTGAAAGATGGTCTCGGCGCGCAGGAAGTGAAAGCCGGGGAGAGCGCCGAAGTTGTCCTCGACCACACCAGTTTCTATGCCGACTCCGGCGGTCAGGTCGGCGACCACGGCTGGCTCTACTCCGAAGACGGCAATGTCGTTGTGGCTGACGTGCTCGGTTGTACCAAGCCGATGCAGGGTATCTTCGCGCATAAAATCATTGCCAAACAATCCCTACGTCTCGGCGACAAAGTCAATACCGTCGTCGATCCTGCCTTCCGTTTGGCGACCGTGCGCAACCACACCGCAACTCATCTGTTGCACGCCGCGCTGCGCGAAACTCTGGGCACGCACGTGAAGCAAGCGGGTTCGCTGAACGACCCGGCTCACCTGCGGTTCGACTTTTCGCACTTCACCGCCGTAGCCGATGAAGAATTGCAGGACATCGAGGACAGCATCAATAGTAATGTTCTCGCCAACACCAAGGTAGTTACGCTGGAGGATGTGCCGATTGACGTGGCCGTGAACGAATACCACGCGATGGCTCTGTTCGGTGAAAAATACGGCGACAAGGTGCGTGTGGTCAAGATCGGCGACTTCTCCACGGAATTGTGCGGAGGCACGCACGCGGGTGCCACCGGCGAAATCGGCGTGGTGAAATTGCTGGGCGAAAGCAGTGTTTCCTCCGGTGTGCGCCGCATTGAAGCGGTCACCGGAACCGGCGCCCTCGATGAATTTCGGCGTGGATTCGCCGTTACCAAGGTGGCCGAGCAGGTCGCAGGTCGAACAGAGGCTCAATCGCCTGCCGACGCGCTGCGCAACAAGCTGAGCGCGCAAGAGGAAGAACTGAAGCGACTCCGCCGCGAGCTGGATGAAGCGCGAATGAAGTCCGCTGCAGGCCGCGTTAGCAATGCAGCGTCTGAAGCGATCGAGGTTTCCGGCGTGAAGGTGCTCTCCCAACGCGTCGACGCGCTCGATCGCGGGCAAGTGCGTACGCTGGTCGACAATCTGCGCGGCAAGCTTGGTTCCGGCGTCGTCGTGTTGGGCGGCGTGCAGGAAGATGGAAAGGTCGCGCTCATCGTCGGCGTCACCAAGGATTTGACCAGCCGCGTGCAGGCCGGCAAAGTGGTGGCGCAATTGGCGCAGATGGTCGGAGGCTCGGGTGGCGGACGCCCTGACATGGCCGAGGCGGGCGGCAAAGATGCCAGCCAACTCGACGCAGCCTTGCGCAGCGCGCCCAAGATTGTTGGTGGCTTCTTAAGCTAAGTGCTCGATCGGGAGTCTACCCCTAGTTCCAGCATCCGACTCGTGAGCTCCTGAGATGCCCGAAACGCAAGTTCCCGAGGTGCCGTTTAGGTTTGTTTTTCCTTTGCTTCGCCCACCGGAAAATTTATACTAAAGGGGCTCTGGCGTGTTGTCCGCAACTTGAGACACATGCCTTCTCTCTTCTGCCATCGATTTTCGTTCTGCTCGGGCGCGGCCGTCTACGTCGCATCGGTAAGCCTGGGAATATTCCTGTTGTGCCCTCTGCCGATGCACGGCTCCGCTTCGCACCATGCGAGCCAGGTTGACTTCGCGCGCGCCACTTCAATCCAACACCGTCTGGAATCAATCCCAGAGCGCGACCGCACGCGTGCCCAGTATGGACATGCCCTCAATGCCTATCGCGCCGTGTATCACGGAGACCCGACTTCACCGGACGCGGCACGCAGCATTGCTGCCGTGGCCGACCTGCTAGCCAGCGAAGGTCGCTGCTTCCACGATGCAAAGCTGCTGCACGATGCGGTCGCCCAGTGGGAATTCCTCCGGCGCCAATATCCGACAAGTCCACTCCGGCAGCGGGCATTGTTGCAACAGGCCGAGATTCAACAGCATGATCTGCACGATCCATCCACCGCGAAGAAGAGCTATCGCATTTTCCTAGCCAAATATCCACACCATGCGCTGGCGGAACAGGCACGCGCTGGATTGCAGGATGAACCAACTGCCGACGGTCCTATTACTCACAAGCGCATGGAGGCGCGAACGGATGCGTCGCCCGAGCAAACGTCGACTACGGCAACCCACCCAACCCTTGCTGAAAAGAACCGTGTCCAATTCTCCAGTCCAAGCCCAGTAGTCTGGGTCGACAACGACCCTGACTCGAAGCACGCGCGCCCATCTCTCGAAACGTCAACCGTGTCCGCACAGTCCTCGAATGCAGTTCTTAAAGATGTCAGGTATTGGGCGGAAAATAACTCGACGCGGCTTGCCGTCGATCTCAGCAAGGCGGTTCCCTACCACACCTATTCCGTCCAGAATGGCCGGCAGATTACGATCGTCTTTTTTGGAGCCCAATCGGCTGAAACCTTATTGGGTCACGCGATCATGGCGTCGCACGATGAAAATCTCCGCTCCATGCGCGTCAGCATGCTCACCCACAACCAGGCCACCTTAGTGCTGCAAATGAAACGACCGGTGAGCTTCAGCTCCTTTGCTCTGTCGAATCCTTCGCGGCTGATTCTGGATCTGCAGCCTGCGTTGGCTACCGACTTTGAGCAAGCGATATCACCGCCGATCCAGGCCACTCCGACGCCCGTGCCAGGGGCAGTTGCGTCACAAACCACGATTGCTACGCCGCCTCCGCCTAGCGCGAAGCCTCCTGAAGGAACAAAACGGACTTCCCCAGCGCCGTCACCCACGTATGCGGCTGAGCCGACGCCAACCGTACAACCCTCGATGGCTCGGGTACTCGGGCTGCGTGTTCGTCGCATCGTGATTGACGCTGGCCACGGCGGCCACGATTCCGGCACCATCGGACCGGGCGAAATTGAGGAAAAAGATATTGCCCTGGATGTCGCATTGCGGCTTGGCCATCTGTTGCAGCAGCGCCTGGGTGCCCAGGTCATTTACACGCGCCGCACCGACAAGTTTGTTCCGCTGGAAGAGCGTACCGCAATTGCAAATGCGGCGCATGCTGATTTGTTTCTCTCCATCCACGCCAACTCCAGCTCCGATCCAGAAGTTCGCGGCGTCGAAACTTATTTCCTCAACTTCACCACCTCGCCGGCCGCGATGGCGGTAGCGGGCAGGGAAAACGCCGACTCCAATCGCTCGGTGTATGACCTGTCGGACCTGGTGCGCAAGATCGCCCTGGGCGACAAGATCGATGAATCCCGCGCATTCGCTGGCGACGTCCAGCAACAGCTATACTCCGGGCTGCTGTCAGGCAATGCGGGACTGAAAAATCGCGGAGTGAAGCAGGCTCCGTTTGTGGTGTTAATCGGAGCACAGATGCCTTCAATCCTGGCAGAGATTTCTTTCCTGACGAATCCGGAGGATGCCTTGGAACTTTCGCGGCCCCGCTACCGTGAGCGGCTGGCCGAGGCACTCTATCGCGGCGTGGCGGAATACGTTGACGGAATGAGTGGAGTTCGTATCGCCAAAACAATCCCGGCCGAGGCCCTTCCCGCGCCTGCCGAATAGCAGCCTGAATGATAGTCTGAGTTCGGAACCATGCTCCGGACTTTGTCTCTACCTCAATCGTTTTTTTCGCTGCTGATCGTCACCCTGGCGACCCTCTCTCTACACGCGCAGTCGCGCCCTGCAACCCATCCGGCCAAGCAGACCGCTTCCTCATCGAAGAGCGCGTCCCAAACCGAACGGGTAACGGCTGCGCCCCAGACTTTATTGCCGGAAACATTCGCCGGCTGGCAGATCGCTGGAACTCCGGAACAGTCCACGCAAGCGTCAGCTGCCGATCCGGGAGATGCGGTTCCGCTGCAGGAATATGGATTCACTCGATATGAGTCTGCCCGATACACCCGCGACGATGGCGAACTGACAGTGAAGGCGATGGAATTCGGAGACGCGACCGGCGCCTTCGGAGCGTTCACCTTCTATCGCCGGCCCACCATGTCCGCAGCCTCGATAGGAAGCGGCGCAGCATTCGATGGAACTCGCGTTCTGCTCTGGAGCGGGGCGACTCTGGTCGAGGCGAAATTCGAACACATCACCCCCATGTCCGCCGGCGAACTCCGCGATCTGATTACGCAGCTTCCGAAACCGATCGGCAACCAGGCTACGCCGCCCACCCTTCCCGGCTATTTGCCCCGTCAACATCTGGAACAAGAAACAGTGCGCTACGCGATTGGACCGCAATCCTATGGCATGAGCGGAGGCGTGCTACCTCCCGGTCTCGTGGACTTCGATCGGAGCGCGGAAGTGGTCACGGCGGAATACAACGCGCTGGGTGGCACCGGCACCTTGACCATCATCAACTACCCGGACCCGGACATCGCCATTGACCGGCAACATGCAATCCAGGCATATTTCGCAAGCCATGGCAGTACGCAATATCCCTGGACGCCAGCGCTGACTGGCAGTAATCCTTCCGCAATTCAATTGCGCCGCTCCGGTCCACTCCTTGCGATCAGTTCAGGAAGCTACTCCAGCGGAGCCGCGAATGAGTTGCTGCAACGCGTGCACTACGAAGAGATTGTGACGATGGGTCACGAGAAGCCACATACCGATGATCCGAGATTGGTCGCGCAAATTATTTTGGACGTCGCCGCGTTGGTCGGAATTTTCGCTTTGATCGCCATTGTTCTTGGAGTTTTTCTGGGTGCGGGTCGCGCGGCATTGCAGCGGTCACGCAACAAATCCGGACTGCCGGAAGATGGATCGTCGGAGTTTATTCGCTTGAACCTCAAGTGATATTACTGGCCGGGCGCGGTCGGGCCGGTTGACGAAGCTTCCCAAATTGTGGATCGAGCGGAAATCGGTGGTGTTTCCCCAGTGGGTTCCGGGTAAGATGTTTTAGAATCATAAAGTTATGCCAGAATGTTAAGGGCAACGGGCGAAGATCGGGAGAAAAATCGGCTTTGCACGGCTACGGTGGGATTTCCTGCAACTACCTGAATCTACGATAGTTATTTTTCAGGTAAATTTGGGCCTGAAATGCCTTGACACCCTCCGGTGCGGCTCATAGTATGACGCCAGAAAGTTCTGATGGCTTTGCCTCCGTTGGAACTATTCTCCCTTGAAGGAAAAACCGCCCTGTTGCCGGGCGGTTTTTCCGTTTGTAACTCGCCTTGAAACAATAGGTTATGTTTCTACTGTTGACTTTCCCGATTCTCGCGACGCTGTATTCTCTTCCGTTGATCTTCGGATGGGTGGGCCCGAATGCAATCTACGGTTTTCGGAATGAACGCTCGCGCCGTGACCGCGCGACATGGTACCGCGCCAATCGCATCGCAGGACTCTCAATCATCCTCTCGATGATGTTTTGTGTCGCCATCGAGTTTGCCATTCCCGCTTTGCGCAACACACATGCCGGACATCTGACATCGGTGTTGATTCAGATCAGTGCGCTGATCATTGCGAACGCATGGACCACATTCCGAATTCTGACGAAACCAACACAGCGAAGGTAGAGTTGTTTGTCTTCCATCGCCGCTGTAATTAACGCGTTGGCTGCAGCGGTTCATTCGCTTGTTCCCACGGCGCGTTCTGCAGTTCGGCGATGCGTTGCTTGGGCAGGCAATGCGGATAGTTCTGCTGCAGGAAGGCAATCATCTTTTCCCGCACGTAACAACGCAGGTCAAACAATTTTCCGGAGTCGGCGGAGCTCATTAGGGCGCGAATCTGCATCGTTTGCTGAAACAGATCCGTCACCTGCAGCACCTGGGCTTTGCCATCCCATAGATCGGTGCCCCTCAACACGCGCAGGTATTCCTCGCGCAACGGCCCGATCGGGCAGCTATAGTCCGCGTAAATGTAACAGGTGCCGATCAGGTTGGCGGAGGTGCGAGTCCAGTTCTGAAATGGATTTTCAATGAAGTAGCTAAGCGGCACGATCAACCGCTGCAGATTCCAGATGCACACCACAACATAGGCGGCAGTGATTTCCTCAATCCGGCCCCACTGGCCGTCCACAATGACGACGTCGTCGATGCGAATCGGTTCCGTGATTGCGATCTGTATGCCGGCCAGCAGGTTGGAGACAGTGGTTTTCGCCGCCGCCGCCAGTGCCAGCGATGCCAATCCCGCGGAGGCCAGCAATCCCGCGCCAGCCTGCCAGAGGCGGGTGTGGTTGAACGTGTAGAGAATCAAACCCAAGGCAAGCAAACCGACAAATCCGATGGCGAGGCGCCGCATGACGGCCATCTGCGTGCGCACCTGTCGTGCCCGCAGGTTGTCCGCCAGGCTGATATCGTAGCGGCGCAGCAAAATATCCTGCACCGCGTAGACGCCGCAGATCAGCATCCATCCCAGGCACAGGATGAAAAAGATGTGAAGCACGTGCTCGGTAATGTCTTCGGCATAATTGGACAAACCAAACGCCGGAACCGCCAGCATCGCGCCCGACACTACCAGCATCCAGAACGTGGGCTTACGAAATCGTTGCAGCGTAAGGTGATGCGTTGGCGACACGGATTTGCGAAGAATCAGGTGAAAGACCACCCAATAGCCCACAAAGCCGGCAATCATGGTTGCGCTCAGGACAAACGAACCAAACACCAGTCGATGAGCATGGCGCTCAATCAACAGCAGCAATTGTTTTGAGGAAGTAAAAATAAAGAGCAAGGGCAGTTGGCGCATTCTTTCTCCATGCATTGAGGTATTTCCATGGACAGAGAATGATGGCGGAAAGCAACAACCTTATGGGTTCCGCGGAGTTCGGCGATACTCTCCGCTCTTGCCACCCGACTTCCGCTCCAGCACAACGTGCTTGATGGCGATGCTCTTGTCCATGGCCTTACACATGTCATAGATGGTCAAAGCGGCGATCGAGGCTGCCACCATTGCCTCCATCTCTACGCCTGTGGGTCCCGCAGTCGCCGCCGTGGCCCGGATGAAGACACCCTTGGGTCGAATTTCTGTGAAGACATCCACAAATGTCAGAGGAAGCGGATGACACATCGGAATCAATTCCGCTGTCCGCTTGGCGGCCTGAATACCCGCGAAACGCGCGACTTCCAGCGGATTGCCTTTGGGATTGGCAGGCAGGGCGGCCATCACTTCGGGAGACATTTCGACCATCGCTGTCGCTTCCGCCTCGCGCTTGGATGCGGCCTTGTCGCTGACGTCCACCATGTGAGCACGCCCGGCGGAGTCGTAATGAGAAAGCTTGCTCATGACCAACAGCGTAGCAGGAGTCGATTCATAATCACACTACGGCAACAAGGTTCGTGCGACCGCGCGATAAAGATCAGCGCAACAGCACGCGCACCATCTGATCGGGGCTGAGATGATCGCAATCCTCCGGGACGATCAGATAACAATTCACGCGCGCATTCGCTGCCAGATCGCCAGAGCCCTGCGTGCGTATTGGAGTCACCGTCGGAACCGTCGAAGAAGTCACCAGATAAGCCGGCAGAAACCGCGTCAGTCCAGCCTTGGTGCGAAAATCGCCACCGAGCTTGGCCATCGCAATATTCGGCTGCCAGTTTCGTTCGCCCGTCAACGCCGCCAGCAAGGGCGCGACAAAAACTCGAAACGTCACCATGGTGGAGACTGGATTCCCCGGCAATCCGAAAAAATATCGTTCAGGTCGATCACCATCGGAGGGCACGCGACCGAAGACGACTGGCTTTCCCGGCTGCATTTTGACGCCAGTGAAGAAAAACTCCGCACCCATGCGGCCCATCACCTCTTCGACCAGATCGAATTTACCCATGGAGACACCGCCCGTCAGCAACAACAAAGGCGCGGCCTGCAGCCCTTCCCGGATAGAGGCGCCAAGATCGTCCCTCTCATCCCGCGCGGGACGCTGTCGAAGTGGGGTTCCACCAGCCTGCTGGACCAGCGCGGCCAGGGCGTGACTATTCGAGTCATAAATCTGATGCGGCTGAATGGCAGCCCCGGCGTCGCCCGAAATTGAGGCGAATAATCCCACCCGTGCCGATGCATCGACCAGTTCGTCGCCGGTCGCAAGGATGGCAACATTTGGCTTCGGGAAAACAGGAACCGAAAGAAAACCGCAGGATGCCGCCAGCGCGACTTGTTCTGGCCCAAGTCGAGAACCGGGATCTAACAAAATATCTCCACGGCGAGCTTCACTCCCTTCTGGAACGACATTCTCAGCCGGTACGAGGGTTCGGCCGGAAAGCGGGCGTACCCATCGTTGCAATCGCGCTTCACCGCTCGCATCGACCGCCGATGCTCCCCCTGTTTCCTGCGCGTGTTCGACCATCAACACGGCGTCGGCTCCAGGCGGCAATGGCGCACCTGTCGTAATTTCTACGGCCTCTCCTGCAGCCACCGGGGGATTACCGGATGGCCACGCCTCCCCGGCCCGAATCTGGCCCATCACGCGCAAGAATGTGTCGGAGTTCAGATCCTTCGCCCGAACCGCGTACCCGTCTCGTGTAACTCGTGAAAATGGAGGCTGGTCGCGATCCGCAACCAGTGCAACTGCCAATCGGCGATTGAGAGCGTCGATCAGATCGCAGTTTGCGCCTTCGCTGGGAATCGTGGCTTGAATGGCAGTCGCTTGCGCCGAAACGATCGAGCAAGCTTCGACGAAGGAGATGAGGGCGGCGGGTCCGCCCAGCGAAACATCTGACGACGGACTCCTCTGCATCCTGCAACCCTCTTGTTAGCAGACACCAACGGCTCCCTGATATCGCTGGGGAGCCGTTGAGTTGGCGTTATATTGCATGGACGATTGAAGCGGATCAGTGCTTTTTGTACGACGAGTGAACGGTTTGACCCGCTTGCTGCAGGATATTTTGCGCATCTTCGGCCAGCGGTCCAGTCGGTGCCATCGAAAGAAACTTCTGATAGGCTTCGGCGCAGCCCGGAGGCAACACGATTTTGTTGGTCTTGGGATCGATGGTGGCGTGCTGCACCAAGGACCATCCTTTGATGTAATACGCGATGGCCTTGGTTGGGTCGGCTGTGATGGCTTTGTCGGCCGCAGTTCCCGCCGCGTCGCCCTGGCCCGTCTTGAACAAAACGATCGCCTCGTTGGCATAGTACATGCCTGCTTGCGTCGGATCTGCCTTGGCAGCCGCCTCATATGCAGCAACCGCATCGTTCACGTTCCCCGACTTCGCGAGCGCCTCGCCCAAGTTGTTGTCCGCGGCTGCGATGACATCGGGCTTCGGAGCCTTTTCGGCAGCCAGCAAGGTCAGGGCTTTCTTGTAGTTGGTAGCGGCGTCCGGATATTTCTTCGCCGCCAGTTCGCTATCCCCCAGTTCGTACCATGTCAGACCTACGTCCGGCTTGGCCTGGGTCGCTTGCGTATCCAGCGCGATCGCCTGGTCGAAGTTGCCTGACTTGCGTGCCGCACGAGCATCGACGATCAGCTTATTCACGTTCTTGATCTGGCTGTTTTGCTTCTCCGTCGCTTCATTCTCTTTGCGCACAGCGGCGATCTGTTTTTGTACATCCGGGGGCAACTTCGAAACATAGGCCTGTCGGGTCATATCGAAGTCGACCTGAGTGTCGGTTCCGGCTGTCAGTTTTACGTTCTGCTGATAGTCGATGATTCCCTTCGCCATCTTGCCATCTTTTCCCTTGATGTCCCCGAACAGGATGATGGTGTACGTGCCCGGCTTGATGCCGCTGCCCTTGAAGTCACCGTTTGCGTCTGTCGTAAAGGTATACAGAGCCGTTTTCGCGTCGGTCGTCACTTCCACAGCCGTATTGGCTACGGGCTGGCTTAAGGGGTCCTGGGCGTGGCCATGAATGCTGGCGGTTGTTGCACCCGCCGCGGGCGCTGGGCCGGCAGTCGCCTGAGCCCATGCTGTGGAGGGCGTCAGACTGCCGAGGATCACGAACAATGCCGCACACATAGCGGCGCAGGATACTGCCGAAATTGCCGCAAACATTTTTGCGGACCTTGAAGATAGAACGCCTTGAATCTTTACCATTTCTCGTCTCCTCGACACATCTTGACGCGATGATTTTCACTCAACGCCGCTGAAACCATGTCTCAACGCCATTCTAAAGCTAGAACAGGACCAAGAACACCGCACCCCCAACTTTCCTGACAATCCGAAGGTGCTTGCATCCGCAGATAGTCCTGGCTAGAAGCCAACATACGGAATGGGATCAGCCACTCCTGCCTCCGCGAATGCCCGCAAGCGCAGTACACAGCTGTCGCACACTCCACAAGCGCGATCCTCACCCGAATAGCAGGACCATGTGAGATGCAACGGAGCCTTTAGCTCCACGCCAAGCCGGACAATCTCACTTTTTTTCATGTGAATTAGGGGCGTATGAATCTTAATATTCCCTTCTTTGGTCCCCGTCTCGATCACCTTCTGGAAAGCGGCATAGTATGTTGGCCGACAATCGGGATAGCCGGAACTGTCCTGCTCGACCGCGCCAATAAAAATGGCTTGTGCCCCCAGCACCTCCGCCCAACTGACCGCAGCAGACAGAAAATGTGCATTGCGAAATGGCACGTAAGTGACTGGAACCTCTTCCCCGATTTTTGCCGTTGCAGGAGCCTCCGGCACGGCGATATTCTTATCCGTCAACGCCGAACCCCCGATCTGACGAAACAGGTCGGTCTTCAACGGTAAAAACTGGCGAACACCGACTCGCTCGGTAATTGCCCGCGCGCTGGTCAACTCGCGTTGCTCTGTGCGTTGACCATAGCTGAAATGAAGGGCATAAACATCATAATCCCTGGCGGCCAATGCCAGGCAAACAGAGGAATCCATACCTCCAGAAAGCGAAACTACGGCGCGAGGCCGAGTGGGCAAACGAATTTCATTAACCAATTCCAGGCTCCGACTGCTTAAAGATTACTTCATGCAAACTGATCTCGAGTGACGCGGAGATCGATGGCGAGGCGAAATTGCGCGGCGCTTTGCACGTCGCTCTCAAAGCTTCGCCTACTTCTGTATTGAGATGAGCGCAACGTCACGAACGATGTTATGGCGGCGATAGAAATCCGGCATTTCCCTCATGCTGGCTACGAATCGCCACTGGTTCTCAGTCTAATTTCGTATGACAGCAGAGTACGGGTCAATTTATGCCGCGACATGCTCGCGATGATTCGGCGGAGAAGAGACCAGAAGCGACCTGACTCCGCGATGGCGATGACCTAGCCCAATCGGGACAAAGGGTGTGGCGCATCCTGTACTGAAAACTAATCGCCCATGTCATCTGGCTGACCTTGCGCAAAGACGGTGAAAAACTACCCGTCAGGCACTGGTCAATCCGCCGACCTGGAGTTGTCCCAATCGGCCGCGAGGATTTCGCGGCAGCGAACCTATTTCTCTTCGAAGTTCGACTCGGGACCGGGGTTCAAAATCTCCAGCGCCGCTTCCGCATCCGCTTGCCGTACCTGCACGCGAATACCGTCGCTGCCCGGCACCATGCTGCCCACCATGCGCAGAAAGTTCTCGCCTTCAATCCTCGCCTCAATACCGAAGGAGGAAAGCAGGCTGACCAGCATTTGCGCCTCGTTCAACGTGGGGCAGT